>NZ_SSXE01000132.1 GCF_021699195.1 Nonomuraea sp. MG754425 | reverse complement strand
GGGTCAGGCGGGAGGGGCCGGGGGGAGTTCGCCCGAGCCGCGGGCAATGAGCCGGACCGGCAGTTCGATGTGCTCGGACCGGCCGACGTCGCCGCGCAGCCGCCGGAACAGCAGCTCGGCCGCCACCCGCCCCATCCAGGACGGATCCTGCGCCACCACGCTCACCCCCGGGCTGAGCAGGTCGGCCAGCTCGAAGTCGTCGAACCCGACCAGCGCCACCCGCCGCCCCTCCAGGGCCCGCAGCGTGGTCACGGTGTGCCGCCCGTTGCCGGTGAAGAGCGCCGTCGGCGGGTCCTCCAGGGCGAACATGCGCGCCAGCTCCGCGCGGGCCGGCTCGGCGGCCGGCCCGCGCATCGACACCAGCCGCTCGTCGAAGAGCCCGCCCAGCTCCGCCCGGTAGCCGCGCAACCGCTCGGAGGCCGTGAAGATGGCCGGGTCGTCGCCGAGGAAGGCGATGCGGCGGTGGCCGTGCGTCAGGAGGTGGCGCACCGCCTGCCGGGCCCCGCCCACGTTGTCGGTGAGCACCGTGTCGAGGTCGATCCCGGCTCCCGGCGGCCGGTCGGCGAACACCATCGGCGTGCCCGCCTCCAGCTCCGGCCGCAGGTAGGTGTGATCGTCACCCGCCGGCACCATGATCAGCCCGTCCACCCGCCGCGCGCAGAACGTCTCGACCAGTTCCCGCTCCCTGCCCGGCTCCTCCCCGGACGAGCCGCTCAGCAGCAGGCACCCGTGGCCGATGACCACCGCTTCGACGGCCCTGGTCAGACCCGAGTAGAACGGGTCCGCGACGTCCTCGATGACCAGCCCGATCGTGGCGGTCCTGCCCCTGCGCAGCACCCGTGCGCTCTCGTTGCGGCTGTAACCCAGCCGGTCGATGGCCGCGCGCACCCGCTCGGCGGTGGCCGGGTGCACCCCCGGCTCGCCGTTCACGACGCGCGAGACGGTCTTGAGCGCCACGCCCGCCGCCGAGGCGACGTCCTTCATCGTCGGTCTCACGCGAGGATCATTTCTCATGGAGGAGAGGCGGACAACGTTGTCAACCGGGTGTGCCAGAGTGGTCCATCATGTCGTTGAGATCCGCCATGCTGCTCGCCGGGTTCGCTCTGGCCGCGCTCAATCTGCGCCCGGCGATCGCGGGCGTCTCCCCGCTCCTCGACGAGATCATGAACGACGTCGGCCTCACCCCCGCGGGCGGCGGCGCGATCACCACGGTCATGGTGGTCTGCCTGGGAGTGTTCGGACCGGTCACGCCGATGCTCGCGCGGCGCGTCGGCCTCGACCGCACACTGCTGGCGGGGCTGCTGGTCATCGCCGCCGGCCTGGTGCTGCGCGGTCTCGACGGCGCGCCCGTCCTCTATCTCGGCTCCGCCCTGGCCGCCACCGCCATCGCCGTCATGAACGTCTCCATGCCCGGCATCGTCAAGGAGCACTTCCCCACCCGGGTCAACCTCCTGACCGGCGTCTACGTCTCGTGCGTGGTGGCCGGGGCCGCGGCGGCCTCCGCGCTGGTGATCCCGCTCGAACGCGCCACCGGCTACGGCTGGCGCGGCGTCTCGGCCCTGCTCGCCGTGCCCGCCCTGCTGGCGGCGCTGTTCTGGCTGCCGCAGGCGCTGCGCGGGCAGGCGGGCGGGCAGAACGGGCCCCGGCCGTTCGGGATGGTTCTGCGCAGCCGCGTCACCTGGTACGTCACCGCGCTGATGGGCCTGCAGTCGCTCACCTTCTACGTCATGCTGGCCTGGCTGCCCACGATCTTCCTGGAGGCCGGGCTCCCCGCCGACCAGGCCGGCTACCTGCTCAGCCTGACGAACGCGGTCCAGGTCGTCACGTCACTGGCCGTGCCGGTCCTGGCCGGCCGGCGTGCTTCGCAGGTCCCGTACGTGGTGGGGGCCGGCGCGCTGACCGTGCTCGGCTACCTCGGCATGCTGCTGGCCCCGGCCGCCGCGCCGTGGTTGTGGATGGTGGTGCTCGGCATCGGGCAGGGGGCCTCGTTCGCGCTGGCGCTGCTGATCATCGCGCTGCGCCCGTCGAGTCCGGCCGAGGTGACCGCGCTGTCGGCGGTGGCGCAGTCCGTGGGTTACGCGATCGCGGCGGTGGGCCCGCTGCTGTTCGGGTTCCTGCGGCAGGTCTCCGGGGGCTGGACGGTGCCGCTGCTGGCCGGGCTCGGGGTGCTCGCGGTGCAGATCGTGGCCGGCTGGCTGGCCGGACGTCCCGCCACGCTGGGCAGGGCCGGCTGACGGCCGCTGCCGCGGGACCCGCCGTCCGGCATGGTCTCGCGGCAGCGGTCGCTCAGGCCACGGAGCCGACGGGCTCGGGCGCGACGGGCTCGAGGTGTCCGGAGGCGACGGGCTCGGGCCCGATCGGGTCGTCCATCGGCCGGAGCTCGTCGGCGTAGCTCACCGAGACGCGGCGCATGACGCCGGTGCCGTCGATCGAGTACTGGCCGAGCCGCCACAGCGGCGGCGAGTACGCGTGGATCGAGACGCTCTCGTCCACCGCGCCGGTGAGCCGGTGGATGTGGTCGGGCCCGAAGGAGAACGACTGCCCCTCCGGAACCACCGTCTCCAGGTGCTCGCCGCCGATGCGCGGGTTGCACTCCTGCAGCGCGCCCCGCACCACGTGCACGGCTCCCGAGGAGATGTCGTGGTCGTGCCAGCCCGTGTCGTCCTCGGGACGCCAGCACAGCAGCCAGACGTCCACGTACGCGTCGCGGTAGAGCGAGGCGTAGTGCCGCCCGCCGTCGGCGGGGAAGTCCACCTGCTCACGCCATTCCTCCGGGTGCGCGGCCAGCTCGTTCACCAGGTCGCGCAGTTCGCGCCGGTCGAGGACGCGTTCGGGGAGTCCGGCACAGGTGCCCCCGTCCTGGATCTGGTCAGTGCTCACTTGCGAGTCTCCTTTCCGCTGAGTAGACGACGGGGGTTGACGACCCTGATCGCGTGGTCCGCGGCGGCGCCGAGACCGGGATCGGGGGCTTTGGCGTAGGGGGCGTCGGAGCCGTTGACCACGACGTCGATGCCCAGTTCGCGGACGATCGCGTCGATGGCGCGCGGGCCGTACGAGGAGGTCTCCACGAAGAAGTCCGGATCGACCAGCCCGCGCCCGCCGCCGCCCCGCGCGATCAGGCGTTCGCCGTGCAGCGGCGCCAGCCCCGCGAGCAGCGCGAAGCAGACCCGCAGCCGCGGATGCCTGGGGCGGACGACGGCGTGGAAGTAGTGCCACGCCGCGTGCATCTGCTGCACGTACGGCACCAGCGCGGGCCACCACGGGGGTGTCGCGGCGGTGTGCTTGCGCCGCGCGAACGGTGGCGGGCCGATCGGCTGCGCGGCCGGACCCGGGTGTACGAACAGCGGCAGGTCGCGGTCGGTCAGCACGTCGAGCAGTTCGTCGTCGGGCGCGGCGGTGGCCGGGATCTGCAGGCCGACGAGCCCGCGGTCGAGGTCTTCGGCCAGGCGGCCGGGGTCGGGCTCGCTGTGGCAGGTGGCCGCCCACACGCCGAACGGCTCGCCCAGCGCCAGCGCGCCGTCGTGGTAGGCGTCGAGCAGCGGCCAGCCCTCCTCGGGCGGCAGGAACTCGATCCCGAGCGGGCTCGACAGCGACACCAGGGCGAGGTCGAGGCCGGTGGTGTCGCGGTGCTCGTGGTCGGTGGGATCGACCTCGTACGGGGGCTCGCCGTCGAGGATCAGCGTCCAGCCGTCGAGGCGCGGCGGGGCCGTGCGGGCGCGCAGGGCATCGACGAACGCACCCGTCCACAGGTGCTGGTGCACATCGACGCTCATCGGCGGCCACTCCTTCCGCTATTTCCTACTCACAATACATGTAAACGCTCTGCGCTGTGACGTCTTAGGTGTGAATCGCTTCAGTGATACGGTTCAGTGAACCGTTTCACCTGAGCCTTGTCAACGGGCCGGACCTCCGGCCTGACGGCGAAGCTGACAATTCACTGACGGGGAATCGGCTTCTGTCGGTGTCACGCAATAGGCTGGCGTAATGCCTCGGAAGAGAGCGACGATCCGTGAGGTGGCCCAGGCCACCGGGCTGTCACCGGCGGCCGTCTCCTACGCGCTACGCGGGATGCAGGTGTCGGAGGAGACCATCGAGCGCGTGCGGGCCGCCGCCGCCGAGCTCGGTTACGAGGCCGATCCCATCGCCAGAGCCCTGGCCAGCGGGCGTACCGGCATGATCGGCCTGCTGTGCGGCTCGCTGGAAGACCTCTGGCAGCAGTCCCTGGCGGTCGGCATCAGCAGGGGTTTGCGGGAGAAGGACCGCTACGCGCTGATCCTCGACGCGTTCGGCGACCCCACCAGAGAGCGGGCCCTGGCGCAGCAGCTCCGCGACCAGCGCGTCGACGGCCTGATCGTGCAGCCGATCGACCCGGTCGCGGGGTTCTGGTCCGAGCTGTGCGAGTCGCTGCCGGTGGTCGCGATCGGCGACTCCATCGCGGGCACGGCCGGTGAGGTCGTCTTCGACAACCGCAGCGGGGTGACACTCGCCCTCGAGCACCTGCGCGCGCTCGGCCACCGCCGGGTCGCCGTCCTCACCTCCACCCAGGCCAGCACCCCCGACCGGCCCGCCGACGTGCACGTCACCGCCGAGGCCGTGCGGCTGGGGCTCGACATCCAGGTCAGCACCGCCCCCCATGGCCTGGCCGGCGCCACCACCGCCGCCCACGACCTGCTCAGCCGCACGCGGCCGAGCGCGGTCTTCTGCTTCGCCGACTCGATCGCGTACGGCGTCTACGCGGCGGCCCAGGAGCTGGGGCTGTCCATCCCCGGCGACGTCTCCGTCATGGGCTACGACGATCACCCGATGTCGGGGCTGCTGTCGCCGGGGCTCACGACCGTCGACTGGGACATCGACGGGATCGTGCGCGCGGCCGTCCGGCTCATCTCGGCCGCCGCCGACGGCGGTGCCCGGCGGCGGCGCGTCATGCAGACACCCACGCTGCGCGAGCGCGGGTCGGTGGCCCGCGTCCCTTGAGCCGTGCGCGGTCACTCGCCGGACAGCAGGCCGCGTGACTCCGCCAGATCGGCCGTGAGCGGACGGTCGGGCGGCGGCGGCTGCAGGGCACGGGCGGCGGCGGTGCGTTCGCAGGCGAGGATGATCTCCAGGGGCTCCACGCAGCGCAGCGTGTGCCGGGCGGCCTGGGTGGCGAAGCCCGCGTGGTCCTCCGTGCCCCGCGAGATCACCGCCGCGCCCGTCGTCACCGGGGCGGCGAGATGGCGCAGGTCGGCCAGGGCGTCCTGGGCGACGTACTCGAGGATCAGCGCGCCCGACGCTCCGGGACGATCGGCGAGGAAGGGCAGCCGGCCGGTGTAGGCCGGGTCCATCAGCGTGGCCAGGCGGGCCGTGCTGAGCTGGGCCGTCTGGACCAGCGCGGCCCGCAGCGCGTCGAGGGCCAGGGCCACGGGCGCGCTGTGGAAGTTGCCGTTGTGCCAGGCCAGGGAGGCGGCGAAGAGCGGGTTCTCGGTGGAGGCGTTGAGGTCGGTCTCGATCGTGGTGATCGCCCGGCCGAGCGCGTCGAGCGCGGCCCCGTGCACCTGGGGGAAGGCGCGGAAGCCGTACGGGTCCTGGACGCGGGTGGTCGGCTCGTGGGCGAGCAGGCCGCGCAGCCGGGCGGCCACCACGGCCTGGCCCGGGTGCGGGCGCGCCTCCTGCACGGCGGCGGCCAGCGGCTCGGCCGAGGCGTCCACCGCCGTGAACGACAGCACCGCCACGTCCACGGCGGCGTCGAGGAGGCGGCGCAGGCGGTGGCAGGCGATGGCGGCGTCGGCGAGCGTGGCCGCGCCGGAGCTGATGAACGGCAGCGCGTCACTCGGTGCGAGCGGATGAACGGGCACGGGGCCGTCGTCCGGTGGGTTCGGAGGGGCTGATGGCGGGAGCGCGGTGGGGGAGGTGCTGTGCTGCCAGGGGAGTTCGCCCATGAGGCACAGGGCCGTGGTGGCGAGGGCGGTGAGGTCGCCGGTGCCGATGGCGCCGTAGGTGTGCAGGGGCGGGGTGTAGCCGTGGTTGAGCGCGTACGCCAGCGCCCGGCAGACGGCCGGGTCCACGCCGGAGCCGCCCGCGAGGAGCTGGTTGAGCCGGACCACGAGCATGGCCCGGGCCCGGGCGGGCGGGATCGGCGACCCGGCGGCGATGGCGTGGCTGCGCAGCAGGTCGTGGCCGGCGCCCTCCAGCAGGACGTCCCGGTTGGCGCCCACGCCGGTGCTCTTGCCGTACACGGGGGCGGTCAGTTCCTGGGCGGTGGCCCACGCGGCCCGGGCCCGATCGAGGGAGACGATCGTGACCCGGGCCCCGCCGTACGCCACCTCGTGGACCTGCGCGCAGGTCAGGCCGACGCCGTCGAGTTCCATGGGGGCAGGGGGTCAGTCGTTGTCGGGGATGAACAGGCCGAGCAGCCAGCTCACCAGGCTGATGATGACCGCTCCCCAGAACGCCGCCGGATAGAAGTTGTCCACGTGGAAGGGGATGTCGAACTGGCCGGCGATCCAGCTCGTCAGGAACAGCATGGCCGCGTTGATGACCAGGAGGAACAGGCCGAGGGTCAGGACGATGATCGCGCAGCCCAGCGCCTTCACGATGGGCTTGACGATCGCGTTGACGACGCCGAAGATCAGCGCCACGAGCAGCAGGACACCCCAGTAGGTGCCTGAATTGGTGGGGGCGTCTACGTCGATGCCGTCGATGAACTGGATGGCCACCCAGAGGGCCACCGCGGCGGCGACGGTTCTGATGATGAATCTCACGCTGGTTGATCCTCCCACTTGAGATCGGCGCTCGATAGGGGTGCGGTCTGCGCGATACCCCTCGGTCACTGTGCGTAGGTCCGGGTTATCGTCGCTCCCTCGGGGCAGAGGCGTGCAGGGGAGGGAGCGAGATGGACGCGAACGGGCTCGAGTCGCTGCCGGCCGACGAGTTGCACGAGCGAGCGGTGCGCTACGCGGTGCGCCACGGGGATCTGGGGTTCCTGTGGGAGTTGCTGAAGGTCATTCCGGCGGCTGAGGCCGCCAGCGGTCATCCGAACGAGACCGCCAACGACCTCAGCAAGGTGTCCGCGCTGCTCAGCGACGCCATCGCGGCAGGCGAGGGCAAGCTGGGCGAGGCGTTGCGCCCGGTTTACATCGAATATCTGCGCCAGCACCCCGACGCGTGACGGGGCGGGGTCAGCCGGCCAGCCGGGTCTCGGCGCTGTGGTCGAGGAAGCCGGGCGTCGTGGTCTCCTGACCGTCCTTGGCGATGATCATGGTCTCGTACGGCCTGGTGCGCGCGAGGCCGGCGGCGAACCGGCGGCCGCGTACGGGGCCCATGGCGTAGATCGCGGTGGCGTAGGCGTCGGCCACGGCGAGGTCGGGGCCGATCACCGTGACCGAGCCGAGGGTGTCCTGGATCAGGCCGGTGTGCGGATCGACCACGGACGAGCCGCCCGAGGTGGCGATGCCCAGGTCGTGGGCGAAGACGACCTTGCGGACGACGTCGGTACGCGGGTCGCGGACGTGCACGCGCCAGCGCCTGCCGGGGGCGATCGAGCCGCGGACCCTGATGTCGTTGCCCGCGGCGATGCGGTGGTCGCCGGCGCCGGCGTTGGACAGGGCGCGCGACAGGCGCTCCAGCGCCCAGCCCTTGATGAATCCGGACGGATCGATGACCCCGCCGATGCGGGCCTCGAACCAGCCGCCGGTGGCCTCGCTGAGCTCGTCGCACCGGTGCAGGACCTCGACGAGCTCGGGGATCTGCCGGAGCGTCTGGCCGCGGTTGAGCCGGGCGATCTGGCTGTCCGGCCGGTGCGGGTCGAAGGTGTCGTCCACCCACCTCAGCCAGGCGAACGCGTCGTCGAGCAGAGGGGTGAGTTCGCGGGCCGGCAGGGCCGTGCGGATGTCCACGCTGACCGGCCGGCCCATGACCGTCTCGACACGGGCGCTTCCAGGAAAGGTCATCGCGGACTCGGCGAAATCAGCAGCCGCGGACTCGGCGATATCGGAAGCCGCGGACTCGGCGATATCAGCAGCCGCGGATCCGGCGAGATCAGAAGTCGTCACCTTGCCTCCTTGTCTGAGATTCACGCTGTCAGATGGGGCGTATGGTCAGCCTAAACCTTTTGCCCTGATTTGAAATGAATCTGTGATCTGGGGACAGCGAGGCGTGACAACGCGCCCCCGACGTACCGCTTGAACCGCCGCGGACCGGCCACGACCACCTCGCGCTCGGCGATGTCGGGGATCTCGCGGCTCAGCCCCGAGGCGCTCACCCGCTCCTTGACCCTGGGGTCGTGCTCGTCGCCGACCACGAGGATGAGGCCGTAGCGGGTCTCGAGGTCGCGCAGTTCGTCGGTGACGCGGTCGGTGCGGAAGACGGCCACCGTGTCGGTCGCGCCGGCCAGCCGCCGGCGCAGCGAGCCGGGGCTGAGCCCGGTGGCGATCAGCAGGGCGGGCCTGCTCGCGCCGGGCGCCGCGTGGCTCCAGACGGCCATCACCGCCGCCATCGCGTAGATCAGCAGCGAGGCCACCCGGCTCGCACTCGGCGCGTGGGCGGTGGCGCTGAACTGGTGGGCCACCAGCAGCGCGCCCGCGAGGTAGCCGCCGAGCAGCAGGCGCTGCCTGGCCTCCTCGGTACGCAGGTAGTCGGCCGCCTTGACGCTGAGGAAACCGAGCCCCACGAGCGCCGCCGCCGCCGCGTAGGCGGCCGGAGACCACGGATAACCGAAACCCGGCCCGATCGCGCCGAACTCGGCCACCGCGACGCCGCTCCAGAAGAGGACCGGGCCCTGACGAACGTTCACCTCGCTAGCCATGACCTCACGATCCTGAACGAACATTAAAGCTTCCTGAGTAGGGTCTGAAACATGGCTAACGTGCGTGTCGAGCGGACTGAAGAGGGCGGGTTCCGGGCGGTCAACGCCCGCGGCGCCGAGGTTCTCATGGGCGGCGCAGACGAGGAAGGGGTGTTCACACCGGTCGAGCTGCTGCTGGCCGCGGTGGGCGGGTGCAACATCGTGACCGTCGAGCCGCTCACCGCCAAGCGCGGGCATCGCCTGGTACGGCTGGCGATGACGGTGCAGGCGGACAAGGTCGAGCAGAACAAGCTCGGCCCGGTGACGGTCACCTACGACGTGGAGCTGCCCTCCGAGGCGGCCGACGAGGTGTTCCGGGCGGTGGCCGGGCGTGTGCACGAGAAGTACTGCACCGTGAGCCGGTCACTTGGTGAAGGCACGGAGGTTCGATTGGAGCTTCCGTAGGCGGATTAAACAGATATTCGACCGCGTTATGACGGGTCCGTTGCATTCGTCTCGGTAGCGTTGTACCAGGTCAGCAGCACTGCTACTGGCCGAAGGACCTTCACCGAGCGGACGCGGAGGGGGACCGCGGTTCGCAAGTGCGGGACCGCCGGCGCTTTTGGGGGAAAGCGCCGGCCTGGACCGCCACCGATCGGGCCGGGCAGCTTTGGGGGAACTGCCCGGCCCGATCCATGCGTATCCTCCGGTGATGTGAAAAAGGTTCTTATCGACTGTGACCCCGGCATCGATGACTCGCTCGCCCTGGCCCTCGCGGCCGGCTCCTCCGACTCCCTCGACATCGTGGGCGTCACCACCGTGGGCGGGAACGTCGATCTCGAACTGACCACCGCGAACGCGCTCGCGCTGCGGGAGTTCCTCCAGTTGGGCGACGTGCCCGTCACCCCGGGCAGCGCCGGCGCGCTGCTGCACCGCACGGTCAGGGCCACCGCCGTGCACGGGAGCACCGGCCTCGGCGACGTGGTGCTGCCCCAGCCCGGGAGAGGGCCGTCGGAGGGGCACGCGGTCGACTTCATCGTGCGCACGCTGGAGGCCGCCCCCGGCGAGATCACGCTGGTCGCCGTGGGCCCGCTGACCAACATCGCCCTCGCCGTACGCCGTGAGCCCCGCATCGTGGAGTGGGCCCGCGACCTCGTCATCATGGGCGGCTCCTACACCCGCGGCAACCACAACCCGGCGGCCGAGTTCAACATGCTGGCCGACCCCGAGGCCGCGGCGATCGTGTTCGAGGCCGGCTGGACGGTCAAGATGCTCGGGCTGGACGTCACACTGACGGCCTCGGTCACGTCGGGGGTGCTGGAGCGCATGCGGCCGCTCGGGCGGCTGTCCGGCCTGCTGGTACCGGCCGCGCAGTTCTACGGGGTGGTCACGGACGAGAGCGGCCCGGCCATCCACGACGCGTGCGCGGTGGCGTACGTGCTCGACCCCGGGCTGTTCACCTGCGTGCCGGCCGTGGTGAACGTGGAGACCGCCGGGCAGCACACCCGGGGCATGACCGTCACCGACTTCAAGATCTCGGACCGGGACGCGAACGCCCTGGTGGCGACCTCTCTCGACGTGCCGGCCTTCTGGGATCTGGTGATCGGGTCGTACGAGAAGCTGGCCACCCGGCTGGGCTGACGCGGCGCGGGCAGTGGCGGGCGGCTGATACAGTTACATCTGTTGCGCCGCTAGCTCAGTTGGTTAGAGCAGCTGACTCTTAATCAGCGGGTCCGGGGTTCGAGTCCCTGGCGGCGCACCAGCACTGACAAGGGCACCGTCTGACGGCGGTGCCCTTCGTCATGGGTCCAGGGTGTCGCCGGGCCGGGTCTCGGCGACGCCGGTTTCCGAGGCGGGGTGCTCGTCCACGCCGACGGTTTCGACCCCGCTGGTGAAGCCGCCGGCGCAGTAACCCTGCGACTCTCCGTAACCGCCGGGCGGGAGTGTCACCCACGCGCCCGCCACGTCCGGGGCCCGGCCGCAGACGACCACGGCGCGGAAGACCCAGACCTGGTCCGTGGGATTGGCGCACGCGGCGATGCCGAGGTCCTCGTCGCTGCCGTGGACGTACGTGTCGCACCGCAGGACCGTCGCCGCGACCGACGCGTACGACGGCAGCCCCGCCGAGGCGAGCGCGAGGGCCGCTCCCGCGGCGGCGGACGCGAGGTGTGATCTTCCGAACATTGCCTCTCCCCACCTACAATCATCACGTTACGTAGTCGAGCGTACGCAATCCGTGGTGACGGGGAGGGTGAATCACGACTCCTGCAGCCGGCGGATCATCGCCTGCTTGGCCTGCGCGAACTCCTCGTCGGTGAGCACCCCCGCACGGTGCAACTGGCCCAGCTCGGTCAGCCGGCGCAGGACCGCGTCGTGCACGTCGTCGGCGACCGGTGCGGCGGGTGGCGGCAGCTCCGGCTGCTCGCGCGGCAGGCGGGCCAGTACGGCCGCCGCAACCAGGGCGGTCGCGCCGCCGTAGCGCTGGATGCCCCAGGACACGCAGCGCGGGTCCTTCTGCGGCGACTGGGGCGGACCCTCGCCCTTGAGCCGGAAGCGCAGCGTGCCGTAGCCCATCCCGGACTGCGGCTTCCACTCCACGCCCACCACGTCCGGCAGCGGGAACTCCTGGGGGCCCGCCCGCTCCTTGTCGGAGGCGGCGAAGCCGTTCCACTCCAGCCGCACCCGCTCGCCGTCGAAGAGCGCCGTGCCGTCGCCGGCCGTGGCCGAGATGGGCACGGCGGGGGCGGGCATGAGGTATTCGTCGCAGGAGCCGCCGGGCGTCTGGTAGACGAGCAGGGTGTCGCGCACCTCGTCGGCGAAGTACTCGGCCGCGCCCGCCCGCGCCTTCGGCACGGCCAGCCGGTACGGGTCGGCCGGCGCGCCCAGGGCGCCGGCGGCGACGTCGAACAGTGTGTCGGCCCCCTTGCGCAGCTTCAGACGCAGGTGGCCGCCCTTGCGCGCGGGCTCGAACGACGCGCCCGCGATCGCCTCCAGCGGCACGTGCACCTCGCCGAGCGAGCGGCGCAGCTCGTGAATGTCCTTGCCGCTTCCCGGGACGATCCGCAGCATTTCTCCATTGAACGTCCACGACCCGTCTGGGACAGCGATCTCGGCCATATCCTCAGCCTAGGACACGCTCGCGGCACGACCCCATGCGAAGGAGCGGTATGGAGATCTTCACGAGCTGGCCGTCCTGGGCACACGCGCAGGGCCCGCTGAGCCGGGCCCTGCCGGAGCCCACCGTGGTGGCCCTGCGCGACGCGGTCGCCTTCGCCCGGCGCAAGCACGGGGTCCAGCAGCGGCCCACCGGGCGGCCGTACGTCGAACACCTGCTGGAGGCGCTGGAGGTGGCCGTGACCGGCGCGAAGCTCAGCGAGAGGGAGGTGCTGGTCGCGACCGTGCTGCACGACGTGCTGGAGGACACGTCGTGCACCGAGGGGGAGCTCGCGCGGCGCTTCGGGCCCGAGGTGGCGGCGCTGGTGCGGTGGGTGAGCAGGCCGCGCGGCGGGTCGAAGGCCGACCATCTGGCCTCGCTGGTCAAGGCGCCGCCGCGGGCCGTGCTGGTCAAGCTGTCGGACCGGGTGAGCAACGTGCAGGAACTGCAGCGGATGTCGTGGCGGTTCCAGCGGCGCTACTACCTGGAGACCGTGGCGTACATCATGCCGCTGGCCGGGGCGCACCCGTGGTTCGCGGAGTGGTTCGGCGAGTGGCGGGGGCGGTGGCGTCGCGTGGAGCGCTGGCCCGCCTCCTGAGCCGGCGCGTCCGGGCGCGCGTCACCGGGTGTCACCGGGTGTCACCGGCTCATGGCCGGCTGCCGATCCGGGCCGCCCGGTTGCGCACGCCCTCGAAGTGCGCGTGCACGGCGGCCACGGCGGCGTCCCGGTCGCCCTTGAGCACCGCCGTGTAGATGTCGCGGTGCCGCTTCGCGACGTCGGCGGGCGGCTCGTCGGGGGCGCCGAGGGCGTCGCGGAGCTGGTAGTAGACGTCCCAGAACGCGCCCAGGAGCTGGCTGACCAGCGGGTTGCCGAGGGGGCGGTAGAGCAGGTCGTGGAAGAGGCGGTCGGTCTCGGGGGAGACCAGCCCGGCCTGGGCCTCGCTCTCCATCCGGTCCATGACGCCGGCGGCCGGTGTCAGGTCGGCGTCGGGGCCGAGGTCGATCAGGCGCTGCACGAGGCCGCTCTCCAGGATCTCGCGGATCTCGACCAGGTGGGCGAGGTGGTTGGCGCCGTTCTGGAGGGTGATGCGGCTGTGGAAGGTCAGTTCGTTGACCAGCCCGGCCAGGGACATCCGGCCGACGAACATGCCGAAGCCGTGGCGGATGTCCACGATGCCGACCGCCTGGAGCGCCTTCAGCGCCTCCCTGATCGAGTTGCGGCTGACCTGGAGTTCCTCCATGAGCTCCGACTCGGTGGGGAGCGGGTCGCCCGCCACCAGCCCGCGTCTGACGATGAGGTCCTTGACGCCCTCCTGGGCCTCGGTGGCGCGGCTGAGGCGCGCCGGACGCGGGACTGTGGCCATGAAGAATCCTTTCGTCTCAGGTAACAATCCGGAAATCTTCCGTTGACCTCACGCCTGGGTGGCATCTAGCGTCCACCTTACGCACATCGTAGGACATGGGATGTCCCACGTTCTACTACTCCCTCAGGAGGCATCCGTGAGCTCTGAGTTCAGTCGCCGCGACTTCCTGCGTCACAGCGGGGCGGCCGGTGCGGCGGCGTTCATCGCGGCCACGCTCTCCGCTTGCTCGGCAGGCCCGGCCTCGACCGGTTCGGTCGGCGCCGGATCCAACAAAGACCTCATCACGGCCGTGATCGGGTACGGCAACGACCAGAGCTGGGACCCGACGCAGACCGCCTCGGCCTTCGCGATGGCCGGCATCTACCACGTCTACGAAGGTCTGCTCGACACCGACCCGATCACCCGCGAGCCCTATCCCGCGCTCGCCACCGCGCTGCCCTCCGACCTGAACGCGACCACCTGGACGTTCACCCTCAGGGAGGGCGCCACGTGGCACGACGGCCGGCCGGTCACCGCCGACGACGTCGTCTTCACCTTCGAGCGCATTCTCGGCCCCGACAACGTCCTGGTGGGCAACTTCTTCAAGTCCTGGCTCCAGGAGGTGAAGAAGGTGGACGAGCGGAACGTGGAGCTGGTCTTCAAGTTCCCGTTCCCGGACGCGGCGCCCCGGCTGACGATCGCGAAGATCATGCCGAAGCACGTCTTCGGCCAGGCGGGCGCGTGGGACCAGGCCAAGGGCGGCAAGGCGGTGGGCTCGGGGCCGTACAAGCTGGTCGCGCACAACCCGAAGTCGAACACCTCGTTCGAGGCGTTCGACGGCTACAACGGGCCGCGGCCCGCCACGGTCAAGCAGATGAACTGGCTGACCATCGTGGACGCCGCCGCCCGCGTGGCCAAGATCTCCGGCGGCTCCGCCGAGGCGCAGATCGCCGACAACATCCCGTACGCCAACGTCGACCAGCTCAAGCAGCAGGGCCTGACGGTCGAGGGCGGCAAGGGCATGAACCACATGTTCCTGATGTTCAACACGGCCACTAAGCCGTTCGACGACATACGGGTGCGCCAGGCCCTGCACTACGCCATCGACAAGGGCAAGATGATCGACGTGGCGCTCAAGGGCCACGGCACGGCCTCCAGTTCCTTCCTCAACGAGGGCCACCCCGACCACAAACGGGCCTCGGTCGTCTACGACTACGACCCCGACAAGGCCAGGGCGCTGCTGAAGGAGGCCGGCGTCACCGGCCTGACGGTCAACCTCATGGCGGTCAACGTGAGCTGGATCGCCGACTGCCTGCCCACCATCGCCTCCTCCTGGGAGGCCGTCGGCGTCAAGACGACGCTGGAGCCGCAGGACACGGCCGCGCTGTTCACCAAGATGGACCAGTTCCAGGACTACCAGGTGGTCGCCGCGGCCTCGAACCCCCAGCAGTTCGGCATGGACGCCGACCTGATCCTGCACTACAACTACGTGCCCGGCGGCCTGTGGATGAAGTACAGCCACTGGGACGGCACCAAGGACGCGGAGAAGCTGTTCTCGATGATGGACGAGGCCGGCAAGGAGACGGACCCGGCCGCGCGTACGGAGCTGATCCATGAATATCTGGACTTCGTCGCCGAGCAGGCCATCCTCTACCCGGTCGTGCACAACGAGCTGATGACCGCCTGGGACCCGAAGAAGCTGTCCGGCATCCGCGCCCAGCCCTACCCGGGCATCAACCTGCTGCAGGCCAAGCGGACATGACGCTCGTCGTCCGGATGCTGCTGCGGCGGCTCCTCATCCTGATCCCGCTGGTGCTCGGCGTGGTCGCGTTCGTGTTCATCGTGATGCGCTTCTCCGGCAGCAAGCCGGAGTACGCCTACTTCCAGGGCGCGAACCCGACCCCCGAGCAGATCCGCCAGTTCCAGGTGGACAACGGCCTGCTGGACCCGCTCCCCCTGCGCTACGTGCGCTTCGTCGCCGACCTGGCGCAGGGGGACATGGGCACCAGCGTGCTGACCAAGCAGCCGGTCGTCGAGTCGGTGACGACCGCGCTGCCGCTGACGTTGCAGCTCACGTTCCTCGGGCTGACGGTCGCGGTGGTGCTGTCGCTGGTGTTCGGCGTGACGGCGGCGCTGTTCCGCGACCGCTGGCCGGACCAGGTGATCCGCATGGTGTCGCTGATCGGGGTGGCGGCCCCGGCGTTCTGGCTGGCGCTGCTGATGATCCAGTGGCTGGCCGTCGGCGAGGGGCTCTTCCCGACCGGGGGCTACATCAACCCGGCCGACTCGCTGACCGGCTGGCTGCGCTCGATGACGCTGCCCGCCCTGTCGTTGTCGCTGCCGATCGCCGCCCAGCTCACCCGCATCATCCGTACGTCGATGGTGGAGGAACTGGACCGCGACTACGTGCGCACCGCGATCGGCAGCGGCCTGCCGATGATCGTGGTCGTCGGCCGGAACGTGCTGCGCAACGCCCTGATCAACCCGCTGACCGTGCTCGGCCTGCGCATCGGCTACCTCATCGGCGGCACGGTGGTGATCGAGACGATCTACGGGCTGCCCGGCATGGGCCAGCTCATGATCAACGCCGTGCGTGACGGCGATCCGGCCGTCGTCCAGGGCGTGGTGCTGACCATCGCGATCGGGTTCATGATCGTCAACCTGATCGTGGACGTCCTCTACCTGCTGGTCAACCCCCGCCTCAGGAGCGCCACATGAGACGTGGACTGACGGAACGCCTGTCCAGGCCCGGCGGCGGCACGCGCCGGTTGACGCCGGCGGCGTGGGTCTCGGTGGGCGTCATCGTGGTCGTCGTGCTGGCCGCGGTGCTGGCGCCGTGGATCGCGCCGCACTCGCCGTACTTCCAGGAGGTCGCCGGCGGCGGGCCGTCCGCGCGGCACTGGATGGGCCTCGACAGCGCCAACCGCGACATCCTGTCCAGGCTCCTGTACGGGGCCCGCTGGTCGCTGCTCATCGGCCTCGGCGCGACCGGGCTGGCCCTGGTCGCCGGGGCGGCGCTCGGCGCGATCGCGGCCACCTCGCGCAAGGCCGTGGACGAGACGCTCATGCGCGTGCTCGACGTCATCATGGCCTTCCCCGGCATCGCGCTCGCCGCGGTGCTCGTGGCGGTCTTCGGCGGCAGCATCCCGGTGCTGGTCATGGCCATGGCCTTCCTCTACATGCCGTCGGTGGCCCGGGTCGTGCGGGCCAACGTGCTCGCGCAGTACGGCGAGGACTACGTGGCGGCCGAACGCGTCATCGGCGCCCGCACCCCGCACATCGTCGTCAGGCACGTGGCGATCAACTGCGCGGCCCCGGTGCTGGTGTTCTGCACGGTGATGGTGGCCGACGCGATCGTGTTCGAGGCGTCGCTGTCGTTCATCGGGGCCGGGGTGCGCCCGCCGGACCCGTCCTGGGGCAGCGTCATCGCCGACGGCAAGAACCTGGTGCTGCTCGGCGGCTGGTGGGCCACGGTCTTCCCCGGCCTGCTCATCCTGATCACCGTGCTGGCGCTCAACATCCTGTCCGAAGGGCTCTCGGACGCCTGGGCCGCTCCGGCCGCCGGTAAGCCCCAGGTGCGCAAGGACGACACGTTCGAGCAGGCCAGGCCCGGTTCCGGCGAGGTCGTCGAGCTGCCGGGGCTGGCCGAGGCGGCGCGGCGGCTGGCCGAGCGGGCCCGCCCGCTGCCGCAAGGCCCGCCCGTGCTGTCCGTGGAGCGGCTGCGCATCGGGTTCGCCGAAGGCGTGGACATCGTGGACGGCATCGGCTTCGAGGTACGTCCCGGCGAGGTGCTCGGCCTGGTCGGCGAGTCCGGCTGCGGCAAGTCGCTGACCGCGCTCACCATCATGGGCCTGCACCCCCGAAACGCCCGCGTCAGCGGGCACATCCGCTTCGACCAGCGGGAACTGCTCTCCGAGTCCAGGAGCGCCCGCCGCCGCCTGCTCGGCCACGAGATGGCGATGATCTACCAGGACGCGCTGTCCTCGCTCAACCCGGCCATGACCATCAAGGCCCAGCTCAAGCAGCTCACCCGGCGCGGCGGCCGGCGCAGCCCCGCCGAACTGCTCGAACTCGTCGGCCTCGACGCCCGCCGCACCCTGTCGTCCTATCCGCACGAGTTGTCGGGCGGGCAGCGGCAGCGGGTGCTGATCGCGATGGCGCTCTCGCGCGAGCCCAAGCTGATCGTCGCCGACGAGCCCACCACCGCGCTCGACGTGACCGTGCAGGCGCAGGTCATCGAGCTGCTGCTGCGGCTGCGCGCGGAGCTGGGGTTCGCGCTGATCCTCGTCTCGCACGACCTGGCGCTGGTCGCGGACGTCACCGACCGGGTGGTGGTCATGTACGGCGGCCAGATCGTCGAGACCGGCGTCACCGCGTCGCTGGTCGGCCGGCCGGCCCACCACTACGCCCGCGGCCTGCTCGGCTCGGTGCTGTCGCTGGAGTCGGGGGCCGAGCGGCTCACGCAGATCCGCGGCGTGGTGCCGGCCCCGGCCGACTTCCCGCCCGGCTGCCGGTTCGCCGACCGGTGCCCGATGGCCGACGAAGTGTGCCGGACCGAGAAGCCGGTGCTGGAGGGGGCGGCCGGGCACCAGGTGGCCTGCCACCACCCCGCGCAGTCGCTGGAGAGGAGCGAGCGGCATGCTTGAGCTGAAGGACGTGCACGTCGTGCACAAGGCCCGCTCCGGCGGCCTGTTCGCCCGCGACCGCGTCCACGCGCTGACCGCCGCGAGCCTCTCGGTGCGCGCGGGCGAGACCGTCGGCGTGGTGGGGGAGTCGGGGTGCGGCAAGTCCACGCTGGCCAGGGTGCTGGTGGGGCTGCAGCGGCCGGTCTCGGGGACCGTGGCCTTCCGTGGCCGGGACCTGTGGGGGCTGAGGGAGTCCGAGCGGCGCGGGCTGGTCGGCTCCAGCGTCGGCATGGTCTTCCAGGACCCGTCCACGGCGCTGAACCGGCGGCTGCCGGTCAGGCAGGTGCTGCGCGACCCGCTCGACGTGCACCGCCGGGGCACGCCCGCCCAGCGCGACGCCCGCGTACGGGAGCTGCTCGACCTGGTCGGGCTGCCCGCGAGCGCGGGCGAGGCGCTGCCCGGCCAGCTCTCGGGCGGGCAGCGGCAGCGCGTGGCCGTCGCCAGGGCGCTGGCCCTCGAACCCGAGCTCGTCGTGGCCGACGAGCCGACCAGCGCGCTCGACGTGTCGGTGCGGGCGCAGATCCTCAACCTGCTGTTGGATCTGAAGGAGCGGCTCGGGCTGGCCCTGGTGTTCGTCTCCCACGACATCCAGACCGTGCGCAGGATGAGCGACCGCGTGGTCACCATGTACCTGGGCCGGATCGTCGAGCAGACGCCGGCGACGTCGGTGCCGCTCGGCGCGCGGCACCCGTACACGCGGGCGCTGTTCTCCGCCACGCCGGGGCTGATCTCGCCGATCAACCCGATCCCGCTGGTGGGAGCGGTGCCGTCGGCCACCAGGCCGCCGAGCGGCTGCCCGTTCCGTACGCGGTGCTGGCGGGCCGACGACGTCTGCGCCGCCGAGATGCCCGCGGCGAGCGCCGAGGGCGAGCACCTGTTCCACTGCCACCATCCGGTGGCGGCGGGATCCACAGACGTCGAGCTGATCCAGGAGCGGATATGAGTGTGAGTTTGTCCGGTGTGATCCCCCCTGTCTGCACGCCCATGACCCCGGAGTACGAGGTGGACCGGGCCTCGCTGGTCCGCCTGGTGGATCACCTGGTCGACGGCGGCGTGGACGCGCTGTTCGTGCTGGGCTCCTCCTCCGAGGTGGCCTACCTGACGGACGCGCAGCGGCGGACGGTGCTGGACACCGTGGCCGGGCATGTGGGCGGGCAGGTGCCGGTGCTGGCCGGGGTGATCGACATGACCACGCCCCGGATGCTCGAACACGCCCGCGTCGCGGCCGAGGCGGGGGCGGCCGGGCTGGTGGCGACCGCGCCGTTCTACACCCGCACGCATCCCGACGAGATCCGCACCCACTTCAGGACGCTCGCGGCCCGGACCGGCCTGCCGGTCTACGCCTACGACCTGCCGGTCTCCGTGCACACCAAGCTGAGCGCGGACCTGGTGCTCGGACTGGCCGCCGAGGGCGTGCTGGCCGGGGTGAAGGACTCCAGCGGCGACGACGGCGGCCTGCGCGCGGTCATCATGGGCCGCGAGGCGCCGTTCAGCGTGCTCACGGGCTCGGAGGTGACCGTGGACTCCGCGCTGTGGATGGGCGCCGACGGCGTGGTGCCCGGCCTGGGCAACGTGGACCCGCAGGGTTACGTCGAGCTGTACCGGTGCGCCTCCCAGGGCGACTGGGAGGCGGCCAGGGTCGAGCAGGAGCGCCTGGTCAGGCTGTTCGAGATCGTGCACGTCGGCGGGGCCCGCATGGGCGGCAGCTCGTCGGGCCTCGGGGCGTTCAAGGCCGCGCTGCACCTGCGCGGCGTCATCGACTGCCCGATCACCGCGCTCCCGCAGACCCCGCTGAACGACGACGAGGTGGGCCGGGTCGGCAAGCTCCTGGCGAGCGCCGGGCTGCTCTGACGGCACCCAGGATCGTCCGGCGCCTGATAGTCAGGTGCCGGATCGTCGGCTGCCGGATCGTCAGACGCTTGATCGTCAGACGGGGCCGGCGAGCTGGGCCACGTCCTGGGCGCCGTCCTCGATCAGCTTCGAGGCCAGGTCCGTCAGCGCCCGTCCGGCGGCCAGTTCGTCCCCGATGCCGGGCACGGGCCGGTCGCCGGGATTGCGGCGGGCGTGCGCCACGCTCTCGTGCCGTTTGCCGGCCGGGGTGAACAGCACCGCCGTGGCCGTGGTCACGGCGTCGCCGTCGTCCTCGCTGATCCAGATCTGGATGTTCCACTGCTTGTAGTCCATGACGACACCTCCCCTCACACCACTGCCCGTGAGAGGCGGACATAAAGACGGGCGCTCAGCGATCGGCCTGGGCCGCCCGCTCGTCCGGGACGCAGTGGGTCATCCTCAGCCCCTCGACGTCGCGCGGGCCGTTCCTGCCGAGCTTGGCCAGCCGGCCGCGGTCCTCGGCGGTCAGCTCCTGGTCGCGCAGCGGCTCCAGCCCGGCGACGTCGTCCGGCGTGATGCCCAGCCCCTCGCCGACGCGCAGCCCCAGGTCGTCCTCGGCCATCAGGAAATGCCAGACCATACGCTCCGCGACGATGCGGTCACACTGGCGCAGCGCGGTGACGAGATTGTGCACGAGGTCGTCGCGCTCCCACTCCTCCATGAGCAGGTAACGCTGGCCCGCCTGGGAGTAGTCGTTCGTGCGCGGGATGCGCGCGCGGGTCAGCCGGCCGCTGACGACCGGGCCGATCTCGTCCGGGTGCGGGTACTCGGCCTCGCGCAACCCGTCGCGCAGGGACGGCTCGTAGTTGATGTGCGGGCTCTCGCCGCCGGTGTCGACGAAGTAGGTCATCTGGCCGTCGCGCTGGTTCGTCCGGCAGGGCGCCTTGGTCTGGTTGACCGGCAGTTGGAGGTAGTTCGGGCCGACCCGGTAACGCTGTGTGTCGCTGTAGGAGAACGTCCGGCCGACCAGCATCTTGTCGTCGGAGAAGTCGAGCCCGTCCACCAGCACGCCGGTGCCGAACGCGGCCTGCTCGTTCTCGGCGAACTGGTTGACCACGTTGCGGTTGAGCACCATGCGGCCGACCGGCAGCGGCGGGAAGTCGTTCTCCGGCCACACCTTGGTGTCGTCGAGCGGGTCGAAGTCCAGTTCGGGGTGCTCGTCGTCGCTCATGATCTGGACCCGCAACTCCCACTCGGGGTGGTCGCCGCGCTCGATCGCCTCGTGCAGGTCCCTGGTGGCGTGGCCCACATCGTACGCCTGCACGGCCGCCGCGTCCGCCTCGGTCATGCTGCGCACGCCCTGCTTGGGTATCCAGTGATATTTCACCAGGAACGATTGGCCCTCGCGGTTGACCCACTTGTAGGTGTTCACGCCGAACCCCTGCATGTGCCGGTAGCCGGCGGGGATGCCACGCGGGCTGAACAGGTTGACCAGCATGTGGACGGACTCCGGCGTCTGCGACATGAAGTCGAAGATCCGGTTGGGCTCCTGCCGGAACGTGACGGGGTCGGGCTTGAGCGAGTGGATGACGTCGGGGAACTTGATCGCGTCCCTGATGAAGAACACGGCCAGGTTGTTGCCCACGAGGTCCCAGTTGCCGTCGTCGGTGTAGAACTTGACGGCGAAGCCGCGCGGGTCGCGGGCGGTCTCCGCCGAGTCGCGTCCGCCGATCACGGTGGAGAAGCGCACGGCGACCTCGGTGCGCCTGCCCTCCTGCTGGAAGAGCTTGGCCCGGGTGTAGCGGTCGATCGGCTCGTCGCCGAGCCGGCCGTACGTCTCGAAGTAGCCGTAGCTGAGCGTGCCCCTGGCGTGCACCACGCGCTCGGGGATGCGCTCCCGGTCGAAGTGGCTGATCTTCTCCAGGAACTGGTAGTTCTCCAGCGTCGCCGGGCCGCGCGGGCCGATCGTGCGCTGGTTCCGGTTGTCGTAGACCGGGTGCCCCTGCCGGTTGGTGAGCACCTCGCGCTGGTCGTCCGACCGGGATCCCGCGCCTGAGACGTCTGTCATCGCACCGTTCCTTCCCCCGGACGAGGTCTTCCCCGCCTGCTCCCAAGGCCGGAACGGCAACGGGCAAAGGTTGCGCTACGGGCGGCGGCTGCCGGGCGGGACGACCTGGAGGGCCGCCTCCAGCGCGGCGGCCTCCTCGGGGGTGAGGCGTTCGAGGAAGTGCACCAGGGTGGCGGCCCGGTTGCCGCCGGCGGCCAGCGCGTGCCGCATCAGCTCGGCGCTGTACGCCTCCTTGGTGGCGACCGGCTCGTACACGTAGGCGCGGCCGACCGGCTCGCGCCTGAGCAGGCCCTTGGTGTGCAGCTTGTCCATCACGGTCATGACGGTGGTGTAGGCGATCTCGCGCTCCCGGCGGAGATCCTCGAGCACGTCACGGACGGAGGCGGGCCTGTGGTAGGACCACATCCTGTCCATGACGGTGGCCTCGAGCTCTCCCAGAGGGCGTCTCATGCCCCACATGGTACGGGTTTGCTGCTGATCAGCACTTTTGTCGAACCCCCTCAGGGCGTCAGCCCGCGCCGCCCTCCGGAGCGATCCTGGCCATCCAGGAGGCGGCCTCGTCCTCCGGCAGGATCCGCTCCAGGCGGATGGTGGCGGGCATCATCGGGAAGCGCCGGCCGGGACTCCACGACCTGGCGTACGGCGGCGGGTCGAGCACCACGACCCGGACCCCGTCCAGGTGGGGGATGTCGGCGGGGACACCCTCGTTCCAGATCCACTTGCCGTGCGCGTCCACCAGGTTGAACTGGCCGTGCACCGGGTCGTCGTCCTCCGGGTCCACGTCGCCGTCCGAGGCGGCCAGCACCCACCTCGGGTCCGGCTGCACGCCCTCGACCAGCCCGTGGTCGGCCGGGCCGCTCACCACGTCGGCCAGCAGCGTGTGGAGCTGGAAGTTGTCGCCGATCCCGCCGATGACGACCTCGTAGCCGCGGCCGGTCTCCCTGTGCAGGACGACCAGGCGCTCGTCCTGGAGCACCGAGAGCAGGCCGGCCAGCCACTGCAGGTCCTCGCGGTCCTCCAGCACCGCCGACAGGGCCGCCGCGAGCCGGTCACGGCCGGGCAACTCGGCGCGTAACCGGGGCGAGAGCTGCAGGATGGACAGCACCGGCATGGCGGCCATGTACACGTGCGCCCAGGCGTCGGTGAGCTTCATCGCCTCCTGCTCCGGCGGGCCGGTCAGCCGGGCGGCGGTGGCGGCGAGCCAGCCGGGGTCGTTGTCGTCGGGCTCCGGCGGCTCCTCGCCGGTGGCCTCGCGCCAGGCCGCGGCGAACCCGGCCGACTTTTCGAGCAACTCGGTGAGCTGGCCGACGAGGGGTTCGGCCAGTGGCACGGGGTCGGCGCCGTGCTCCGCCAGCGCGCCGGCGACGATGCCCAGGCGGGCGCCGATGCCGGACGGGACCAGGGCGAAGACCCCGCTGAGCCGGACCACCACGGCCGACAGGGTCGCCGGGTCGGCGTCCTCCGTGGCCGCGTAGAGCCGTGAGGCGTGCTCGAAGAGCCGGTCGGGGTCGCGGTCCGCGGCGGCCTGGAAGAGGTCGTCGAGATGTTGGTCGAGCATTTCGGCAGGCTATGGCAAGCACGATGGTCTTCGCCGGAGATATCCCAGATCTCCATGATCACCACCACCCACCGCACCCGGCTTCCGCCGCAGGACGGCCCGGCGGGCCCACACCTCGCCGCAAACCCGCCGCGCCCGGCTTCCTGCCGCAGGCCCGCTGCCACCGGCCCGTGCGGGCGGTGGGGGTGAGGTCAGCGGTCGACGCCGTCGGACAGCTCCATCGCCCCCCGCGCGCCGAACTTGAGCAGCACGTGCCGCGGCCCCAGCCCCGCCAGCGTCTTGGCCAGTTCCTCGGCCTCCTCGACGTCGGCGATCAACCGGCCCTCGGCCTCGGTGGCGAACAGCACGTCCACGTCGCCGACCGTCTCCCGCAGCCAGGCCCCGGCCTGCTCGGGCGTCCACAGCGCGCGCCGGTAGTTGACGTCGAGCGAGACCGTCACCCCGGCGGCCCGCGCCACGGTGACGGCGTGGGCCACCGCCTCCCGCGCCGCCTCGGACAGCGCGGGCGTGATCGCGGAGACGTGCAGCACCCGGGCCGACCGGATGAGGTCGGGGTCGAGGTCGGCGGCGCTCAGCCGGGAGCCCGCGCTGTCCTTGCGGTAGTAGCGCACGTCGATGAGGTCGGCCGTGCGCCGTCCCTTGATCATCAGGCCGGTGGGCGCGGCCGGGTCGGGGATCGCGTGCGCGCGCACGCCCTCGCCCGCGAGCGTGGCCCGGATCAGGTCGCCGAACTCGTCGGCCCCCACCCTGCCGACCCAGGTCGCGGCGTGGCCGAGGCGGGCCACGCCGATCGCGACGTTCGACTCGGCGCCGCCCAGCCCGAGGTCGAAGTCGCGGGCGAAGCGCAGCGGCCCCGTACGGCGGGCGGCGAACAGGGCCATGGTCTCGCCGAAGGTCAGCAGCTCGGTCATCGGCTCGTGTCACCCAGCTTTCTCGAGATACGTGTCGCCGCCGCGGCCACCAGCGGCCCCAGCTCGCGCACCCGCGCGGCGGTGATCCGCGAGGTGAGGCCGGAGACGGACAGGGCCGCGGCGGCGACGCCGTCGTGGTTGAAGATCGGTGCGGCGACGCACCGCACCTCGGGTTCGTTCTCGCGGTCGTCGACCGCGTAGCCGCGCCGCCTGACCTGGGCCAGCTCCGCGCGCAGCCGCTCGGCGTCGGTGATCGTCTGCTTGGTCCGCGGTTCCAGGGCCAGCCCGGTCAGGCTCTCCTCGGGTTGCCAGGCGAGGATGGCCTTGCCGACGGCGGTGGAGTGCAGCGGGCCGCGGCTGCCGATGCGGGAGGCCATGCGCACGCTGGTGTCGTTCTCGACCTTGTCGATGTAGACGACGTGCGGATGGTCGTGGACGACCAGGTGCACGGTCTCGCGCACCTCGCTCATCAGCCGGTGCGACTCCTCGGCGGCCACGGCCCGCAGGTCGAGGGTGGCGAGGTAGGCCTGCCCGAGCCGCAGCGTGCCGTGGCCGAGCCGGAAGACGCCGCTCTTGCGGTCGCGGTCGAGCAGCCTGGCCTCGACGAGCGGCGCGGTGAGCCGCAGGACCGTGCTCTTGGACAGGCCGACCCCCTCGCTGAGCTGGGTGAGCGTCAGACCCGAATGCTCGCGTACGTGGTCGAGCACGGTCAGCGCGCGCCTCAGCGAGGCGGACTGGTTGCGTTCCTGCACGCGGACCACCCTACCGGCGGAACCGGTATGCAACATGCTGTTGTGCAGTGCACAACTCAAGGCCTGGAGGGGCCGTCGAGGACGGCGACGTCGTGCCCGTCACCCGGGGCCAGGAACGCCAGCAGCCGCCGCGCCTCCGCCTCGACCGCCTCGACCGCCTCGACCTCCCCGACGGCCTCGACCGGCTCCCACAGGTGGAGGTTGACCGTGGAGACGCCCTCGGCCCTGGTGAGCGTCCAGTCGCCCGCCGTGACGCCGTCCACGAGGATGGCGCGGGGCATCACGTTCGTGCCCATGAAGCCCCGGATCGCCGCCGCCCCGGTCTCGGTGATCACCCTGGACCGGTCGGCGTAGGACAGGAACAGGTTGTCGAAGTCGTACATCAGCCGTGCCGGGGCGGGCACGTCCGCGCCGGGGCGGGGGGCGTCCGGCAGGTCGTACAGGGTGCTGCCGGCCTCGTCCCGGAACCTGACCAGGTCCAGCGACTCCACCACCTCGCCCAGCCTGGTCAGCCCCGACCACGTCTGTACGTCCCGCACCGAGGCCGGGCCGAACGCGGCCAGATAGCGCCGCACCAGCGCGCCGGGCGTCATCGGCGGCACGTCGGCGCTCAGCGCGGGGCCGAGCCACGCCTGCGCGCTGGTGTGCGCGATCGGCCCGCTCCTGCCCCACAGGCCGCGCGGCGGCACCTGCACCAGCGGCACCAGGCAGCGCACGCCCTGGCCCAGCGCGTGCGGCTCGCTGCCGGGCCAGCGTTCGGCCAGCGCCCGCCCCAGCTCGGCGAACGTCATCGGGCGTGCCTCCAGCAGGGCCCGGCCCGCCGCCGACAGTTCGTCCGGGTCCACGCCGGACAGCCGGCCGCCGAACGTCGTACGCGTCATGCGCTCGGTCACCACCTGCAGCAGCGGCCGCATGGCCAGGCAGTCGCGGGCCGAGACCAGGTGGATGGTGGAGCGGTGCAGCACGATGCGCACCAGCTCACGCGCCTCCAGCAGGCCGGCGGCGTCGGCGGGCCGGAATCCCGCGACGCGGTTCCACAGGCCCGTGTACCAGGTGTGCGGCGTCTGGGCCTGCAACCCGCCCAGGTGCTCCACGACCTCGGTCACGGAGCCGGTGGTGCGGCGCAGCAGGTGCTGGCGTTCGAGGGTGGCCCGGTTGAGCGCCCTGCGGGTGATGAGGGGGTTCATGACGGCAAAGGTAGGGACCATTGCGGCCGGTTTCTGTCCGCAATGGCCCTTGCGCCGACGGTACGCGCCACCCTGGACGGCCGCGTCCCGTAGGGGGTGGCCCGTGCGGTCCGGCTCGGGGGTGATCGTTATCATCGTCAGCGCAGTGACCGTATTGATAGTCGGGGGAGCGGAATGACCGTATCGCGGCCGAAGACCCTGCTGGCGATGGGACCCGAGATCGCCACCCGGCTCATCGCGGGGCCGGTGCGCGAGCGCCTGGTCGCGATCGCCGACGTGGACCCCGGCCTGGTGGCCGCCGACTTCGCCGACCCCGCCGTGGCCGGCGCGCTGGCCGAGGCGGAGGTGCTCTACACGAGCTGGTGGTGCCCGCCCGTCACCGCCGAGGTGCTGGCCGCCGCGCCCAGGCTGCGGGCCGTCGTGCACGCGGCCGGCTCGGTGAAGCACCACGTCACCGAGGCGTGCTGGGAGCGCGGCCTGCTCGTCTCGTCCGCGGCGGCGGCCAACGCCGAGCCCGTCGCCGAGTACACGCTGGCCGCCATCCTGTTCGCCAACAAGCGGGTGCCGGACATCGCCCGGCTCTTCCGCGAGCGGCGCGCGCCGCTCGACCTCGACGGGCTCTTCCCCGGGTTCGGCAACTACCGGCGCACGGTGGGCGTCATCGGCGCGTCCAAGATCGGACGGCGGGTGATCGAGCTGCTGCGGCCGTTCGACCTGGACGTGCTGGTCGCCGACCCCTACCTGACCGAGGACCTGGGCGTGCCCCGCGTCGAGCTGGACGAGCTGTTCGAGCGCAGCGACGTCGTCAGCGTGCACGCGCCCGCGCTGCCCGAGACCCACCACCTCGTCAGCGCCGCCCGCCTGGCCAGCATGCGCGACGGCGCCACGCTGATCAACACCGCCCGCGGCGCGCTCGTCGACCAGGACGCGCTCATCGCCGAAACGGCCTCCGGCCGCCTGTACGCGGTCATCGACGTCACCGAGCCCGACCCCCTGCCGTCCGGCTCGCCGCTGTTCGACCTGCCCAACGTCCTGCTCACGCCGCACATCGCCGGATCGCTCGGCGGCGAGCTGGCCCGTATCGCCGACCTGGCGGTGGACGAGCTGGCCAGGTACGCCAAGGGGCTCCCCTTCGCCCACGGCGTGCGGGCGGAGGACCTGGCCACCCTCGCGTGACGCCGGAGTCCGCTCGGCCCTACGCTGCTCTGCATGCGCAAACGGGTGATCGACGGCCGCTTCGAGCTCGTGGAACGGCTCGGCGGCGGGGGCATGGGCCTGGTGTGGCGGGCCTGGGACGTCGCCCTGCACCGTGACGTCGCGCTCAAGGAGGTGCGCCCGCCCGACCCCTCCATGGAGGAGCACGACCCCACCCACGCCAGGGAACTGCGCTCCCGGGTGCTGCGCGAGGCCCGCGCGCTCGCCCGGCTGAACCACCCGAACGTGGCCACCATCCACCACATCGTGGACCCGGACGAGCAGGGCTACCCGTGGATCGTCATGGAACTCGTCACGGGCGGCTCGCTCCAGGACCGGATCCAGCGCGGCCCCATGCCGGTGCCGGAGGCGGCGCGGCTGGGCCGGGAGGTCTTAGCGGGCCTGCGGGCCGCCCACGCGGTCGGCATCCAGCACCGCGACGTCAAGCCCGCCAACGTCCTGCTGCGCGAGGACGGCCGGGCGGTGCTGACCGACTTCGGCATCGCGGCGATGCGCGAGTCCACGAGCCTCACGGCCACCGGTGCGTTCATCGGCTCGCCCGAGTACATGGCCCCCGAGCGCATCAACGGCGTCGAGGGCGACCCCGCGTCCGACTTCTGGTCGCTGGGCATGATGGTGTACGTCGCCGTGGAGGGCCGGCACCCGCTGCGCCGCAACTCCACGCTGGCGACCCTCGCCGCGGTGCTCAACCAGGACGTGCCGCCCGCCGAGCGCGCCGGGGTGCTCGGGCCCGTGCTGGGCGCCCTGCTCGTACGGGACCCGGCGGCCAGGCCCGACCCCGAGACCCTCGACCGCATGCTGGCGGCGGCCGAGGCGGGCCGGAAGCATGCGGACCTGAAG
>NZ_SSXE01000131.1 GCF_021699195.1 Nonomuraea sp. MG754425 | reverse complement strand
CCACCCGCCCCTGGGTCCTGGACGTCCACGTCACCGACCCACCCGGCTGACACCACCCCGAGCACGGCGCCCGGCTCCAAGCCCGGCTCCCGCGTCAGGTCCAGGCCGGGCCCGGCTCCGGCTCCCGCTCCGGAACGCGGTCCGGGTCCAGGTCGGGTCCGGCTCCCGCGCCCGCTCCTGGTCCGGGTCCGGGGTCCGGCGACGCGTGAACACCGCCGCCGCCCTGACGCTCGGACCCCGGAAAGCCGAACGCCCCGCCGGAGATCTCCGGCGGGGCGTTCGATCGATCAGCCCGGAAGCGCGACTCGCTCCCGCTCAGTCCAGGTAATCCCGCAGCACCTGGGACCGCGACGGGTGGCGCAGCTTGGACATGGTCTTCGACTCGATCTGGCGGATGCGCTCACGGGTGACCCCGTAAACCTTCCCGATCTCGTCCAGCGTCTTCGGCTGCCCGTCGGTGAGACCGAAGCGCATCGACACGACGCCCGCCTCGCGTTCCGACAGCGTGTCGAGAACGGAGTGCAACTGCTCCTGCAGCAGCGTGAAGCTGACGGCGTCGGCCGGGACGATGGCCTCGGAGTCCTCGATGAGGTCGCCGAACTCGCTGTCGCCCTCCTCACCCAGCGGGGTGTGCAGGGAGATGGGCTCGCGCCCGTACTTCTGGACCTCGACGACCTTCTCAGGCGTCATGTCCAGCTCACGGGCCAGCTCTTCCGGCGTGGGCTCGCGGCCGAGGTCCTGCAGCATCTGCCGCTGGACGCGGGCCAGCTTGTTGATCACTTCGACCATGTGGACCGGGATGCGGATGGTCCGCGCCTGGTCGGCCATGGCACGCGTGATCGCCTGCCGGATCCACCACGTGGCGTAGGTGGAGAACTTGTAGCCCTTGGTGTAGTCGAACTTCTCGACGGCCCTGATCAGGCCCAGGTTGCCTTCCTGGATCAGGTCGAGGAACAGCATGCCGCGCCCGGTGTAGCGCTTGGCCAGCGAGACCACGAGCCGGAGGTTGGCCTCCAGCAGGTGGTTCTTGGCGCGGCGGCCGTCTTCGGCGATCCATTCCAGCTCGGCCTTGACGTCGACCGGCAGCCCCTCGGTCTCCCCGCCGCCGAGTTGCTCCTCGGCGAACAGGCCCGCCTCGATGCGCTTGGCGAGCTCGACCTCCTGCTCGGCGTTGAGCAGGGGGACCTTGCCGATCTGCTTGAGGTAGTCCTTCACCGGGTCGGCGGTGGCGCCGGCGGCGGCGACCTGGGCCACCGGGGCGTCATCGTCGTCGTCGGAGAGGATGAGGACTTCGTCCTCGCTCTTCACCGTCACGACGACGTCGGCCGGCTTGGGCTCCTCCTCGGTGTCGGACTCCTCCTCGGAGTCGCCCTCGGAGTCGGACTCGTCCTCGTTGACGTCCTCGACCTCGACGTCGATGTCCTCGAGGTCCTCCAGTTCGACGTCGCCGTCGAGCTCGAGGTCCTCGTCGTCGTCCGAGTCGGCCTCGGACGCCTTCGACTTGCTCTCGGCAGGCCCAGCCTTCTGCTCGGCCTTCTTGGCGGCGGCGGGTGCCGCGGCCTTCTTCGCCGCCGGAGCGGCCTTCTTGGCAGGGGCCGCCTTCTTGGCGGCCGGCTCGGCTTCAGTGGTGCCCACGACCGCGGTCACGGTCTCGGGCTGCTGCTCTTTGGCGGCCGCCGCCGTCTTGGTCTTGACGGGGGCGGCGGTGCGGCGCTTTGCTGGACCACGAGACTTCTTCGGCGCAGCCGAATCCGCGGCGGTCACCACCACGGTCACGCCCTCTTTGCTGAGGTTCCGCAAGAACGCGGCGGCGTGCGACATGGGGATGTCCGCCTCCTCGAAGGCCTGACGGACATCCTCAGACTCGAGGAAACCCTGCGAGCGCCCACGCTCGAGCAGTCGCTGAATGACGGGCTCGTTCAGCTCTTGTGGCTTCGAGCGAGTCGAACTTGCAGGCGACACGAACACCTCTCGAACGAACGCGTGGCGACAATGGACCCAGATGCCCGCTGGGGGGCTGTTGCCTCTCTCGGAGATCGGTGAGGCCGTGCGGACCGCGACGGACCTGCACAGCATTGTGGCACGACCCCGCACTCCATACGGCCACCTCCCGGCGGTTGACCTCCACCCTAGGCCGACCGAGACAGTAGTGCGTACGTAAGCGGGGCACTGATACCCGAAAGCAACCGTTATGACTGTTTCATTCAGTCACTCTTCGTGGCTGGTGGAACGTGAATTGCGAGCGCGGTAACGTCATCATCCTGTTCATATCCAGACAACATCCGGTCAACCAGGAAGTCCAGCAGCATGTGTGGACTACTCACCACCTCAGGCGGCGCTTCGGTCACAACACTGCAAATCTCTGCGAGACCGGCGTCGAGCCCCCGCTTTCTGTTCTCCACGAGCCCGTCGGAGTAGAGCACGGCCGTATGGCCGGGCGGCACCACGAAGCGGAACTGCCGACGGCTGGTCGGCCAGCCTAGCGGAGTTCCGGGCTCGGCGTCACAGAGAATCGCCGTGCCCTGCGGCGAAACGAGGACGGGCGGCGGGTGACCGGCCAGGGCCAGCGTGCCCTCACCGGTGACGGGCTCGACCACCATGTACGCCAGCGTGGTGACCTGCTCCTCCTCTTCCGTGGCCTCGAAGACCCGGTCGAGGCCGGTGAGCACGGCCGCGGGCGGCGGGTTGGTCAGCGCCAGCGCCCGCATGGCGTTGCGGATGCGGCCCATGCCGGCCGCGGCCTTGACGCCCTTGCCCATGACGTCGCCGACGACCGCCGCGACACGCCCGTCCTGAAGCACGAAGGCGTCGTACCAGTCGCCGCCGACCTGGACGTGGCGGCTGCCCGAGCGGAAGCGCTGGGCCAGCACCAGGCCCTTGACCACCGGCAGGCGGTCGGGCAGCAGGCTGCGCTGGAGCGTCTCGGCGGTGCGGTGCTCGCGCTCGAAGAGCGTGGCCCGCTCGACCGCCAGGGCGCACTGGCCGGCCAACGCCTCCAGGAAGACGCCGTCCTCCTGGGAGATCTTCTGCGGGCGGGTGAAGGAGAAGCGGAGCGCTCCCAGGGCGCGTCCGGCGGCCAGCAGCGGCAGGCCCACCCAGGCCCGCTCGTCGCCGTGGTTGAGGAACCCGGCCAGCACCTCCTCGTCGCCGCCCGCCTCAAGGAGCTGGGCCTTCAGCGACTCGGGGGACTCGGCGAACACGGGCCGGCGGCTGTTGACGGCCATGGTCATCACGTTGGAGTGGGACAGCGGGATCTCGTCGCCCGTCGCCCCGGAAGCCTCCAGGATGCCCTCGCCGTTGATCAGCTTGAGCGCGGCGCGGTCGGTGTCGAGCAGCGCGACCGCCGAGCGGTCGGCGGCCAGGGCGGTGCGGCCGACGTCGATGATGACCTGGACCACCTGCTCGACCGTCAGGGCCTCCGCGAGCATCGCGGTGGCGCCCTGCAGGCGGGCGGTGCGCAGGGCGGCGGCGCCGAGTTGGTCGGTCAGCCTGCCGCGCATCTCCTCGGCCTCGCGCTGCGGCGTGACGTCGGTGTTGGCGCCGACCCACTCGACCACCCTGCCGTGGCGGATGATCGGCACGGCCCGCACCTCGAAGTGGCGGTAACCGCTGGCACGGGTGCGCACGCGGTAGTTCCACTCGAACATGGTGCGCCCGCGCAGCGCCTCGCGCCACGCCTCCTCGGTCTGCTGCCGCTCCTCGGGGTGGACGACCTCCAGCCAGCCGTTGGCGAGGTACTCCTCCAGGCCCTGGCCGGTGATGGCGCGCCACTGCGGGGCGTCCTCGACGACCGCGCCGGTGGGCGAGGTGATCCAGACGAGCTGGGACTGCGCCTCGACCAGCGAGCGGTAGCGCTCCTCGCTGCGGCGCAGCGCCTCCTCGGTCTGGCGGCTCTCGGTGACGTCGAGGCCGACCAGGGCGATCGCGCGCAGCTCGCCGGCGTCGTCGTGGACCGGGGAGAACGACAGCGACCAGTGCCGGGTGTCGCCCTCGGCGGAGCGCACCCGCACGCGGCCCTCGGTCACCGGCGCGTCGGTCTCGATGACGGCCTGGACGGCATGGGTGATGATCTGGCTGAGGTCGGCGGCGAGCACCTCGACGGGCTGCCGGCCGGCCATGCGCTCCGCGGGCACGTTGACGACATCGCTGAACACGTCGTTGACCCGCTGGATGCGGCTGTCGGCGTCGAAGAACGCGAAGGCGAACTCCGCCTCCGACAACATGCCCTTGAAGAGGGCGGAGTCTGAGATGTCCACATCCGACTCCCGGGGACGGGGAACGGAGGTCTCGGCGCTCATCGTCCGCACCTCCGTCGCGTGCCAGGGTCTCCCACGCGGCACATCTCCATAACTGTGTATCGGCGTAGCGCAGCTCCGGGCGACCGGATCCTGCAGTACATCATCGACGATGGGCAGGTACGGACGGAAGCCCCCGCCGCGGCCCTGTCGCCTCTAGGGTCTACGCATCCTGTCAAAGTCGCTCCACGTTGCGCAGCAAGATCAGGTTACAGCGCCAGATTGCCGGGGCCGATGCCCGCCAGGCTACTGGGCCCTACCCGCTCTTGGCCGCGCGCTTGGCCTCCTGCTTGGCGGCCCGCACGCGGGCCAGGCTGTCGGCGTCGACGACGTCGGCCACCGAACGGTCGGATCCATCCTCGCCGTAGAGCCCGGCCGCCTCTCGCCAGCCTGAAGGCTGGACCCCCAACTGCTTGCCCAGCAATGCCAGAAAGATCTGGGCCTTCTGCTTGCCGTATCCCGGCAGGGCCATGAGTCGTTTCAGCAACTCTTTCCCGTCGGGCGCGTCGGCCCAGACGTTCTCCGGCTTTCCGTCGTAGTGCTCGACGAGATAGGCCGCGAGTTGCTGGACGCGGGCCGCCATGGACTTGGGGTAGCGGTGCACGGCCGGCTTCTCCGCCAGCAGCGCGACGAACGCCTCGGGGTCGTAGGAGGCGATCTCCTCGGCGGTGAGGTCGTGACCGAGCCGCTGGGAGATCGTGTACGGCCCCGTGAACGCCCACTCCATGGGAATCTGCTGATCGAGCAGCATTCCCACGAGCAGGGCGAGCGGGCTGCGGCCGAGAAGTTCGTCGGCCTCGCTCCGCTGGGCGAGCTGGATGCGCATGAAGACAGCTTCGCACGAAAGCTCGCCCGGTGAAGTGAACACAGGCGTCGCGGGGCCTTGACACAGGCCCGAGAAGGGGTGAAATGAGAGCGCAAGTCGCCCTGCAGACATTCCTGGGGGTTTGCCCCGGGCCTCCAGAGGAATCTCACTTCTATGCTCGCTCTGGCCACACGGTTCCTGCGGGAGCCGGTCAGCCTCAGGCTGGCCGAAGAGTTCCTGACCATACCCGTGGACACGATCGACCGCTGCGTGTCCGACGTGTGCGCGTGCGCACAGCACCTGGGCATCTCCGCCACGCCCGAGATCGTGGAACGCGTCGCCCGTGAGCGGCTGCTCGCGATCGTGAACTCCGCGCCTCCCCCCAGGAGCCTGCGCTAGGGCTCTGACGGGGGACGGAACGCGGCAGGCGGTACGCGGCGCCCGCGCCGGCGCGCCCGCCGGATACGCCTTCCCCGATAACATCGGGGTTACCGGGCCGAGTTCTACGCACCGTTTGCGCCTGGAATACGAGAGAGTGAGGGCGTGCGCCGACACCGACGAGATCCCCGGGAGAGCACCCCGCCAGACGACGTGTTCAAGGAGATGGTGCAGGCGGCTCGCGAGCTGCTGGCCGTACGCACTCCTCTCGACGCGGAGCTGATGGTCTCCGACATGATCGGAGCCTGGTGGGGCAGGAGGGTCAGGGGCGGTGACGTCGAGCAGGTGCTCGGTGAGGGGCTGGTCGACTACGCGGCCAAGGCGGGCACGCCGGCCTCGCTGACGCTGCTCATGTGCCTGGCCTATCTGGGCACGGCCCGCCAGGGCGCCAAGGCCGAGGGCGCGGCGCTGGCGATGATGGAGTCGGGGGTGGCCAGGCCGGGCTGGGCCGACCGGGTCGGCGCGGTGAAGCCGGCCGGCTGCTACGTCTCGCGCGACGCCTACGGCGACCAGGACACGGTGATCTGCACCTTCGCCTACCGGTGGAACGACGGCGACCAGCCGATCGACCGTCACGCGATGGTCATGGTCGTCGACTACAACATGAGCGGCATGGCGCGCGACGCCTGGGTGTCCTCCCAGGTCGACAAGCTGCTGGAGCAGGCCAGGGCCGAGGCGGCGGGCAACGCGATGCTGCTGTTCGAGGAGATCCAGCCGGAGCAGGCCAGGGCGCTGCTGGAGTCGGCGATGAAGGCCACCACCGAGCCGAAGACGCCGCCGCCGGTGAGCGACAGCTACAGCGCCTACCACGCCTTCGCCCGCGCCCGGCTCAAGGCGCTGCCGCCCGGCCGCAAGCGGCCCGCGCCGCTGCACATCGAGGCCCCGTACAGCAGGGAGCGGCGGGCCATGCTGGCCGCGGAGTTCCTGGCCTCCGACGCGGCCGAGCACCTGTCGGACCCGTCGGCGGCCTCGCGGTGCGCCGACCACATCATCGACTACGGGTGCGAGCGCGACTTCAACCGGCCGCTGCGGGTGAGCCCGACCAAGTGCGAGACGTTCCTGCTCGACTGGCTGCCGCGCAAGGTGATGCTGAGCGTGGCCGAGCAGGAGGCGATGCCGCACGTGCTGTCGGCGTGGGTGCGTTTCGCCGCCCACCGCACGGCGCTGCCGGAACAGGGGCTCAAGGCCACGCTCGACGCGGTGTGGGAGGCGATCGGGAAGTTCCCCGAGGCCTACCGCGACCCTACGTCGTTCGGGCTCGACCGGCCGCTGCTGGAGCGGCTGCTGCCCGACGGCGACCTGTCGGCGCTGGCCAGGCGGGCCTTCGCGTTTCCTTATCTCCAGGGCACGCACAACGGCATCGACCTCGACCGGCTCGACCCCGCCGACCAGGCCGACCGGCGCACGCTGCTGGAGATCGACCACGGCGGCATGATCGACCAGGAGCACCTGGCCTGGCACGAGGAGATCGCCACCCGTCTGTGGGACGGCGATCCGCCGCAGCTCTGGGAGGCCGCGCAGCGGCTGCTCGATCTCGGCCACGACCGTCACGACGTCCTGCACGTGTTGATCGAGATCGCCGAGCGGATCGGCGGCGACCCCGAGGAACTGGCCGCGGCCCTCGACGACATCGCCGACATTCCCGACGAGTTCTGACCGTGTCCGGGCACCTGAGCACGGCTTTCGTCGCGCAGGTGCGGCCGTAACCGCCATGATGGGTCCCATGGTGATCGACCTCAACGCGGACCTGGGCGAAGGCTTCGGCATCTGGCGGCTGGGCGACGACCTGGCGCTGCTCGACATCGTCACGAGCGCCAACGTGGCGTGCGGCTTCCACGCGGGCGACCCGGTGACGATCAGGCGCACGTGCGCCGCGGCCGTCGACCGGGGGGTGGCGATCGGGGCGCAGGTGTCCTACCGCGACCTGGCCCACTTCGGGCGCAGGGAGATGGACGTCGAGCCGGAGGAGCTGTGCGCCGAGGTGCTCTACCAGCTCGCGGCCGTCGACGGCATCTCCAGGGCGATGGGCGGCCGGGTCTCCTACGTCAAGCCGCACGGCGCGCTGTACAACCGGATCTGCCGCGACGAGGCCCAGGCGGCGGCGGTCATCGAGGCGGTGGCCGACTACGACCCGTCGCTGCCGGTGCTCACGCTGCCCGGCTCCGTCGTGCACAAGGTGGCGGCGGCCGAGGGCGTGCCGACCGTGAGCGAGGCGTTCGCCGACCGCGCGTACACGCCGCAGGGCACGCTGGTGCCGCGCCGGGAGCCGGGCGCGGTCGTCCACGACGCCGCGGCGGTGTCCGCCCGTGCCCGCCAGATGGCCGTGGAGGGCTCCGTGACGGCCTCCGACGGGAGTTCCGTACCGATTTCCGCGCGTTCCATCTGCGTGCACGGGGACACGCCTGACGCCGTCAGGCTGGCGCAGGGCGTGCGGGACGAACTGCTGGCGGCCGGGGTGGTCCTGCAGGCGTTCGCGTGATCCGCCCGGCCGGGGAGCACGGGCTGCTCGTGGAGACCGGGTCTCTGGAGCTGTCGCACCGGCTCGACGCGGCGCTGCGCGCCGACCGGCCCGAGGGAGTCGTGGAGATCGTGCCGGGGCCCGAGACGGTGCTGGTGGTGGCTCCGGGAGCGGACCGGGGCCGGCTGCGGGCGCGGCTGGAGGAGGTCGCGCGGCGCGAGCGCGGCCGGGCCGCGGCCGGGGCGGGCGCGGAGCAGCCGCTGGTGACGATCCCCGTCGTCTACGACGGGGCCGATCTCGGCTCCGTGGCGGCGCTGGCCGGGATCTCGGCCGGCGAGGTGGTCTCCCGGCACACCGGGCGGGAGCTGGTGGTGGGGTGGCTGGGGTTCGCCCCGGGGTTCGCGTACCTGACCGGGCTGGACCCGGTGCTGGTGACGCCGCGGCTGGACACGCCGCGCACGTCGGTGCCCGCCGGGTCGGTGGCGGTGGCCGGGCCGTACTCGGCGGTGTACCCGGCGGCCTCGCCGGGCGGGTGGCGGCTGATCGGGCGCACGACCTTGCGGGTGTGGGACGTCGCGGGCGACCCGCCGTCGCTGTTCCGGCCGGGGACCCGGGTGCGGTTCGAGGCGGCATGATCGAGGTGCTGGCCCCGGGGCCGTACGCGACCGTCCAGGACCTGGGGCGGCCCGGTCACGCGCATCTGGGGGTGCCCCGGTCGGGGGCGGCCGACGTGCCGAGCCTGCGGCTGGCCAACCGGCTGGTCGGCAACGCCGAGGGGCTGGCCGGGATCGAGCTGACGTTCGGCGGGGCGCGGCTGCTCTTCCTCAGGGGCGCGTGGGTGGCGCTGGCGGGGGCGCCGCTGCCCGGGGCGGGCATGGGGGCGCCGTTCTGGGTTCCCGCGGGTGGCGAGCTGCGGCTGGGGGCTCCGGAGTGGGGGTTGCGCACGTACGTGGCCGTGCGTGGCGGGATCGCGGTGGAGCCGGTGCTGGGGAGCCGGTCCACCGACTCGCTGTCGGGGCTGGGGCCCGAACCGCTGCGGGCGGGCGCGCTGCTGCCGGTCGGGCCGGCCGCGGGCGAGATCACGGCGGACCTCGCGCCGCTGCCGGGGCCGCGGCCGGCCGTGCTGCGGGTGCTGCCGGGGCCGCGCGACGACTGGTTCGTGCCGGAGGCACTGGCGGAGCTGTGCGCGCGGCCGTACACGGTGACCCAGGACAGCAACCGCGTCGGCGTGCGCCTGCACGGGCCGGTGCTGGAGCGGGCGAAAGACGGTGAGCTGCCCAGCGAGGGCATGGTCACCGGGGCGGTGCAGGTGCCGCCGAGCGGGCAGCCGATCGTGTTCCTCGCCGACCACCCGCCGACCGGCGGCTACCCGGTGATCGGCGTGGTGCGCGGCGCGGACCTGCCCGTGGCCGCGCAGCTCAGGCCGGGCGACGAGGTGCGGTTCACAGTTCGACGTGGCCGGTGACGCAGGTGATCACGTCGCCGCCGACCCAGACGTCACCCTGCGGGCCGGTGGACACGTGCACGCGGCCCGCCCGGCCGATCACCGTGCCCTGCGCGGCCGTGTACGGGGCCACGGCGCGGCCGGTGCGCAGCAGCCACTGAGCCAGGGAGGCGTTCAGGCTGCCCGTCACGGGGTCCTCCAGGGTGCTGCCGTTGGAGGGGAAGAACGCCCGCACCTCGAACGCGCACGGCGAGCCCGCCGGGTGCGGCCCCACCACGCCGACGTCGTGCGGCACCGTTCCGGGACGCAGCGCGAGCACCGACTCGGCGTCCCTGAGCAGCAGGCCGACCCAGCCGGGGCCGTTGTCGGCCCATTCGGCGGCCACGACGTCGCCGCGGGTGATCCCGAGCGAGGCGACGATGCGGTCCAGGAACTCCTCCTCGACGGGGCCGGAGCGGATCAGGGGCGGCGCCTGGAAGGACAGCCCGGCGTCGGTGGCCGCCACCCGGACGAGCCCGGCCCCGCACTCCTGCACGACCTCGCCCTCCGTACGCGGTTCTCCCCCGGCCTCCAGCCAGGCGTGGCACGAGCCCAGCGTGGGGTGCCCGGCGAAGGGCAACTCGGCGCCGGTGGTGAAGATCCGGACGCGGTAGTCGGCCTCCCGCGTGGTGGGGGGCAGCAGGAAGGTGGTCTCGGACAGGTTCGTCCACCGGGCGAAACGCCGCATCTCCTCCGTGCTCAGCCCCTCGCCGTCGATCACGACCGCGAGCGGGTTGCCCGTGTACGGGCGGCCTGAGGCGAAGACGTCGACCTGCGAGAATCTGCGCAACATGTCCGGCAGTCTCTCAGAGGGGTCTTTCGCCGCCGCCGCGCCGCCCCCAGACTGAACCCTGTGGCGGATTTCGATGTGGTGGTCCTGGGTTCCGGGCCGGGCGGGCAGAAGGCGGCGATAGCAGCGGCCAAACTCGGCAGGCGCGTCGCGGTGGTCGAGAAACGGCACATGCTCGGCGGCGTGTGCATCAACACGGGCACGATCCCGTCGAAGACGCTGCGCGAGGCCGTCCTGTATCTGACGGGGCTCAACCAGCGGGAGCTGTACGGCGCCAGCTACCGCGTCAAGGACGAGATCACCGTCGCCGACCTCGGGATGCGCACCCAGCACGTGATCGGCCGCGAGATCCAGGTGATCCGCAGCCAGCTCGCCCGCAACCACGTGACGGTGCTGCAGGGCACCGGCCGGTTCCTGGACGCGCACACGATCGGGATCACCGGCGACGAGGAGAAGAAGGTCACCGCCGACCGGATCGTGATCGCCACGGGCACCTCCCCCGCCCGCCCGTCCAGCGTCGAGTTCGACGACAGCACGGTGATCGACTCCGACGCCGTCCTGCACCTCGACCGGGTCCCCGAGACGCTGGTCGTGGTGGGGGCCGGGGTGATCGGCATCGAGTACGCCTCCATGTTCGCCGCGCTCGGCACCAAGGTGACGGTCGTGGAGCGGCGCGAGCGCATGCTGGAGTTCTGCGACCTGGAGATCGTCGAGGCGCTCAAGTACCACCTGCGCGACCTGGCGGTGACCTTCAGGTTCGGCGAGAGCGTGGCGGCCGTCGAGCGCCGCCCGAGCGGGGCGCTGACCGTGCTGGAGAGCGGCAAGAAGATCCCCGCCGACTGCGTGATGTACTCGGCGGGCCGCCAGGGCAAGACGACCGAGCTGAACCTGGAGGCGGCCGGCCTGTCCGCCGACGACCGGGGCCGGATCAAGGTGGACGCCAACTACGCCACCGAGGTGCCGCACATCTACGCCGTGGGCGACGTGATCGGCTTCCCCGCGCTGGCGGCCACGTCGATGGAGCAGGGCCGGCTGGCCGCCCAGCACGCGTGCGGCGAGCCGGCCGGCGACCCGCACGAACTGCCGCCCATCGGCATCTACACCATTCCCGAGATCAGCTTCGTCGGCAGGTCGGAGGACGAGCTGACCCGCGACAAGGTGCCGTTCGAGGTGGGCGTCTCGCGGTACCGGGAGCTGGCCAGGGGGCAGATCATCGGCGACTCGTACGGGATGCTCAAGCTGCTGGTGTCCTCCGAGGACCGGCGGCTGCTGGGCGTGCACGTGTTCGGCACGCAGGCGACGGAGCTGGTGCACATCGGGCAGACCGTGATGGGGTGCGGCGGGACCGTCGACTACCTGGTCAACGCCGTGTTCAACTATCCGACGCTGGCGGAGTCGTACAAGGTGGCGGCGCTGGACGCGATGAACAAGATGCGGACGCTGGCCCGGCTCACCTCGGAGCTGTGAGCCGGGCCGGCCGGGGTTACGAGAGCGTCCACTTCTGGTTGGCGGCGCCGGTGCAGGTCCACAGTTGCAGGCGGGTGCCGTCGGCGCTGGTGTTGCCGGTGACGTCGGCGCACTTGTTCGCGGCGGGGTTCACCAGGTCGCGGCCCGAGGTGGGGGTCCACTGCTGGTTGGCCGCCCCGGTGCAGGACCAGAGCTGGAGCTGGCTGCCGTCGGCGGTGCCGTGGTCGCGTACGTCGAGGCACTTGCCGAGGGCGCGCAGCGTGCCGTCGCCGGGGCGGGTCCACTGCTGGGCGGCGGTGCCGTTGCAGGTGTAGAGCTGTACGGCGGCCCCGTCCGCGCCGCTGGCGCCGGCCACGTCCACGCACTTGCCGGCCAGGCCGGTGATCGCGCCGCCGCCGGTGCCGCCGCCGGGCGTGCCGGACCAGGTGTAGGTGGCGGTGGTGCGGGCGGGCAGCGTGTGGACGAAGGACTGGCCGCCCCAGTCGACCCGGACGGACTGGGCCGAGGTGCCGCCGTTGTGGGCGATCAGCGCCTTGGAGCCGTCGGGGTTGCGGTAGGCGACGTTCTGGATCGTGGCGTTGGCGGTGGAGTCGATGCGGTAGGCGCCCGGCTTGACGAACTTGGTCAGGTGGCCGGTCGTGTAGTACTCGATCGTGTAGTCCACCTGGCCGGCGCGCGAGCCGCCCTCCTGGACGGTGATCAGCCCGGTGCAGGTGCCGCAGCCGCCGTTGTGCGGGCCCATGTTCTGGTTGAGCGCGAGGCTCCACTTGACGAGGCTGCCGCTCCAGTTGCGGGCGTAGCTCACGATGTCGGTCATGTCGTCGTTGTGCTGGTTGCCGACCCAGGTGCCGCCGGAGTGCTCGGTGCTGAACTGCCGTACCGACGGGTACTGGTTGTGCACCTGCGTGCCGACCGCCGGGTCACCGTAGTAGCCGTGCCAGGCGATGCCGCCGAACAGCGGGTCGGTGCGCAGCGCGGCGTCGGCCAGGATGGGGCTGCCGATCTGGCCGTAGTCGCCGTAGTTCCAGTCGTGCACGAGCACCTTGGTGGTGATGCCGGCGGCGCGGAAGGCCGGGTAGACGAAGTTCTTGGTCAGCTCGATGAGGCCGGAGGCGTTCCAGGACATGCCGGGGTAGTTCATCGCGGTCGGGTTGGACGCCTGGCAGCAGTTGGGCTCGTTCTGGACCGAGAGGTAGTCGACGGGGACGCCGGCGGCCTGGTAGCTCTGAAGGTACTTGACCAGGTACTGCGCGTACGTGCCGTAGTGCTCCCACTTCAGCCAGCCCATCTGGTCCATCCGGCCGTTGTCCTTCATCCAGCCGGGCGAGCTCCACGGCACGGCCTTGACCCGCAGCGCGGGGTTGAGCTGCTTGGCCTGGGCGGTCAGCAGGCGGACGTCGGTGTCGTAGCCGTTGGCGCCGAAGTCGTTCAGGTCGCAGCAGGTGTCGTCGAGGGAGACCATGCCAGGGCGCGACAGGTCGGAGGCGCCGATGGGGTTGCGGACGAAGGACAGGCCGATCCCGTCCGTGGGGTGGAACAGCTTGCGCATCGTCGCGTCGCGGGTGGCGGCGCTGACGGGGCCGCCGCGCAGCAGGTACGCGGTGGTGTCGGTGATCGACGCGCCGCCGCCCTCGAACTGCTGGTACGTGGTGCCCTCGTTGACGGTGATGGTGTGGTTCGCGGAGCCGCCGGCGGGGCCGAAGGCGGTCGGCGTCTGCTGGGCGAGGCCGCGGGTGACGGTGCGCCCGCCGGAGTCGGAGGTGGTGGTGAGCCAGATGTTCACGCTCTCGCCTGCCGCCAGGGCCGGCAGGGGCGCGGCTCCCACCAGGGCGAGCGCGCAGGCGAGCGCCAGAAGGATTCTGGACACGGCGAGGTCCTTTCAGGGGCTGGGGGGTGATGCCCTTGAAACAAATGAAACAGTGACGAAACACTGCTTGCACTGAGCAGCAGAGCACGAGTCAATGCGACCGTCAACTGATGTAACAAATGAAACAGTCAGTACGGAGCGGGCCCCGTGGAGCCGCGGACGATCAGCTCCGTGCCCAGGGAGACGTGCAGCGCCTCCAGCGTGTGCCTGCTGAGCAGCCGCATCAGCAGCGTGACCGCCATCCGGCCCATCTCCTGCAGCGGCTGGCGCACGGTGGTCAGCGCGGGCGAGGCCGCCCGGCTGATGTCGATGTCGTCGAAGCCCGCCACCGACAGGTCGCCGGGCACGCTCAGCCCGCGTTCGGCCGCCGCGCGCAGCGCGCCGACCGCCATCTTGTCGTTGAAGGCCACCAGGGCCGTCGGCCGGACCGGCAGGTCGAGCAGCTCGCGGGCCGCCAGGTAGCCGTGCTCGATGTTCGGCTCGGGGACGTTGCGCAGCAGCTCGGGGGCCGGCAGCACCCCGGCGTCGGCCAGCGAGGCGGTGTAGCCGGCCAGCCTGGCCTCGCTGGGCAGCCACTTCACCGGGCCGCCGATGATCCCGACCCGGCGGTGGCCCAGGCCCACCACGTGCGCCATCAGCTTCCTGCCGCCCGCGAAGTGCGCGGCCGACACGGCCACGATGTCCTTCGGGGGCGGCGTGCGCGGGTCGATCACCGCGAACGGGAAACCGCGATCGCGCAGCCGGACGAGCTCCTCGCCCGGCTCGGGCGGCAGGATCAGGATCGCGCCCGCGACCCCCGGCCGCTCGGGCAGGCCGGGCAGCACCGCGCTGCTCTGCGCCGCCTCCCCCGCCCCGAGGATCATCTGCCGGTTGTGCAGCTCGATCGTCTCGCCCACCGAGGAGACGATCAGCCCGAAGTAGTCGGTCAGCACGTACGGGCAGCGCACGTAGATCGCGCCGCCCGGCGCATCGGGGGTCGCACGCGGCCGGGGCGCCTGGTCGCCCAGCCGGCCCACCGCGCTCAGCACCAGGTCCCTGGTGTGCGGGGAGACGTTGGACTGGCCGTTGAGCACGCGGGAGACGGTGGCGATGGACAGGCCGGTCTCGGCCGCGACGTCACGGACCGTCGCCCGCGTCCTGGCTGCCATGCGCACTCCCCGCTCGGTAGGTGCCGCCAGGATATTCACCGGGCGAAGCCGATCTCCACCCCCCGGTCCGGGGCTTTCGATATCCCCACAATTAGCCGATATTTCGGAATTTCTGAAAAAGATCCGGCTTGCATTTCTGATTTCCGCGCCTAAATTGGCTTCCCGGAAAAACCAGCGGGGAGGACGATTCGCCGTGCCGGACAATGATCCGCCCACCGGTGGAAAACGCACCAGACTGCTCCTGTGGAGCGGCGGCGTGCTCACCGCGGTCGTCGCCGGCGTGATCACCGCGTGGGCCACCGACGCCGTCAGCCTGCTCGTCGGACCGGCCGACCTGGTCGGCCTCGGCAGGCCGGCGCTGCGGGCCACGGTCATCCCCGTCGCCGGGCGCGCCCCCGACCTCGCCGTGGCCGCCCTGCCCAGCACGCCGCACGACCGCGCCGTCTTCCTGCGCGGCAGGTTCAGCGACCAGGCGTTCCTCGACGTGACCGCCGGGCTGGGCGGGGCCTGGGTGAAGCGGGCGCGCGTCCGCGTGGTCTTCGAGGCCACCCGCGACCTGCGCATCACCGACGTACGCCTGAAGCGGATCGGCGTCGCGCAGCCGAACGTCACCAGGGCCTTCGTGCAGTTCCCGAGCGAGTCCGCGGCCAGAAACCCGCAGCTCACCCTCGACCTCAATGACAAAGCCCCGTTCTTCGCCCGCCTGCCGGGGTCCAAGAGCCCGTTCTTCGGCCCCAACAGCCTGCCGGTGAAAAGGGGAGATCAGACCGAGGTCGGGTTCGAGATCCAGGCCCGTTCCCGCAGCCACGCATTCGCATTGGAGGTCTTCTACCTGTCCACCGGCGCCGACCGCCAGGAGAGCATCACCGTGACCGACCACGGCAGGCCCTTCCGGGTCACCGGCGGCCCCGCCCGCTGGACCGCCTACGGCACCGTCTACCGCAACACCGGGGCCGGGCTGCACGTCGCCGCCGGGCGCGAGGCGTGCGAGATCTTCGAGACGGGACGAGCATGCGCGTCCGGGCGCTGATCACGGCGCTGCTCGTGCTCGGCTGCGCCGCCGGCAGCCGGGCCGCGGCCGCCCCCGGGCCGGCCGCGCTCGTCACGGCCTGGTCGGTGAACGTCGGGCCGCTGGGCGATGAGGGCTTCGGCCTCGCGGTGCCCGCCGCCACGATCCGCGGGCGGGCGGTGCTGGCCCTGCCCTCGGCCCGGCCGGACGCCGTCCGGCTCCACGACGCGGCGACCGGGCGGGTGCTGCGCGCGTTCCCGCTGCCCCGGCCGTACCGGTTCGTGGAGGTGGACGTGCGCTTCGTCGGCGAGTCGCTCGCGGTGCGCACCGACGAACCCCGAGGGGAGCGGATCACCCTGTACGACCCGCTGACCGGGGCGGTGCGGTGGTCGCGGCTGGTCCCGCTCGCGGGCGCGCCCATCCTGCTGCCCTACACGCAGAGCTCCGTCCAGGCGCGCACCGGCATCGTGCGGGCGTCCGGCGACGGGCTGCGCGGCCTCGACCCGGCGACCGGCCGCGACACCTGGACGCTGCCGTGGCCGCGCGCCTGCCCCGAACGCATCCTGCTCACCGCCGAGCGCCCGCTCCTCGTCGAGCAGTGCCCCGACGGCTCGGGCGTCCTGTACGGCGTGGACGCGCGTACGGGCCGCGTCGCCTGGAAGCACGCCTTCCCCCGCACGGACGGCGACATCCTGGCCCCCGACGTGTCGTCCACCGGCCTGATCGAGGTCTCCCACGCGGACGTCTTCACCGCCCTCGACCCCGACGGCCGGGTGATCGCGCGACTGCCCGGCCGCTTCCCCACCGTCGCGGGCCCGACCGCGGTGCGCACCGGCGGGCTCACCCTGCTGGTGCACAGCGAGAACGGCGCGCGCGTCATGACCGCGCTGCGCGGCGCGGGCGGGCGGGTCGCCTGGCGCACCACCCTCAGACCGCCCCGCGCGCTGGGGTCATCCGACGGGCACCTGCCGAGCGCCGACTTCCTGACCGCCCGCCACGCCGTGAGCCACGTGCCGCACGACCTCGAGGCCCGCAGCCTGGAGTTCGTCTCGCTGGCCGACGGGCGGCGCGTCTCCTTCCCGCTGGCGGCCGGCGGGCTGGCCTCCGTGGTCGCCGGCAGCACGGCGCGCGACGTGCTCATGTACGAGATCCACCCCGACGGCGGGCACGTCACCGCCTACACCCTCCGGCCGGGGCGCGGCGCGGGCTCGCCGCTGGCGGTGCCGCCCGAGCGGTGGCCGGACGCCTGCGCGCTGGCCGATCGTGCCGTCCCGGAGGGGTACACGCCGGTCCCGGCCGGGGAGGAGCACCTCGGGCTGCGCTGGCCGCAGGCCAACACGTGCGTGCTCCTGCCGGCCGACGACTCGAAGGCGCAGGTGAAGGTGGCGGTCGGCTGGGTCTCGGCCACCGACGCCGACGCCCGCCGGCTGGCCGGGAGCAAGCTCGCGGCCGATCCGGGGGCGGAGCGGCTGGGCGAGGGGGCGTACCTGGGCTCAGCAGGGGATCGTGACGGGCGGCGCACGTCCGGCTGGGCCTTTGGCGGGCGGGTGCTGGTGCACGTCGAGGCCACCGGGGATCCGGCACTCACCCGCCGCGCCACCCTCGCGGTCGCCACCCGGCTGCACGGCCCCTGAGAGTCCGCGCGACCGCAAACCACAGGCGCCCGGACAGCCCCGACGCGCGGCCGGCGAACCCACGGGCGCGGACCCTGCTGCACGACCTCGCGGGGCCGCGCAGCGGCGAACCACAGGCGCGGGCCCGGACAGCCTCGATGTGCGGCCTCGCGAGCCCACACGCGCGGGCCCGGCTCACAGCCCCCGATGTGCAACCCGCGGGGCGGGGGTCAGTCGGTTGTCGTGCGGCGGTTGCGGGGGGTGGGTTTCTTGCGGCCCGCTACCAGGGTGTCGCCGGGCGCGGGGGTGCTCGTCGGCTCCTCGTTGCGTTTGGGCCGCCCCGCCTGCGACCGGGCGCGCGGCTGCGGCACCGTGTCCTCCGTCGAGGAGACGCCGGGTTCGGCCTGCGCCGGTTCGGGCTCGGCGGCGGCCTTCTTCGGCTCGCCCGGGTCGCCGGAGGACCCGGAGGACCCGGACGCGCGCGGCTCGTCGGGATCGCGGAGTGCGGCGATGACCCGGTCGGCCTCGGTGTCGGAGGCGAACTCGTCGGCCGCCGCCGATTCCCTGCGCCGGATCACGACCATGTGGTCCACCGACACGCGCCCCGCCCCGACCACGGCGAGCAGGAGGGAGGCGGCGCCGAGCAGGATGATCTCGTTCATGGTGATGGGGTTGAGCGGCGGGGCCACGAGGAAGACCGCCAGCGCCTCGGCGAAGAGGATGAGCCCGGTCACCGAGACCGCGAGGCCGGCGATGAGCAGCGCGCCGCCGATGAGCTCGGCGAGCATGGTGACCGTCGCCCAGGCGCCGGGGGCCGGAGCGCCCTGGTCCAGGAACTTCGACCCGGTGATTTTCAGCCCGTCTTCCAGCTTGGACCAGCCGTTGGCGAAGAAGATCCCGCCCACGCCGAGGCGGGCGACTAACGCGGCAAGATCACGGAGGGCCTGTTTCACGGTAGTTGTCTGCCCTGAACGGGACATGGCACACCTCAATCACGGCGGAGCAGCATGGCCACCGCGGCGGCGGTCAGGCTGAGCAGGACGACGCTCACGACCACGGTCGTGTGCAGGGCGTTGACGAAGGCCCATCGGGCGGCGTCGAGCAGCGCGCCGCCGGCGGAGCCGCCGACCTGGTCCGCGACGTGCGCGGCGGCGGCCAGCGACTGCCTGGCCTGGTCCATGCCGCCCTCGGGCACACCGGGGACGGGACGCAGGCCGGGGGCGTAGACGATCGTGGTGATCGTGCCGAGCACGGCCACGCCCAGGCCGGCCCCCAGTTCGTACGCGGTCTCCTCGATGGCGGCGGCCCCGCCCGCCTGCGACTCGGGGGCGGCGGCCATGATCGTGTCGGAGGCGGCGAGCAGCGCCACCTGCACCCCGAACCCGATGCCCACGAAGCAGATCGCCAGCATCACGGGGTGTCCTTCGACGCCCCAGGTCAGGGTGGGGGTCAGGGCGAGCGCCACGAGGCCGAGGCCGCCGCTCATGGTGGCGCGCATGCCGATCCTGGGCAGAATGTGGGCGGCGGCGAGCCCGCCGGTGATGGCCGACAGGACCAGCGGCAACATCCGCAGCGCCGCCCGTACGGGGCTGTCGCCGAGGACGAGTTGCAGGTACTGGGCGAGCATGAGCTGCAGTCCCACCAGCGCGAACACGCCGAGCAGCACGCCGGCGACCCCGGTGGTGAAGTCGCGCCGCCGAAACAGCCCGACCTCCAGGAACGGCGCGGGCAGCCGGGTCTGCCGCCGGACGAACGCCACCAGCAGCCCCACCCCCGTCAGGAAGACCAGGACCGCGGCCCAGAACGGCATCAGGCTCCCCGAGCCCGCCTCCTTGAGCCCGAAGGCCAGCGCCAGGATGCCGGCCACCGACAGGATCGCGCTGACGGCGTCCCAGGGACGGCCGGCGTGCACGCGCGACTCGGGCAGCAGGCGGATCGCGGCGGGCAGCAGCACGAGCAGGATCGGCACGTTGATGAGGAAGACCGCGCCCCACCAGAAGCCGACGAGCACGCCGCCGACGAGCGGCCCGACCGCGGCGCCGGCCGCCGCGACGGCGCTCCAGACGCCGAGGGCGACGGCCCGTTCGCGCCGGTCGGTGAAGACCTGGCGGATCAGCGACAGCGTGGCCGGCATGATCATCGCGCCGCCCACGCCGAGCAGCGCCCTGGCGAGGATCAGGGTGAGCGGGGTCGGGGCGCACGCGGCGGCGGCCGAGGCCACGCCGAACAGCACGAAGCCCCAGAGCACCAGCCGTTTGCGGCCGTACTTGTCGCCGAGCGTGCCGAACATGACCAGCAGCGGCGCGACCACCAGCGAGTAGACGTCGATGATCCACAGCAGTTGCACGGCGGAGGGTTCGAGCGCGGCCGTGAGGGCGGGCACCGCGATGTGCAGGACGGTGGCGTCGACCGTGATCAGCAGCAGGCTCAGGCAGAGCAACACCAGGATGGACCAGCGGCGGCTGTGAGGGTCCCGGCCGGCGGCGCGTACGGAAGGCGCGGCCTGGGTGACGGTCATGGGCCTCCTTGCGGGCCGATCCGCTTCACAGGGCCCGCACGTGCTGGTGGTCGGCGGCGGGACTCGGCGCGTCACTCGCTCCTTTCGAGCTGCGCGGCCGCGTTCCGGCGCTCCCGGCTTGCGTGGCAGCTTAGGCCATGCCGGGAGGTTGTGATAGCGGTATCGGCCGATCCACGGTCAGCGCACACCTCTCTAGAGAGATACAGCCATATGTCGGGATCTATCCATGAAACGTCCGCCCGCCGATCATGGGACTCGTGGGGACCGACGAAAGTGGCAAGAACGGCAACCATCCCAACCGGTCCGCACGCGAATGGTGCGAAGAGGCCCTGAGCAGACTCGACGCCGGACGTCCCGAAGCCGCCCTGGACGCCGCCCGCCGCGCCGCCGGCCTGGACCCGGCCTCCGAATGGGCGCACCGGCTGATCAGCCTGGCCCACGAGCGGCTGGGCCGCGACGCCGATGCCCTGCCCGCCGCCGAGCGGGCCGTCGAACTGGCCCACGGCTCATGGCCGGCCCGGTTGCGCCTGGCCGGCGTGCTGCGCCGGCTGCCGGGACGCTGGGCGGAGGCGTCCGAGCAGGCGGAGCTGGCCAGGAAGTTCGCGCCCGAGGAGCCGGGACCCGAGGTCATGCGCGGCGACCTGGCCCTGCTGCGCGGCGAGCACGCACGCGCCGAACGCGCCTACCGGGCCGCGCTCGCCGCCGACCCCGGCCACCCGCAGGCCCGCGTGAACCTCGGCCTGGCGCTGCTGCGCTGGGACCGTCCCCGCCTCCACCACGACCCGGCCTGGCCGATCGACCCGCGCCAGAGCGGGCGCGCCCGGCGCGCGATGGAGGTCTGGTCGCGCCAGGTGCGCCTGCTGCTCGCCGTGGGCACGCTGGGGATCGCCGCGTGCGCGCTGCTGCTCGACTGGGGCGCCCAGGCCCGGCTCGGCGGCCTCGTCCTGCTCCTGCTGCTGGTTCCGATCACGGTGCGGCAGGCGCGGCGGGTCGGCGTCTGGCGGTACGCCGGGGCGATGCTCGGCGGGGATCCCTGGCTCGGGGTGTCGGTGGCGTCCGCCGCCCTGTCGATCGCGGCGTTCACCGCGTGGCTGCTGCTGGGGGCGGTGCGGGTGCCCTGGCTCGACCCGGTCTGGGCCGGGCTGGCGGGCATCCTGGTGCTGGGCTGGCCGGCGCAGGCGGGCGTGCGCGCGCTGGCACAGGCGTGGCGCGGACGTCCGCTGCGGGCGCTGGCCGTGACGGAACCGGTGCGGGCGAGCGAGCGCACCGCGCGGCGCAACGTCGGGGTGGCGCTGTGGATCGTGCTCGGCCGGACCTGGACGGTGCTGGTCGCGCTGGCCGGCGGGGCCCTCGTGGTGGAGCCCCTGGCGGCGGTGGCCATGGTGGCGGTGCCGTCCCCATTGGTGTGGGGTTTCCTGCGTGCCCGTCCCGGCGCGGACCGGTGGCTGCTCACCGCGGCCGGGCTGGTCGTGCTGGCGGCCGTGGCCTGCGCGGCGGGCGGGGTGCTGGAGGCGGCGTGGGCGTGGCGGACCGGGCTCGGGGCGCTGGTGGCGGGCGCGGTGGTGTCCGGGCTGCGGGGCGCGCAGGCGTGGTGGCGCGGCGGGCCGGGGCCGTGGCGCTCGTCCCTGCTGATGTGCGACCTGCCCGTGGGCGGCGAGCCGTCGGTCGCGCTGAACTCGGAGGTGCGCCAGACCTTCTCGTACGCGCGCAGCGTCGTCCTGGCCTACGGCGACGCCCTCGGCCCCCGGGTCGCGGGCGCCGTCGCGTCGGTCACCTCGTCGGGAGAGCTGCGGCTGATCGCCGAGACCGAGGCGTGGGAGGCCGTCGAGGAGGATCCGCGGGTGGCGCTCTTCGCGACCGATCCGTTGCAGCGGCGGTTCTGGGTGGAGGTGCGCGGGGTCGCCAGGGCCGACTCCGACGTCCTGCGCGTGACGCCCAAACAGGTGCTGGTGGGCGAGTTCCCCGGACGGCACCAGCGTCGCTGACCGGCGCGCGACCCGGCTGGCCTGCGACGTCCCGCGACCAAGCGCGCCACCGGTCTCCCGGAGGCGGCCACGGGACCCGGGCACGACCGTCGGACAGCCCTTTTCGTGACCTGCACCTAGCGTGTCAGGAGCGCCCAATCGTCGGTCCGGTGCGGTATAACCGGGGGCGGACCGGGGAGGCGTGATGCGTGAGTCCGACAGGGCCCAGGCTGCGGGGCGGGTCGCGGCGCGGGATCTGTTCGAGAAGGTTCGGCTGCGTTATTTCCAGATTCCCCCGGCCGTGCGCCGGGTGCTCTACGTGGTCGTGCTGGTGGCCGCCATGGGGGTGGGCGCGGCGCTCGGATGGGACCTGCTCAAGACCTTCCCCCTCGTGCTCCTGCTGCTCGCGTTCGTCGCGCTGACCATGCGCTTCCCGCGCGCCGCCGCCACCGCGCTGGTGGTGGCCGCCTGGGTGGCGCTGGCGCTGCCGCTCTTCTCCGGGCTGTTCCCGGCGGGGGCGGGCACGGTGCACCTGATCGTCGGGCTGGCCCTGCCGGTCGCCGCCGCGGCCCACGTCATCCGCTGGGTGACGCCGTGGATGAGCACGCTGATGGCGCTCGTCCCCGCCGGGCTGCTCGGGGCCGCGCTCGCCGCGATCTCTCCCACTTCCGACGGCGCGGCGGTCTGGACGGCCTACGCCGCCGCCGGGGCCGTCCTCGTCCACCGTTTCGTGCTGGCCCGCAAGGCCCGCGCGCAGCGCGCCGCCGCCGAGGAGCAGCAGGTCCGCGTCAGGGGCCGCGAGGGCAGGCCCGAGACCGCGCACGACAAGGCGGGCGGCCCGCCGCAGATCTCCGTCGAGGAGGCACTCGCCGAGCTGGAGGGCATGGTCGGGCTGGCGCCGGTCAAGGAGCAGGTGCGCTCGATCGCCGCCTCCATCGAGGCGTCCCGGCTGCGGGCCGAGGCCGGCTACACCACCGAGCGGCCCACCAGGCACTTCGTGTTCGTCGGGCCGCCCGGCACGGGCAAGACCAGCGTGGCCCGCGCGCTGGCCAAGATCTTCTACGCGTTCGGCCTGCTGGAGACCCCCTACGTGGTCGAGGCGCAGCGGGCCGACCTGGTGGGCGAGTTCCTCGGCGCGACCGCGATCAAGACCAACGAGCTGGTGGACCGGGCGCTGGGCGGCGTGCTGTTCATCGACGAGGCGTACGGGCTGGTCAACTCCTCCGACGGGCAGCCCGACCGGTTCGGCGCCGAGGCCGTCCAGACGCTGCTCAAGCGGGCCGAGGACGACCGCGAGCGGCTGATCATCATCCTGGCGGGCTACGAGCAGGAGATGAGCGGGTTCCTGTCCAGCAACCCCGGCCTGGCCAGCCGGTTCGCCACGCGGGTGCGCTTTCCCGGCTACTCCCCCGCGGAGCTGGTCGAGGTCACCGAGCTGCTGCAGCGGCGCAGGGGCGACCAGATGGACGCCGAGACCAAGCGGGTGCTGCTGGCCCGCTACGACGACGTGCACCGCCGCGGCCTGGTCGACGAGCTGGGCAACGCCCGGTTCGCGCGCAGCCTGGTGGAGGCCGCCGCGCAGGCCCGCGACGTACGCGTGGTGGGCGCCGGGGGCACGCCGAGCACCCAGGACCTCGTCACCACGACCACCCCCGACGTGGCCAAGGCGTTTGACGAGCTGACCGCCCGCTTCCGCGGCTACGTGGCCACGCCGACGCTGGAGGAGGCGCTGGCCGACCTCGACAGGATGGCCGGCCTGGCGCCCGTCAAGCGGCAGGTGCACGCGATCGCGGCCCAGCTCCAGGTGGCCCGGATGCGCCAGGAGCGCGGGCTGCCCACGCCGCAGCAGATGCGGCACTTCGTCTTCGTCGGCCCGCCCGGCACCGGCAAGACCACGGTCGCCCGGGTGCTGGGCCGTATCTTCGCCGCGCTCGGCCTGCTGGCCAGGCCCGACGTCGTCGAGGCGCACCGGGCCGACCTGGTCGGCCAGCATCTCGGGGCGACCGCGATCAAGACCAACGAGCTGGTGGACCGGGCACTGGGCGGCGTGCTGTTCATCGACGAGGCGTACAGCCTGGTCAACCCCGGCTACCAGGGCGGCGACGCGTTCGGCGCCGAGGCCGTGCAGACCCTGCTCAAACGGGCCGAGGACGACCGCGAGCGGCTGGTCATCGTACTGGCCGGCTACGAGCGCGAGACCGACGCGTTCCTGGTCAGCAACCCCGGCCTGGCCAGCCGCTTCAACCAGCGGGTGGCCTTCCCCAGCTACTCGCCGCGCGAGCTGTCGCAGATCGCGGTGCTGCTGGCGGAGAAGGCGGGCGACACGTTCGACGACGAGGCGCTGCGCCGGCTCGACGAGGTGTTCACCTGGGTGTGCGCCGACCGGCTGATCGACGGTCTGGGCAACGGCCGCTTCGCCAGGTCCCTGTTCGAGCGCGCGGCCATGCGCCGCGACGTGCGGCTGGCCGCCCACGCCTCGCGCGGCGGCTCCGCCAGTTCGGCCGACCTGACCACGATCACCAGCGAAGACGTCCGCACGGCTGTCGACGAACTCTCCGGCCGCTGACCTTCCGCGCAAGTTCCGTGCGCCGGGATGCTCACATGGTGTAGCAATGTGACTACGATGGGCCACGTCCAGTGGCTCGTCATGCGTGCGTTGCGCGTAGGAGGGGGAGCGATGGCGGGGTTCCTGGCCCGCAGGCTGCTCAGCTACATCGTGCTCGTGGCCGTGGCCGCCAGCCTGGCCTACCTGCTGGCCGCGACCGCCCTCGACCCGCGCTCCAACTACGCCGACCGCACCCCGAAACCGCCGCCCGCGGCGGTGGACGCCCAGCTCACCGCGCTCAACCTGAACGACAAGACGCCGCTCATCGAGCGGTACGCCGTCTGGGCGGGCGGCGTGCTGCACGGCGACTTCGGCCTGACGGTGGCGGGCGCGCCGGTCAACGACGACATCCAGCGCCGTATGGGCGTCACGTTCCGGCTGGTCATCCTGGGGCTGGTGTGCGGCAGCCTGCTCGGCGTGCTCGTGGGGGCGCTGGCCGCGGTCCGGCAGTACGGCTGGTTCGACCGCCTGTCCACCGGCCTGTCGTTCCTGGTGCTCGCGGTGCCGGTGGTCGTGCTGGCCAACATGCTGATCCTGATCGCGGCGTGGGCCAACCAGAACGTGTTCGGCCGCCAGGTGCTGCTGGTCAGCGGCGAGTACAGCGCCGACATCGAGGGATTCTGGAACCAGATGGTGGACCGGCTGCAACATCTCATCCTGCCCACGATCTCGCTGTCGGTGGGGCTGATCGCGGTCTTCAGCCGCTACCAGCGCAACATGATGCTCGACGTGCTGGACGCCGACTTCGTCCGCACGGCCAGGGCCAAGGGGCTGAGCAGGCGCCGGGCGCTGACCCGGCACGCGCTGCGCACCGCGCTGATCCCGGTGGTGACCTACCTGGCGTTCACGTTCGGCGCGCTGCTGACGGGGGCCACGTTCACGGAGAAGATCTTCGGCTGGCACGGGCTGGGCGAGCAGCTCATCAACTCGATCTTCAGCAACGACGTCAACACCGTCGCCGCGATCTCCCTGCTGGCCGCCGTCGCCGTGTTGTGCGCCTCGCTGGCCGCCGACCTGCTGCACGCGGCGCTCGACCCGAGGGTGCGGGCCTGATGACGCTGTCGGAGGAGGAACTGGCCGAGGAGCTCACCGAGGACACGCCTTTCCGGGCGCCGTCCAGGGCGCGGGTGGTCGCCGGGCGGTTCTTCCGCTCCACGCAGGGGCGGATCGGGTTCGCGGTGCTGGCGCTGATGTTCCTGCTGGCCTTCGCGGGGCCGCTGGTCAGCCCGTGGACGTACACCGACAAGGACTTCACCGCGTTCATGCAGCCGCCGTCGGCGCGCCACTGGTTCGGAACGCTCCAAACGGGCTCCGACGTGTTCGCCGTGACGCTGCGCGGCATGCAGAAGTCGCTGGTCGTGGGGCTGCTGGCGGCACTGGTGTCCACGGCGCTGGCCGCGGTCGTGGGGGCGTTCGCCGGCTACTTCCTGGGCTGGACCGACCGGGTGCTGAGCTGGGTGACCGACCTGCTGCTCGTGCTGCCCGCGTTCCTGATCCTGGCGATCCTGTCGCCGCTGTTCGGGTCCGGGCAGTGGCCGCTGTTCGTGGTCATGCTGGCGCTGTTCCTGTGGATGGTCACCTCGAAGATCGTGCGGGGGATGGCGATCTCGCTGAAGGAGCGGGAGTTCGTCCAGGCGGCCCGGTACATGGGGGTGCCGCCGGTGCGGATCATCTTCCGCCACGTGATCCCCAACCTGTCGTCGCTGCTGATCGTCGACGCCACGCTCAACGTCAGCAGCGCGATCCTCACCGAGACGTCGCTGTCGTACTTCGGGTTCGGCATCCAGCCGCCCGACGTGTCGTTCGGGACGCTCATCGCCGACGGCTCCAAGACCGCCGTGTACGCCCCGTGGACGTTCTGGTTCGTGGCCGGGCTGCTGGTGGTCACCGTGCTGGCGGTCAACCTCGTCGGCGACGCGCTGCGCGACGCGTTCGACCCCTCCGCCAGGAGGGTGTGATGGACGAACCGGTGCTGGAGGTCACCGACCTCAACGTCTCCTTCGGCGAGGTCCGGGCGGTACGCGGGGTGAGCTACGCCGTACGTCCGGGCGAGGTGCTGGCCATCGTCGGCGAGTCGGGCTCGGGCAAGTCGGTCACCTCGGCCGCCGTCATGGGGCTGCTGCCGCCGGGGGCACGCGTCACCGGTTCCGTGCGCCTGCACGGCAGGGAGCTGATCGGCGCGCCCGAGCGCACCCTCAACGGCTTTCGCGGCAGATCCATGTCGATGGTCTTCCAGGACCCGCTGTCGGCGCTCACCCCGGTCTACCGGGTGGGCGACCAGATCGCCGAGGCCGTCCGCGTGCACCAGCGGGTCAGCAAGGAGACGGCCCTGATCAAGGCCGTCGAGCTGCTCGAACTCGTCGGCATCCCGCACCCGTCGGAGCGGGCGCTGGCCTTCCCCCACGAGTTCTCCGGCGGCATGCGGCAGCGCGTGGTGATCGCGATGGCCATCGCCAACGACCCCGACGTGATCATCTGCGACGAGCCGACCACGGCGCTCGACGTCACCATCCAGGCCCAGGTGCTGGAGGTGCTCAAGCGGGCCCAGGCCAAGACCGGCGCGGCCATCGTCATGATCACGCACGATCTCGGGGTGGTGGCCGGGTTCGCCGACCGGGTCCTGGTCATGTACGCCGGGCGGCCCGTCGAGGTGGGCGGCGTGGACGACATCTACTACCGCACGCGGATGCCGTACACCGCGGGCCTGCTCGGCTCGGTCCCGCGGGTCGATCGCAGCGGCCGGCAGCCGCTGACGCCCGTCGAGGGCAACCCGCCCTCCCCCGCCGCGCTGCCTCCCGGCTGCCCGTTCGCGCCGCGCTGCCCGATGCGGGTCGCCGCCTGCGACGAGGGCGAGCCGCCGCTGTTCGAGGTGGCCGAGGCGCACCGGGCGGCGTGCATCCGCTGGAAGGAGGTGGGCCCGCGTGGGCCGGGGGCGCGGGCGGCCGGCGAGCCCCGGGCGCGCGAGCGCGGCGCGCGCAACGTGCTGGAGGTGCGCAACCTGGTCAAGGACTTCCCGCTGCTCAAGGGCGCGATCTTCAAGCGCCGGGTGGGCACCGTGCACGCGGTGGCCGGGGTCAGCTTCGACGTCCGGCAGGGCGAGACGCTGGGGCTGGTCGGCGAGTCCGGCAGCGGCAAGACGACCACGCTGACGCAGATCCTCGAACTGGCCGCGCCCCAGGAGGGCGGCATCGTCGTGCTCGGCCACGACACCGCCACGCTGGGCCGGGCCGCCCGCACCGAGATCCGGCGCGACATGCAGGTCGTCTTCCAGGACCCGCTGGCCTCCCTCGACCCGCGCATGACCGTGCACGACATCCTGGCCGAGCCGCTGCGCACCCACGGGTGGCGCGGCGCCGGGCGGCGGGTCGGCGAACTGCTCGCCCTGGTCGGCCTCGAACCCGCGCACGCCGCCCGCTATCCACAGGACTTCTCCGGCGGGCAGCGGCAGCGCATCGGCATCGCCAGGGCGCTGGCGCTGGAGCCCCGGCTGCTCGTGCTCGACGAGCCGGTCTCGGCGCTCGACGTGTCGATCCAGGCCGGGGTGATCAACCTGCTCGACTCGCTCAAGGCCAGGCTCGGGCTGTCGTACCTGTTCGTGGCGCACGACCTGGCCGTGGTGCGCTACATCGCCGACCGGGTGGCGGTGATGTATCTCGGCAGGATCGCCGAGATCGGGCAGGTGGACGCCGTCTACGACCGCCCGGCCCATCCGTACACGCAGGCGCTGCTGTCGGCGATCCCGGTGCCCGACCCGGTGCACGAACGTTCCCGCGAGCGGATCCTGCTCGAAGGCGACCTGCATGTCGCGCCGGATCTCGGTGCGGGCGGCCCGGCCCAGCGTGGCGGTGTCGTGGCC
>NZ_SSXE01000014.1 GCF_021699195.1 Nonomuraea sp. MG754425 | reverse complement strand
GGTGGCGTTCGCGTCCCAGACGACGGTCAGGGCGGTGCCGCAGTACAGGCTGCGGGTGGCGGGGGTGACCGCGCCGTCCTGGTCGGGGGTGCCGGTGAGGCGGGGGTCCTGCCAGCCGAGGTGGGCGAGGTGGTCGGCGTACGAGGTGCCCGCCGGGAGGGACGCGAGGACGTCCGCGCCGGGGTTGGAGTACCAGCCGATGACCTGGTAGCCGAGCGTGTCCGTGGTGGACACGTCGGACAGGTCGTCGAGGAAGGAGAAGACGTTGCCGTTGTGCGCGGTGTAGGTGGTGAAGTACGGGTCGCCGGTGGCCATGGCGGTGACGAACAGGGGATCGCCCGCGGCCCGTTCCGTCCACGGCGTGGTGGTGTCGGTGAGCGGGAAGGCGAGCCCGATCAGCACCTGGGGCACGGGGGACGTCATGCTGTTGCGATAGGGGTCGGGGCTGGCCTGCCAGCCGCGCAGGGTGGCCCCGCTGACCAGGTAGGGGCTGGAGCGCTGGTAGGAGTGCCCGCCGCGGTAGGCGGTGGCGCTGAAGGGGCAGTCACTCTCGATCACCCACGCCTTGACGCGGCGGGTGGCGGAGCCGCTGTGCCGGACCACCAGCCACCGGTTGGGCACCAGCGGGTACCCGATCTCCCCGGTCTCCGGGTCCTGGACGCCGTGCCGCAGCCCCCGGGGCAGCGTCCAGTGCAGGTGCACGCCGGTGTGGTCGAGGCCCTGCTCGTTGCTCTGCCGGTCGCCCTCGTCCGGCTCCGGGCTCAGGTAGTCGTCCAGCGCCCGGTAGTTGTGCTGCCAGGTGCGAAAGCCGTCCCGGCCCCGCAGGGCGGAGTTCACCACGAGGGCGTCCAGGCTGACGGGGACGAGGAGTGCGGGACGGATGGTCAACCTCGGTCTCCGTTCGGGCCGGTGAAATGGATGGCTTCGGGGACCTTGACCATCTGCATGGCCAGGTCGGCGGGGCCGATCGTGCCGATGGCGGCGTCGTGCGCGCGATCCAGCGCGGCCTGCAGCGCGGGGACGAGCGAGCCGAGGTTCAGCACCCGGCCGACGCCGCCCGTCCGCAGGTGGTCCAGGACGCCGAAGGTGACGTCGGTGCCGAGTTGCGCGCCGAGCCCCAGGTCGGTGGACGAGCCGGGCGGCAGCAGGTTCCGCAGCCAGATCACGCCGTGGTCCTCGACCCCGAACCGGAAGCCTTCCTGGGGTTCGCGCAGCTCGACCATCGCGGGCAGGCCGTCGAACAGACACAGCAGCATGGTGGGGGCCAGATGGTCCATGCGCAGCACCGGCAGCGGCGTGCCGCCCCGGTCGGTGGCGCGGACGGCCAGGTTCGGCCAGCCGGAGACCAGCGCCGAGCGCAGCAGCAGTCCGGAGACCGGCCGGGTGGCGCTGCCCAGGCCGTCCCCGACGTCCCGGGGCTGATCGGCTCCGGTCTCATCAGCGCCGGTCTCATCAGCGCCGGTCTCATCTGGGGCGGCGTCGCGCAGGGTGTCGCGGTGCGCCGCCGCCTCGCGGGCCGCCGCGGCCCGGACCGTCCCGGCCACGATCTGGTCCTGGAGGGTGTCGCGGCTGGACTGCGCCCCGATGCTCAACGCGCCGGAGACCAGCGCGTTCAGCCAGCTCGGGTCGAGGTGGAAGAAGCGTAACGACTCCTGCGGCAGCATCCCCTCGTCCGGCACCAGGTGGGTGAACGGCACGGGGTTGAGCAGCAGGAGACGTCCGAGCCAGCGCGCGATGGGGGCGAAGTGCTCGGCGAGCCCGTCGCCGTCGGCCAGCGCCTCGGTCAGGGTGGCCTGGGTGGCGCTGGAGCGCAGGAAGTCCTCCAGCGCCTGGGTCGCGTCGGACGGCGGACCGGCCGGCGCGGGCGGCGACCACGGGGCGTCGGGCCGGCCCGGCGGGGTGCCGAGGGCGGCGAGCAGGTCGCCGTCGAGAAGGCCGCCGAACGCGGCCCGCGCGGTCCGCGGCCCCCCGTCGCCGTCCTGCGGCAGGTGGGTGCTGACGGACTGGTGGTAGAGCACGTCCACGAGGTGCCGGGCGGCGTGTTTGAACGCCAGCAGGTGCTGGGCGAAGGCGGCGTCGGCCAGCGCGATCGACCGGCCGGTCTCGAACGCGGTCGCCAGCGACACGTCGAAGCCGCCCCAGACGGGGTCGTAGCCGATGAGCGCGTCGGCGGTGGTGGCCTGCGCCGCCCGCGCGGTGGCCACCGGCACGACGGGGGTGAGCGGCCCCCGGTACCAGCCGAAGGTGGACTCCCCCGACCGCGTCAGGTACGGCAGCGGCACGTACCCGTCGCCGAGCCGCCGGGCCACCTGCCGCTGCGGGGCCGGGGTGCCGGCGTCGTCCCGGTAGGGCGAGGGCAGCCGCAGCCACATGTCCGCCCGGTCGGCCCGTGCCCCGTCGGGGCGGCGGGTGAGGCCCTCGGCCAGGTCGGCGAAGTCGGCCGCCAGGTCGGGGTAGGCCCAGAACGACCAGCTCGCGAGCGACAGCAGCGCCACCGACGCGCGTCCCTGGAAGTCGGGCCCGTCCACGAGGAGCTTCTCGTGGCCCTCCAGGGAGACCAGGTGCACGATGTTCTTGGTCACGGCGGTGGAGCCGGGCGGGGCGTCGGCGGGAAAGCGGTTGGCGACGACGACGGCGAACAGCCCGTCCTCCTGGAGACCGAGGATGGGCCGGTCCCCGGTGTTGGCGCCCCGGCAGTGCGCCAGGAAGCGCAGCTCGTCCAGGCGGGGCGCGACCGCGTGGAAGTCGTCGGCATCGACCTGGATGTAGGTGCACGGATCGGTGTCGCCGACGTCGGACTCGACCTTCAGCTCGGGTTTGAGCACGGTCTCGTCGGCGGCCAGGAAGTCGCCGACCGTGCCGGAGATCGTCCGGGTCGGGGAGGCCGTCCCGCCGACGAGCTGGTCGTCGGTCAGGACCAGCAGCGCCAGCCAGGGGGTGCCGGGCGGGGCGCCCGGCATCGCGCGTTCCCACGGGAGCATCGGGTCGCCGAGCACCACGTGGGGCAGCACCTCGGCGAACCGGCCGCTGGAGGCGTCCGGCGGCTGCACGGCGAGCACCGCGCCGGCGTCGATCGCGACCTGCGGGCCGCGGACCGTGAAGTTCTGGACGGCGGTGAAGGTGCCCCCGACGACGGAGGCGTTGTCGTACTGGCCGGTGCGCAGGGCGTGGGTGACCTCGACTCGGTAGTCGCCGGCGGGCAGCGCGGGCAGGTAGTGGTCGTGCAGCTCGATGTCGCCGACGGGGATCGTGTCGCGGGCGGGATGCTGCGGGCTCGGGCTCACGTCCGGCTCCCGGTGTCCTGGGTCATGGGGGCTTGGCTGAACAGGTGGCCGGCGTCGCGCGCCAGGTGGGTCAGGGGGTCGTTGGGGCCGGTGAACAGCTTGGCGTCGGCCAGCGCGGCGTAGAGCTGATCGCGTCCGGCCCTGGCGTCCGCCTGGTCGGTGCGGCCGATGAGGTCCACGCACGACGGATCGTCGGCGGAGGCGAAGTCGGCGTTGGCGGCGGGGTGCGGGGGCAGGGGTGACACGCCGGGCGGGAGTTCGTCCTCGGTGTACTCGCTGAGGGGGAACACCCCGCGTGAGGCGGCCAGGTCGGGACGGGGCGCCTGGAGGTCGTAGCCGACGGGCAGGCCGGCGACCACGTCCGCGGTGGGCCTGCCGAAGAACTCCTCCAGCAGGGTGAGGGGGGCGCCCCAGAGCTGCGCGGGCACGGTGCGGACGCGGGGGGTCAGCGTCCAGGCGTCGGCCGAGGCGGGTTCGTCCTCGAAGAGGAGTCTCAGGCGGTGCTCGCCGACCAGGCCACCGAGTTTCATCGGACGGATGTCGACCAGGGGGCCGTCGTCGGGGTCGGACGCGGCCAGCGGCTGCTCGCCGAAGCGCAGGTGGCTGGCCGGAATCGCGGACTGGGTGAACAGCCGCAGGTCGCGGGCGCGGACCAGCCATCTCTTGCCGCCCTGGCCGTCGTCGACGCTCTTGTCCAGGCCGCTGACCGGGGCGATGGTGATCATGTCCTGCGGCTGGGGCAGCAGGCCCGCGAACTCCTCCCAGGCCAGCGTCTTGCTGCCGGATCCGTGGCGTCCCGCGCCGAAGGAGACCGTCACGGTGATGCACAGCAGGTGCGCGGAGACCACGCCGCCGGTCGGCGGCCCCCACAGGGCCAGGTCGGCGCCGACGGAGGCGGTGAGGGTCTTGTGCACGAACAGGACGTCCACCTTGAGCGAGGCGCCGATGCTCACCGAGATGCTCGCGTCGAAGTGGAAGGGCCGCCACGACACCAGCAGGTCGGCCTGCGCGGTGAACCAGGCCCGCAGCGGGCCCGAGTGGAAGACGGCCTCCAGCCTCCCGCCCGCCATCGCGCACGAGGGCGTGACGGCCAGGTACGCCTGCGCCTTGATCGAGACGCAGTCGCTGACCGTCCAGTCGATGCCCAGCCGGGGCACCTTGGGGTAGTGCGCGGGCACCTGGAAGGCCGGGTGGTAGCCGCCGAGCGTGATGACGAACTGCCCGGCGTTCGGGTTCGGCCCGTACCAGAACGCGCAGGCGAAGCCGCCGGTGAGGTGGCAGGCGGGGGTGAGCACGTACGAGGCCGGCGACAGTTGCGCGGCCAGTTCGAAGCTGCCCTGGTTCGGCCGGATGACGGCTTCCAGGCCGAGTTCGGCGTAGACGTAGGTGCGGGTGGCCGACTCGGACGGCTGCGGCAGTTGCAGGGTGGCGATCCCCAGGACGGCCAGCACCAGTTCGTGGCCGAACTCGGCGGCCAGCAGCACCTTGGCGTTCACCACGTCGGCCGTGTTGAACTCCACCCCGAGGGCGAGCCAGTACGAGCCCTCGCGCGGGGCGATCCACTGCCGGGGCGTGGTCCCGGGCACGGCCGGTTCCCGCCCTTCCAGGACGTCCAGCACGAAGGAGGGTTTGTCCTGGTTCGCATCCGGGCCCTGCTTGTTCAGCACGAGCAGCGGGTAGCCGGTCACCTCCGCGGCCGACGGCATGGCCAGTTCCCGGTTGAAGCCGAACCCGGCCATCAGCCCGTTGATCAGCACCGGCGGCAGCTCCAGCAGGGGGCCTTCGAGCTGGGCGAAGACGAACAGCGACGGCTCGCCGCTGGTCAACTGGGCGTAGGAGCCGATGGCGGCCAGCGAGAAGTCCGGCAGGGCGATCGTGGCGGTGCCGTCGTACTGGAAGGCCACCCCGGGGGCGAGCAGGTCGTCCGGCAGGTGCAGCAGCGCGGCGGAGATCCGCACCGGAGGGGCGTCGTAGGAGATGCCGAGACCGTCCAGGTTGAACGTCGGCTCGAACTTGTTCAGGGGCGAGCCGACCGCCAGCCCGTCGAACGTCATCGACAGCGGCCCCAGCGTGACCCCGGCGTCCAGCGCGAACAGCAGCACGTTGTGCTGGTAGATCACGCCCACCCGGTTGATCTGGACGACGCCGAGCTTCTTCTGCACCGTGATCCACTGCCCGGTGGAGCCCGCCTTCCCGGACGGTGCGGAACCGCTGCCCTGTGTCGCCGGGGCGCGGGACTGCCCGCCTCCCGAGGGGGTGGGGGCGTTCGTGGCCGGCACGCCGAGGGCGATCGGGGTGCTCTGGCCGCCGATGTTCAGCTCCGCCAGGGCCGCCACGCCCGCCTTCAGCCCGGCCTCCGGCAGCGGCACGACCCCGTCCAGCAGCCCGTTGACCACGCCGACCGCCTGCGGGGAGAAGTCACCGGAACTGTAGAGGATCTGCAGGTTCTGGACGGCCAGGCTCCCCGCCGCCGACACGAACCCGCCCACCAGGGGAAGCTGGGAGAGGTCGATGTCCGCCGACAGGTCGATGCCCAGGCAGAACCGCGCCGGGCCGTCCGGCGGCTTGACCCGGACGAACTTGGCGTCCTTCAGGCCGATCCGCAGGCTGTCGGGGACCTCTTCCGCCAGGTCCTCCGACAGGTGCGCCACCCAGTCGCGCAACACGATCTCGAGGCCCCCTTCGGGGCCGCGGAAGGCGGCGGCGAGCACGTCCACGCCCGACCGGTCCTTGTCGAAGACGACCTCGAAGTCGTAGCCGTCCACCTCCAGCGTGCCGGCGTAACGGGTGCCCGACCGGTCGTGGGTGGCCGTCACCCCGAGCGAGGCGCGCACCCCGTCCGCGATCGTCATGTCGCCGCGCAGCCTGACGTCGTAGCCGCCCGAGCCCGTGGTGTGCGTGAACCACAGGCTGGTCAGCTCCAGGCTCTTGACCGGCTCGGGCACGTCCGTCAGCCCCAGCGCCGCGACCAGGTCGGCCACCCCGAGATCCGTGTCGGGGGCCAGGCCGCCCTGGAACGTCCAGCCGCCCGTCGCGCCGCCGCTCCTGGTCGCGGAGAGCGCGATGTCCAGGGACGAGCCGATCGCCGCGGTGCCCGCGACGGTGGCCACGAACTTCTCGGCGCTGTTGTAGGCCAGGTCCAGCGACAGGGAGGTGAGGCCGAAGGAGCCGATCGTCCACAGGCCGGTGACCTTCATCCGCAGGATGTAGGCGCGGCCGAGGGCGGCGGCGAACCTCAGGTCGCCGATGGCGAGTTCGCCGGGCAGCTCACCGGCGGGGACGCCGAACGACTCCAGCAGCGACGCGACCCCGACCGGCGCGTCCCCGCGCACCCGGCCGGTGACCCGCAGGTCGGGCAGCCACACGGCGACCTGGAGGGGAAGCGACTTGACGTCCAGATCGGCCACCACCGCCACGGACGCCACCTTGTAGCCGCCCTGCTGCCCCTTCTCCAGGCGGTAGTCGAAGCCGGCCACGTCGCCGAGGTCGAACCCGAACTCGCTGAGCCCCGTCTTGGCGCTCGGCCACGCGGCCCCGCCGAAACGCTCGCCCAGTTCCTCCAGCGCGGCGCCGAACGCGCCCGGCCGGACCGGCCGCACGGCGGCGGTCACCTGCGCGGTACGGGCCGCGGTCACGGTCGAGGTCACCTCGACCTTGTCGAACGTTCCACCGAGCGTGAGGGTGACCGCGCCCCGGTTCGTGACGGTCACCGTCACGCCGTTCGTCACGACGGTCGCGCTCGCGCCGGCCGGCCAGGCGAAGGACGCGCACGTCAGCGACAGTGTCAGCGTCGTGTTCCCCGCGTCCAGCGCCGGCGGCCCGGATCCGGTCCCCTGGCAGGCGCCGTTCGGGAACGTGCCAAGCAGGTCGCGTAACCGCTCGGGCAGCGCGGTGTCGGCGGCGCTCAGCACCGGCAGGTCACCCAGGCTCAGGACGTGCGCGCGCAGGGCGTCAAGATCCACTGCGCCGGAGTCTGGTTCGGCCACGGCTCACCTCCTGCGTCTCGTACCGGTCTGCGGAGGGTCGGCGGGTAAGCGCATCTGCGCCCCTTGTCCCAGGATGGTGATGGCCTGGGCCGTGGTTATCGTCTTCGACGTCCTGTCCTCGCCGAGGTAGGTCACCGAGTTCTGCAGGCCCTTCGCCGTCTTCGTCACGTCCCCCCACATGTTGATCACCGTTCTGAACGGCGGGAAGCGCTCGCTCCCCACCTGGATGCCGGTCAGTTGATCCCAGCCACGCTCCCAATGGTCCGTCGCGAAGTGATCGCAGTACGCGCCGAACCTGGCCATCTCCGCGGTCATCCTGATGATCAACTGAAAGGACTCCGTGGCGTTGCCCGGCTTGGGGGGCGGGCCCGTTCGCCCCCTGTCCAGGTAGAACCGGTAGTTCTGCGCGTAGTTGTAGAGGGCGGCCAGGGCGTCCTCCATGATCTTCCGGCTCAGCAACACGCTGTCGGCGCTGCCGACGGTGTAGGCGACAGGCATGTCGCTGCCCGGGTTCATCTTGACCGCTCCGGCGGGGCGAGCCTCGTCGCCCGCCCCGATGTAGTCGCCGAGGCCGCCGTCGATCGCCCATCCCACCAGATAGAGATCCTTTTTCTGGAAGTAGAGCTGGACGGAGGTGGCGCCGTCCTGGAGCAGGAAGTTGGCGTGCATGAAATTGCCGTCCGCCGCGCCGTCGGCATAGGAGTTGAAACCGTTGCGCAGGAATTGCACGACGGCCAGGAAGTCTTCCCTGGTCGTCACATTGTCGTAGCCGAAGGTCAGCGTGTCACTTTCCTGTGGAGTCGCCTCATCGGCACGTTCCACCCCGTCAACCCCTCCCCGCCGATCCAAGATCGATCCGTTGACAGTCGCATACTCTCCCGCATCACACATGCACGCAATACAGGCAACCCAGCTTTTTCACCGACATTCGACGGAGCTGACGGCCGGCCGTCAGCCCGCGACGGCGACGGCCGCGGCGGGCACGGAGGGCTTGTCGGTGTCCCAGGTGAGGTGGACGTTCGCGGGCTCGCCGCCGGCGAACAGGATGCTGATGTTCGCCTCGTAGACGCCGTCCTCGAGGCGCAGCCCCGGGGTCCAGATGTCCCGGGGGTCCGCCGCGCCCGCGGGCGCGGCGTCGTAGCGCCACGCGGCGCTCTGGCGGCCCGCCGGGGACACCCGGACGACGTCGAGCGAGACGGTGGCGATCCGCTGCTCGCGGAAGGTCGGCCGGCGCGTGCCCTCGTCCTCGGACGTCAGGAACTGCGCCCAGACCATCCCGCACTTGGGGTGGGGGTTGTGCACGAGCGTGAGGCTGCCGATGATGCCCCAGCTCCTGGCGATGTCCGCGCCGGCGGAGATCTGGTGGGTGCCGCTCAGAAACCGGCACCCCTGAGCGACGGGGTCGACGCCGTCGCCGGGCCTGCCGAGCACCACGATCCAGACGGACACCGCGGCCAGCACCGCCAGCGCGCCACCGGCCAGCGCCAGGCGGGCCCGGGTGCGCCGGACGCCGCGCAACAGCGGCCACAGGCCGACGGCCACCATCGCGATCAGCGTCCAGGCGATGATCACCCACGTCAGCGCGGGACCGTACGCGTCCAGGCCGAGGCCGGAGACGCCGAAGCCGCTGACCAGGCCCAGCACGGCGGCGAGCAGGGTTCCGAGCACCGCCCGGACCGCGCCACGACGCCTGTCCCCGCCGCCGCGTGGCGCCCGCTCCCTCGTCGCGTTGCCGCCCGCCATGCCCCCGCCCCTTCCTCACGGCCAGGAAATCGAGAGGATTTCACGGAGAGACTATTCGGGAAAACGATTATCCACCGGCACGAATATGCGGACGCGGGTAATTCTTTGGCGCTTCATTTGACAATGCCGATCCGCCGCCGCGGGGTCAGCGGGCCGGGCGGGCCCCCTCCGGCAGGTACGGCGGCAGGTTGAACCGGGTGCGGATCGCCCGCTGGACGGTGGCCTTGTCCGCGCGGGCGTCGACGGTCATCACGTACTCCTTGCGCCGGAACAACTCGATCACCGGGTCGATCTTGTCGTGGTAGTCGGCCAGCCGCCGGGCCAGCGCCTCGGGGGTGTCGTCCGCGCGGGTGACCAGGTCGCCGCCGCACACGTCGCAGCGGCCGTCCACCTCGGGGCGGTGGGCGATGAGGTTGTAGTCCATGCCGCACCGCGAGCACAGCCGGCGGGCCAGGACGCGGCGGCGCACCTCGTCGTCCGGCAGGTCGAGGTGGATCACGCCGTCGAGGTCGTAGCTCTCCAGGAAGAACTCCGCCTGGCGGCGGTTGCGGGGGAAGCCGTCGATGACGAACCCGTAGTTCCAGTCGTGCAGGTGGAGGCGGTCTCTGACGACGACCTCCACCAGGTCGTCGCCGACCAGTTCTCCGGCCACCAGCAGCCGCCGGACCTGCGCGCCGAGCTTGGTGTGGTGCTTGACGTGCCAGCGGAAGATCTCTCCGACGCTGATGTGCACCAGATCGAGGTCCGCGGCGAGCAGGGCGCTCTGGGTGCCCTTGCCGCTGCCCTGCACCCCCATGATCACGTATTTCCGCATCTCACGCTCCTCTCGTCTCGGAGGCGTCACCACCGTCCCCCATGCAATCAGAACGATCACGCGCCCACGGACGGACCGCCGATACGTAGATCTCCCGATGCTTTGCCGGGGGCGCCGTGCTTAGTGTCAGCCGCGTCGAGCGCCTTCAGAGAGGGTGGGTTCATGCCTGCGCTGACCGTGGTCCTGTCCGCTCTCCTCCTGCTCGCCCCCGTCACCGATCCCGCCGCGGCGGCGAAACCGGCGCGCGCGGCCGTCCCCGACGTCGTCTACCGGCGGGCCGACTTCTCCACCGGCACCGCGGAGGGCACGACGTCCGGCGGCGGGCTGGCGTTCGGCCGGGCGGCGGGCACGCTGTCCCACACCGACGCGCTCGGCACCAAGACATGGGAGTACGCCCGCTGGACCGGCCCCGAGCAGGCCATCGGCTTCGGGGCCACCGAACTGGTCGCGTCCTGGACCGCGGACGTGCCGCCGGGGAGCTGGCTGCAGGTCGAGGCCCGCGGCCGCAACGCCGGGGGCCTGACCAAGTGGTACTCGCTGGGCCGCTGGTCCTACGCCGAGGGCGACATCCTGCGCACCTCGGTGCCGGGGCAGGGCGACGCCGACGCGTCGGTGTCGACGGACACACTGGTCGCGGCGGCGGGCAAGCCGCTGAGCGGCTACCAGCTCCGCCTGACCCTCTACCGGACGCCGGGCTCCGGGGTGACGCCGCGCGTGCGCACGTCCGGAGTGATGAGCTCCCACGTGCCCGAGCGCAAGACCGTGCCGGTCAGCCCCGGCGGCGGCGCGTGGGGCACCGAGCTGGCGGTGCCGCGCCGCTCCCAGAACGTGCACCAGGGCCACTACCCCGAGTGGGACGGCGGCGGCGAGGCGTGGTGCAGCCCCACCTCGACCACCATGGTGCTCGGTTACTGGGACCGGTGGCCGAGCGCCGAGGACACCTCGTGGGTCGATCCCGCCGACCCGGACCCCGAGGTCGACCACGCCGCCCGCCACACCTACGACCACGCCTACAAGGGCGCGGGCAACTGGCCGTTCAACACGGCCTACGCGGGCCGGTACGGCATGGACGCGTTCGTCACCCGGCTGCGCTCGCTGACCGAGCTGGAGCTGCTGATCAAGGCGGGCGTGCCGGTCGTCACCTCGCAGTCGTTCAAGAAGGGCGAGCTGCCCGGCGCCGGATACGGCACCGACGGGCACCTCATGGCCGTCGTCGGCTTCACCTCCGACGGCGACGTGATCGCCAACGATCCGGCCTCGCCGAGCAACGCGGCCGTACGGCACGTCTACCCGCGGGCCGACTTCGAGAAGGTGTGGCTGCGCAGCTCCGGCAGCGGCGGCGTGGTGTACGTCATCCATCCGCCGGACCGCCCGCTGCCCCCGACGACGCCGGGCCTGCCGGCCAACTGGTAGCGCCGGTCGCGGGCCCGACGCTACCCGGCTCGCCGCCGGCCCGCGAATCCGAATTCCGACAACCGCCACCAATGTCCTGATCTGCCCATATATATGGTGATCTTTCGCCGGACGTTCCCGGATTTTCTCGGAGAAGCCGCCGTATGTGGCCCCATCGACCCTCGACGGTCCGGCGCAGACCTGCGTAACCTGAACAACGCCCATTTGCCAGCCACGCCCCCGGAGCGCCGGATGACCGAGGACGATTCGACGACCCTCGAGACGACCCGGCTCGTGCGGCCGGCCGGACGGAACGCTCCAGCCCTGCTGCTGGCGTCCGAGGGCGCCAGGGTCGTGGTGGCGGGCACGGGCGCGCACCAGCCGTCCTCGCGGCTGCCGCAGGTGCCCGCCGTACCGGCCACCGTCGCCGACGTCGGGAAGTGCCTCGTCGAACGGGCGGGCCTCGACCCGCGACGCCTGACCACCCTGCTCGACCCGGCGGCCCCCGCCGAACTGGGCGAGGCGCTGGAGCGGGCGGCCCGCGAGGCCACCGGCGTGCTGCTGTTCCACTACGTCGGGCACGCCCTGTTCGGCCCGGACAACGAACTGCACCTCGCCACGCGGGCCACCGCCGACCTGGGCCAGGGCCTGGCCCAGCAGGCGCTGCCGTTCTCCGCCGTACGCCGGATCCTGGCCTCGACCCGGGCCGAGCACGTCGTCGCCATCCTCGACTGCTGCTTCACCGGCGGCAACCGGCCGGTGCCCGCCAAGGCCATGGACCAGACGTTCGACGCCTCCTGGCGCGGCGCGTACGTGCTGACCTCCGCCGGCAAGGACGAGAACTCCTGGGCGCTGCCCGGCGTCCGGCACACGGCGCTCAGCGGGGCGCTGCTGCGGCTGCTGAACGAGGGCGACCCGGCGGGCCCCGAGACGTTCACGCTCGACCACGTGCACCACCACCTGGCCCGCGTGCTGCCCGCCGCCGGATTCCCGCGGCCCAGGCGGCAGGCCGGCGAGGTGAAGCAGGCCGCGCCGCTCGCCGCCAACCCGGCGCACCGGGCCACCCGGCCCCACGCGGGGCCGCCGATGAGCTCGCCCGGCGACCTGAGCAGCCCCTACCGGGGGCTGGCCGCCTACGACCGCGCGCACGCCGGGCTGTTCTTCGGCCGCGAGGAGGCGGTCAGGTCGCTGGCCGCGCGGGCGCGCCAGGCGCTCAGGTCCGCCGGTCCCCCGGTGGTCATCGGGTCGCAGGCGTTCGAGGCCGGCGGGCCGCTCGTGCTCACCGGGCCGTCCGGCTGCGGGAAGACCTCGCTGCTGCGCGCCGGGCTGATCCCGGCCCTGCGGGACGAGAGCGGCCGGTGCGTCGTGCTGACCCCCGGAGCCCGTCCGACGGCCACGCTGGCGAACGAGCTGGCGATGCTGGGCGGCGGCGACCCCGAACGGTTGCGCGCCGTCATCGAGTCCGACCCGGCCGCGGCGCGACGCGGGGTGCCCGCACGCACGCTCGTGGTGGTGGACCAGTTCGAGGAGCTGTTCACCCTGTGCCCCGACGAGCCCGCCAGGCGGCGCTTCGTGGAGGCGCTCGTCGAGCTGTCCCGCTCGGCCGCCGTGGTGATCTCCGTGCGCGGCGACTTCTTCGGCCGCTGCGCCGCCTACCCCGGCCTGCTGGAGACGATGCGGCGGCCCGAGATCGTCGCCCCCATGTCCGCGGCCGAGCTGCGCCGCGCCATCGAGGAGCCGGCCACCCGCTCCGGGCTGTCGCTCGAACCCGGGCTCACCGAGCTGATCCTGGAGGAGCTCCAGGCCCTGCCGGACACGGGCGACCTGCCCGCCCTGCTCTCGCACGCGCTGCTCGTCACCTGGCAGCGCCGCTCCGGCGGGACGCTCACCATGTCCGGCTACCGCTCCGCGGGCGGCGTCGCGCGGGCCGTGCCGATGACCGGCGAGGAGACGCTGCGCCGGCTGGGCGCGGAGTCCGAGCCGGTGGCGCGCGCGCTGCTGGTCCGGCTGGTCCACGTGGACGAGCAGGCGGGCCCGCTGCGACGGCGGGTGCCCGTCTCCGAGCTGAGTCCGGGCAAGGCGTCCATCGAGGGGCAGGTGCTGGCCGAGTTCGTCCGGGCGCGGCTGGTCACGACGGAGGGCGAGGTGGCGGAGCTGGCCCACGAGTCGCTCGTGCGCGCCTGGCCCCGGCTGGGCAACTGGGCCGAGACCACGCGGGCCGGGCTGCTCGTACGACGGCGGCTGGCCGAGGACGCCGAGCTGTGGCAGCGCGGCGGCCAGGAGACCTCCCACCTGTACACCGACGACCGCCTCACCGCCGCCGAGGCCGCGGTGACGGTGGCGGCGGCGGTCCACGACACCGCCCCGCCTCCCGGCGGCGGGGTCACCCCGGTCGAGCGGGAGTTCCTCGACGCCTCCCGCCGCCGCCGGCTCCGCCGGACGATGGTCACCCGCGGTGTCGTCGCCACCCTCGCCGTGCTGCTCCTCGTCGCCACCGCGGGCGCGATCGTGGCGCTCGTCCAGAGCAGCGGCGCCACCCGCCTGGCGGGCGAGGCGGGCAGCCAGCGCGACCAGGCCCTGTCCAGGCAGCTCGCCGAGGCCGCGAACACCGCCCGGGACACCTCGCTGGGCTCCCAGCTCGCCCTGGCCGCCTACCGCGTCTCGGCCACCCCCGAGGCGAGGGGGGCGCTGCTCGGCTCGCTCTCCCGCCCGGTGGGGGCCCGGATGCCCGGCCACACCGCCCCGATCGAGCGGGTCGCCTACCGGCCCGACGGCCGGGTGGCCGCGACCGCCTCGGGCGACACGACCGTCAGGTTGTGGAACGTCACCGACGCGCTGCGTCCCAAGGCCCTGGGCGTGCTGAAGGGGCACACGGGCGGCGTGCTCGCCGCCGCCTTCGGCAAGGACGGCAAGGTCCTCGCCACCGGGTCCGCCGACGGCACCGCCCGGCTGTGGGAGGTCTCCGACACCGCCGCGCCGCGCCCCCTGGCCACGCTGAAGGGCCACGAGGAGCAGGTCGGCTCGGTGGCGTTCAACCCGGACGGCACGCTGCTGGCCACCGCCTCCACCGACGGCTCGATGCGGCTGTGGAGCGTGGCGGACCCGGCCAAGGCCCGCCAGGTCGCCGTCGTGACCCAGGAGTCCGACCCCACCAGGGCGGCCTTCAGCCCCGACGGCCGCCTGGTGGCGCTGGCCTCCGCGGGCGGCACGATCGTCCTGCTCGACGTGCAGACGTCCACGAAGCCGGTCGTGCTGGCCACGCTCACCTCGTCGGAGGGCGCGGTCAGGAGCGTGGCGTTCGCCCCCGGCGGCCGGTACCTGGCCTCCTCCTCCGCCACGGGCAAGGTCCAGCTCTGGGACATCACCGCCACCAGGCTGCTCGGCACCGCGAGCGGGCACGGCGGCTCGGTGGACGACATCGCCTTCAGCCCCGACGGAACCGTCCTGGCCAGCGCGTCCGCCGACGCCACCGTGGGCCTGTGGAGCCTGCAGAGCCCGAGCCGGCCGGAGCGCACCGCCACGCTGGCCGGCTTCCCCGACGCCGTCACCGGGGTCGCGTTCAGCCCGAACGGCCAGAACCTGCTCACCGCCGCCACCGACGGCGTCGCCCGGCTGTGGAACGTCGCCAACACCTCCCGCGCCGCGTCCTTCGCCCGGCTCGCCCGGCACACCGGGCAGGTCAACGCGCTCGCCATCGCCAAGGGCGGCCGTACCCTGGCCACCGCCTCCGACGACGAGACCGTCCGGCTCTGGGACCTGTCCGACCCGGCGGTGGCCACGTCGCAGGCCACGCTGAGCGGGCACACCGAACCGGTGCTGTCGGCCGCGTTCAGCCCCGACGGCCGCCGCCTGGTCACCGCCTCCGACGACAAGACCGCCAGGCTCTGGGACGTCTCCGAGCCCGCGACCCCGAAGGCCCTCGGCACCCTGACGGGGCACACGGCGGGCGTACGGTCGGTCGCCTACGGCCCCGACGGCAAGACGGTGGTGACCACCGGCCGCGACGGCCGCACCCTGCTGTGGGACATCACCACGCCGGCCACCCCCAAGCAGGTCGCCACGGTCGGCGCCGCCGACAGGCGGGTGAGCACGGCCGTGTTCCGCCCCGACGGGCGCGTGCTGGCGACCGGCTCGGGCACCGCCTCCGTACGGCTGTGGGACATCTCCGCGCCCGCCCGGCCGCGCGCCCTGGCCACGTTCGCCGCCGGCACCGGCAGCGTGCTCGACCTGCGCTTCAGCGGCGACGGCAAGACGCTGGCCACCGCGTCGTCCGACGGCACGGCCCGGCTGTGGAACGTCGGCGCGCCCGCCTCCGTCAGGAAACTGTCGGACCTGACCGGCCACGCCGGGCCCGTGTCCGCGCTCGCCTTCGGCGGCGACGACCGCACGCTCGTCACCGCCTCCCAGGACGGCACCGCCCAGGTGTGGAACGTCGTCACCCCGTCCGCCCCCACGCTCTGGGCCGTGTTCGCGGACAAGGGGCCGCTGGCCGACGTCGAGCCGGGGCCCGACGGCACGGTGCTGGCCGGGGCGTCGGGCAGCGCCGTCCAGCTCTGGGGCCTCAACGTCGAGCAGGCCGCCTCCAACGTGTGCGAGACGTCCGGCACGTCGATCAGCGCGGCGGAGTGGGCCCGCTACGTGCCGGGCCGCCCCTACGCCCCGCCCTGCGCCACCGCCACGCCGTCCGCGCCCGCCGGGTGATGGACGACGTCCTCGAAGACCGCCGCGCACCCCTCGCCCGCCAGGTCCTGCACCCACAGGCCGACGAACGCGCCGGTGAAGCCGAACGAGCGCACCTGCCCGTCGATGATCTCGTCGGCGTGCTCGTCCGACAGGATCGTGGCGTCCAGTTCCACCGGGAGGGGGCGGCCGTCGCAGGTGAAACGCAGGACCGGGCCGTCCAGCTCCAGCCCGAGGCGGCGAGCGGTGCCGGCGGCGGTGTGGTGCACGGTCCGCGCGCCCCGGTCGCTGCCGGTCAGGACGACGCCGTCGGTGGTGAGCGCCAGGTGGTACCAGTTGCGCGAGTTGTAGTAGGCGGTGATCCCGGCCGACTGGTGCACGCTGCCCGGCTCGAACGTCACACTCGCTTCGAACGTGCACCTCGTGGCGGTCACCCGGCGGGCGACCAGGCTGGGGGCGCGCCGCCCGTACGGTGACTGGCCGCCGCTGACCGTCACCCGGCCGCCGTCGAAGCGCACCCAGTCGGGCGAGGCCGGCCGGCGCAGCGTGCTCCACCCGTCCTCGGCGGTCTCCTGGGACGGCGGCCACGGGTGCGGCGGCAGCGCGGGCGCGGGCACCGCCACGGCCGGCACTCCCCCGGGCACCCGGGGCCAGCCGTCCCGCCACTCGACGCGCTGGATCGCGCTCTCCCTGCCCAGCACGCACCGGCCGCGCGGGGCGTGCGGCCGGGCGGCGAGGTGCGCCAGGTACCAGCCGCCGTCGCCCGTCCGCACGAGGCTGCCGTGCCCGGCCTTCTGCAGTTCGAGGCCGGGGTCGTGGCGGGAGGTGAGCATCGGCCCGGCCGGGTCGGGCTCGTACGGGCCCTGCGGCGAGCGGGCGCGCAGCACGCTCACGCGGTGCTCGTAGCCGGTGCCGCCCTCGGCGACCATCAGGTAGTACCAGCCGTCCACCCGGTAGAGGTGCGGGCCCTCGGTGAGGCTCCGGTTCTCCAGGATGAGCCTCGGACGGCCCCCGGTCAGGGGGCTCAGCTCGATCCCGGAGAACCCGCGTCCCGGACGGGAGTCGAAGACCATGCTGAGCAGGTACGACGTGCCGTCCTCGTCGTGGAAGAGGGCCGCGTCGAAGCCCCTGCCCGGCAGCCGCACCGGGTCCGACCAGGGGCCGTCGATGGCGGGGGCGGTGACGAGATGGTTGGCGACGTCCTTGTAGCCGTGCGCGTAGCTGTCCATGACGCCGTAGACGAGGTGGAACAGCCCGTTCGCGTACGTCAGGTCCGGCGCCCACACACCGCCCGAGTCGGGCACGCCCGTCAGATCGAGCAGCCTGCGCTCGGTCAGCACGCCGCCCAGGGCGCGCCAGTGGACCAGGTCGCGCGAGTGGTGCACCAGCACACCCGGATACCACTCGAACGTCGAGGTGACGAGGTAGTAGTCGTCGCCGACCCGCAGGATGGACGGGTCGGGGTGGAAGCCGGGCAGGACGGGGTTACGGATCATCGGATCTCCACGAGACGGGGGTGGCCCGCGACCAGGTCGAGCCGCGTGCGCAGCCCGGAAGCGCGGTGGATCAAGGTGACGGTCTGATCGTCCGGCGAGCGCAGCACCGCGCGCACACCCTCGTCGCCGCCCCAGCTCAGCTCCTCCACGGTGACGCGGCCCCGGCAGACGGCGCCGCGCAGCGTGCCGCGCGGCAGCGCGGCGGGCAGGGCGGGCAGCAGCTCGACGACCCCCGGCCGGGAGTCGAGCAGCAGCTCGATCAGCAGGCCGGGCAGCGTGTGGGCGGCGTCGGCGTTGAACACCTCCCGGCCGGGGTTGTGCGAGCTCATCAGCGAACGGAACACCATGTCGTTGCCGAGGATCTTGCCGACGTTCCGCCAGGCCAGCTCGCCGTCCTTGAGCCGGGCGGCGGCCAGGGCGCGGTGCAGGCTGCCGTGCGCGGACAGGTTCTCGTCACCGCGCAGCTCCAGCGCCCGGTGCGCGGCGACGGCCAGGGCGGGGGTGTCGTCGGGGTTGATCTCGTGCAGCGGCCACACGGGGTAGAGGTGGCTGACGTGCCGGTGCTCCTCGTACGACGCCGCGCCGTCCCACGCCCATTCGGCCAGCGCGCCGCGCCCGTCGATCCGGTACGCGGGCAGCAGCTCCGCCGTGGCCGACCCCACCGCGCCGAGCGCGTGCCGGGCGGCGGCCAGGTCCATGGTGGCGTTCACCGCGGCGAACGCCCCGCCGCCTGGGCCGCATTCGGGAGAGAAGGACGGCACCACGACCCCGCCCGTCCCGGCCAGGAACTCCTCCCAGAACGCCGCGCACTCCGCCAGCCAGCCGCCCAGCCCCTCGACCCGCTCGCCGGTGACCTGCTCGTGCTCGACCAGCGGGTACAGCAGCCAGTCGGCGCCCGCCAGCCACATCGTCCACGGCCACCTGGCGTCGAAGTGGAACAACCGGCCGTGCTCGCCGTCGGTGCGGCTCGGGGCGAGCAGGCCGCGCACGCCGTAGATCCGCCTGGCGTTCTCCCGCCAGTCGGCGACCTGGTCGCGGATGAGGGCCGCGTACCCGGCGATCAGCTCGGGCATGGCGCCGATGTTCACCCCCGCCATCTGGAGGTTGAGGTTGGCGTCGGTGGTGAAGTCGCCCGACCAGGCCGCGCCCCACTCCCCCAGCCACAGCCCCGTCAGCCGGGGCGGCAGGACGCCCGAGGAGCTGAGCAGGTGGTAGCGGCCCGCGTGGAACAGCCGCTCGACCAGCGCGAGCCCGGTCAGCTCGGCGGCCGGGCGGTCGCGCTCGGCCGGGTCCACGGCCAGGTCCAGGGTGACCCGCTCGTAGATCGGGCGGTGCAGGGCGACATGGCGCTCCAGCAGTTCGCCGTAGGCGGTCGGGGTGTTCACAGCGGGTGTCGGGGTCGCGGCGCTCGCGTTGTTCACGCCTTTCGCGGCGTTCGCAGCGGCCTTCGTAGTGGCCGCGTCGGCGGTCGTCGTGGACGCGTCAGCGGTCGTGGTGGACGCGTCGGCCGTCGCCTGGGGGCTTCGTCCGGTGTGCTCGGCCCGGGCGGCTCGGGCGGCCAGTTCGGCTCGGGCGGCCAGTTCGGTGAGTTCGGTTTCCAGGGCCGTGGTGTTCCAGGCGGGGGTCTCGCGGCGGTCGAGCTTCGTCAGCAGCAGCGTCTCGCCGCCGCGTGTGACCACCGCGCCGTCGCCGTCCACCGCGACGTCCGCACCGGCGACCAGCGTCACGCCCTCGAACCCGTACGCCCCCAGCCCGGCCGGGTACGTCCCCCGTAACCGCAGGAACACGTGCCCGTCCCGCTCGTAGGCGGCGCACTCGCACCGCACGTCGTCCGGTTTGCCCGGCAGGTCGCCGTTCAGCCGCAGCCTCAGCTCGCCCGTCAACCGCTGCACCACCACGGAGTCGGCCCGCGACACGAACGCCCGCTGCGCCCAGCCGCCGCCCGACCTGGACCCGCCGGAGCCGGAGACGATCTCGCCGGTGGCGAAGTCGAGCGTCCTGCCGCCGCCGGCCGGTTCCCCCTCGACGACCAGCTCGAAGCCCGGGTGGAACGGCTGCGTCCAGGCCAGTTCCCGGCCGTCGGCCGCCAGCCGCTGCGCCTCAGCGGCCCGGCCCGACAGGATCAGTTCCCGGATCTCCGCCATCCGGTCCGCGATCGGGGGCGGGGCCAGATCGCGGGTGCCGTTCGGGAGCACGTAGCGGTGGTGGTTGTAGACGACGCGGTCGCCGTACACCATGATCCCGTACTCGCCGTTCCCGGACAGGAACGCGTCCTCCCACCGGTCTCCCGGACGGTCGTCCCAGATCTTCATGCCTGCACCCTGCCAGAGGCATGATCACCCGCGCATCCGGGATGGCGTGACGCCGTTCAGGCCGCCTGGACGAGGCGGCGCTGCGCGGCACGCAACATCGCGTGCACGACGACCGGATGGACCAGACGCACCGGGGCGAAGTAGACCCGTCCGCGCCAGCCCTTCAGCCGTACGACCGTCGTCACCCGTACGAGCCGGGCCTCGGCGTCCACGGCCACCGCGCAGCGGAAGTCGAGATGCCGGTCGTCCACGGCGATGAGCGCCTCCTCCCCTTCGGTGCGTTCCACCCGGAACGCGCCGCGCGGGGCGCGCGGGATGCCGAGCAGCGGCACGAGCGCCTGCCGCGCCGCCATCGCGACGCCGATCCAGCGCGGCACGACCCCTGGCGAGAAGACGCACTTCACCCAGGCGATCGGATCTTCGGGCGCGCCGGGCGGGAGCACGCCGAAGATCATGTCGGCGTAGTCGGGCGCGGGGATGTCTTCGAGTGCGGACGACCAGTAGACGGGGGTTCTCATGACGCCTCCATACGGTGCCGTATGGAACCAACTGTACGCCACCGTACGGAAGGCGCCGCAGCCGGGTTCCCCGCCGAATCGAACGAATCTTCGTCACGAAGAGTGAAAGTTTCACTACAATAAGTGCCATGCCGTCACCACAACATGACGCTCTCGTCAGCATGTTCACCGACCAGCCCCGACTGGCTGTGGAGATCCTGCGTGACCTCATGAATATCGAGCTGCCCGAGACTCCGCTGGTCCAGGAAGAGGACCGCACCTTCAACACCCGCATATCCGACGACATCGAGCCGGATCTGGTCCTCACCCTGGGGCCGCCGCCGAGCCCCGTGCACGCGATCATCGTCGAGATCCAGAAGGACAAGAAGAAGGATCCCCGGCAACTGACCCGCTACGCCGCCGCCGCGTGGCTGATGCTGCGCTGCGACGTCTCGGTCCTGGTCATCTGCCCGAACCAGGCGGACGTCGCCCACTACGCACGGCCGGTCGAGTCCGGGCTGACCGGCTACCGCCTGCAGTCGCACGTCCTGGGGCCGGACGCCATCCCGGCCATCACCGACCCCCAGGAGGCCGCCGCCCACCTGGCACTGGCGGTCATGTCGGTGATGGCGCACGGCCGTGACCGCAAGGTCGTCGAGGCGTTCGGCGCCGCGCTCGAGGAAACGCGCAACGAACACGCTCCGAAGTACACTGAATACGCCTACAGCATGGCCGGGCCCGAAATCCGGCGCCTCTTGGAGGAGATCATGACGTCCACCGACTGGCCGGTCTACAGCCCCTTCGCCCGCGAGCACTTCAGCCGCGGCCTGAAGGAAGGCGAGGCCATAGGCGAAGCCAGAGGCGAAGCCAGAGGCGAGGCCAGAGGCGAGGCCAGAGGCGAAGCCAGAGGCGAAGCCAAAGGCGAAGTCCGATCGCTGCTGCGCGTACTGGCCGCCCGTGGCCTCGATGTCCCCGACGACATCCGCACGCGCATCACCAACTGCACGGACACCACCCAACTGGAAACCTGGGTCACCCGGGCGGCCACCGCGCAAACCATCCAGGACCTGTTCAACGACCCGGACGAAGACCACCAGGGCCAGGGATAAGAAGCTCCCTGGCCCCGACCGGCTAGCCGGTGAGGTGGAGGACGCCCCAGTGGCTGGTGTCCAGGTAGCTGCGGCCGGTCGCGTCGTTCCAGGTCACCGCGCTCGTACGGGCCGTCCCCGTGGCGTCGTTGACCTGGACGTCGAAGCCCAGCAGCGTGCCGTCCCCGAGCGTGACGGTCGGCAGGTCGATGGCCGCCTCGACCACGTACCCGCCCGGCACGGCGACAGCGGACGCGCGGACGTTGTCCTTGACGCCGGACGCGTCGAAGGTGCCGCCCACCGTGATCCGGCCCGAGAAGCTCACCCGGTACTGCCCGTCGTCGTCCTCGTACCCCTTGGTCTTGCCGTTGCCGGGGTCGACGAAGATCTCGACGGAGTCCTGCTCCCACGGGTTGGCCGACTGCTCGCTCAGCGTGGGGTCGCTCACCTGGGCCAGGACGTACAGGGTCGATCCTGACCAGAGTGCGCGGACCTTGGCGGTGGCACCGGAGTCGCCCTGGATCCAGGTGCCGGTGCGCAGTTCGGGCGCGCCGGCCCACACCCGGTCCACGGCCCCGTCCAGGACGGGGGCGGGGCGGCGCGGGGCGGTGGCCCGCTTGACGGCGGCGACGGGGGTCACCTTGCCGGTCCAGGTGATCTCGGTGCCGCCGTCGCGCACGGTGACCTGGACGTCGGTGCCGCCGCCCAGCAGGGCTTCGACGCGGTAGCCGGTGGCGGTGGCCCGGACGCCGGGCCCGGAGCGGCCGATGGAGCGCGAGCGGCCGTCCACGGTGAACGTGACCCGGTCGTCCCTGGACGCGGTGGCGTCCGTCACCTCGGCGAGGACGTAGCGGCCGGCGGCGGAGCGGGCCTGGAAGCCGGCGGAGACGTCGCCGACCCGGGCGATGGGCGAGTCCGGGAGCAGGTCCCATTCCAGGTCGCGTTTGCCGTCCACCTTGACGGTCGCGGCGGGCGCCTCCAGCGTGCGCACGAACGGATCCAGCCGGGACGGGTCCACGATGCCCCAGTAGGCGGGCTTGGCCTGGAGGTCGTCGTCGAAGGGCAGTGGCGCGTTCAGCCGCGGGATCGGCCAGGTGCGCAGCCAGCTCACGTCGTCGGACTCGCCCCACACGGTGACGGAGCCGAGGTGCGCGGCCTGCCGCCGGAACACGTCGAACAGTTCCTTGTACCGGTGTCCCTGCTGGACGAGCAGTTCGGGCGGGATCGTGTCGTAGGAGGAGGTGAAGTCGGTGTAGACGCTCACGTCCAGCTCGGTGACGTGCTGGTCCACGCCGAGCGTGGCGAAGCGCTCGATGGTGGCCTCGACGTTCGCGGCGGAGGGCTGCTCGATGTTGAGGTGGAGTTGGTGGCCGACGCCGTCGATCGGCACGCCTTCGTTCCTGAGGCGTTCGACCAGGCGGTACAGGGCTTCGCGCTTGCGCGGGAATTCGGTGTTGTAGTCGTTGATGAACAGCTTGGCGTCCGGGTCGGCCTCGCGGGCGACGCGGAAGGCGGTGCGGATGAAGTCGAGCCCGGTGATCTCGTACCACGGGGAGCGGCGCAGCCCGTCCGGCTGGTTCTCGTCCACGACCTCGTTGACCACGTCCCAGACGGCGATCTTGCCCTGGTAGCGGGTGACGAGTGTGCGCACGTGCCGTTCCAGGCGCTGCAGCAGCACCTCCTTGGTGGCGTCGGCGAACACCCATGCGGGGGTCTGGCTGTGCCAGGCGAGCGTGTGGCCGCGGATCGTCAGGCCGTGCTCGGTGGCGTGGTCCACGAGGTGGTCGCCGTCGGTGAAGGTGAACTCGCCTTCGCGGGGCTCGGTGGCGTCCCACTTCAGCTCGTTGCCGGGGGTGACGCCGTCGAAGTGCTTGAGGAGCAGCTCGCCGTGGACGCCCAGCGTCTCGGCGCGGGTGACGGCCGAGCCCATGGTGAACGGCACGGCGTCCTTGAGTGCGGGGATGCCGGTTTGGATGGGTTTGGGCTCGACGTAGGTCATCGTGAAGTCGTCGAGGGAGAAGGGGAAGTCGCCGGTGTCGGACTCGACGTACAGGCTGAGGAAGTCGACGTCGTGGGCCAGCGTGTACGTGCCGGAGAGCCGCACCCATTGCCCGGCCGGCACGTCCTTGGGCGCGACGACGCGCTCGTAGCTCGGGGTGCCGCCGGTCCGGCGCTCGACGGAGAGCCCCAGTTTGCCGGACGTGGCGCCGGGGCCGAGGCGCACCCAGGCCGACAGCGCGTACTTGTCGCCCTTGCCCATGCGGCCGAGCACGTTCAGCGCGGGGCCGTCCCAGGAGGCCGAGCGGCCGGTGACGGTGAGGGCGCGGACGCCTTCGTGGGCGGGCTCCCCGGCCTGGAGGACGGCGGCGGCGCGCGGCGCCCAGTCCTGGGTGGTGCCGTCCTCGAAGTCGCTGGTGATCGGCTCGCGGGTGGGGTCGCCGAGCGGGGTCAGGACGATGTCGTCCAGGTAGTACTGGGCGGTGGCGTCGGAGCTCTCCACGTAGAGCTGCACGTCGGTGGAGTCGGCGGTGTATTGGTAGCCGCCCGACAGCCGCGTCCACTCGCCGTCGGTGACGGTGGCCGCCGCGACCCGCTCGTACGTGGTGTCGCCGCCGGCCGGGGTGCGCTGCACGGTCATGGCGATCGTGCCGGCGGGCTGCCCCGCGGCGAGCCGGGCGTACGCGGTGACGGTGTACCCGGTGCCCTTGACGAAGGGGGCGGCGATGGACGCGCCGTGCCAGGTGGCGGTGCGGCCGGTGGTGAGCAGGCCGCCCGCGCCGGTGCGGGCCGCCTGCGGGGTCACGGTGACGGAGACGCCGCCGCCGCGCGGCCCCCAACCCTGGGTGGTGCCGTCCTCGAAGTCGTAGGTGTGGCCGGCGGCGTGCGCCGGCGGCACCGGCACGAGGCACAACAGGACCGACAGGGCGGCGGCGACCAGGGCTCGAAGGGTGCGCACGGTGCTCCTCTGACGTCCGGTATGAAAGTTTCAGGAGAACGCCGACAAGTATCAGGCGGACTGTAGAGCCGGGCCGATCCCGGGTCAACACACCCGTTCGGCCTCGATGGGTGCTGCAATCGCTTGTTGCAGCAAAAGTGCAGTTTCACTGCAGATCATTGACGGAGTGAGGACGGCTGAGCGAACGTTTCATGCAACCGATTGCCGCACTCTTCCGAGGTTGCGCATGCGACGCCTGTTACTCCCCCCAGTGATCGCCCTGACAGTGATCGCGACCGTGACCCCCGCGGCGACGGCCGCGACCCGATCGACGATCGTCGTGGCCGCCGACGGCTCGGGCGACCACACGTCCGTCCAGGACGCCGTGAACGCCGTGCCCTCCGGCAACGCCCGGCCGGTCACCATCCTGGTCCGCAAGGGCACCTACAAGCAGCAGGTGGTCATCCCCGCCGACAAACCACACATCACGCTGGCCGGGGACACCCGCGACCCGCGCGAGGTGGTGCTCACGTTCGACGCCGCCGCGTCCATGCAGAAGCCGGACGGCTCCGGCACGTACGGCACCTCCGGCAGCGCCTCGTACGTGATCAGCGCCCCCGACTTCACCGCCCGCGACCTCACCTTCGAGAACTCCTACGACGAGGCGGCGGGCGGCGCCAGCCAGGCCGTCGCGGTCCGGACGACGGGCGACCGGCAGGTGTACGACAACGTCAGGTTCCTCGGCAACCAGGACACCCTGTACGCCAACACCGGCTCCGCCACCACCTTCGCCCGCCAGTACTTCCACGACTGCTACGTCGAGGGCGACGTGGACTTCATCTTCGGCCGCGCCACGGCCGTGTTCGACCGCTGCGTGATCAAGGCGCTGAGCCGCGGCAGCGCGGACAACAACGGCTACGTCACCGCCGCCAGCACCGAACTGGCCAACCCGTACGGCTTCCTGATCTACCGCAGCCACCTCGTCAGCGACGCGCCCGCCCGCACGTTCCACCTGGGCCGCCCGTGGCCGGCCGGCGGGTCGCTCACCGCGCGCGGCCAGGTGCTGGTCCGGGAGTCGTGGCTGGGCCAGCAGTTCAAGGACGCGCCCTGGACCGACATGTCGGGGCTGAACTGGCGCGAGGCCCGGCTGTCCGAGCACCGCAACCACGGCCCCGGCGCGACCGTGAACGACGACCGTCCGCAGCTCACGGCGGAGCAGGCCAGGGCGTACACGCCGGAGCGGTACCTGGCGGGCGCGGACGGCTGGAACCCGCTGCGCCGCCAGGGCGTCCAGCGGCCCGAACCCGGCCGCGAGGTGCTGCCGCGCGGCGACGGCTGGGCGGCGGCCACGACCGGCACGACGGGCGGCTCGGCCGCTCGTCCCGAGGACGTGCACGTCGTCTCGACCAGGGCGGAGCTGCTGGCCGCGCTGGGCGGCCAGGCCGACAACACCCCGAGGATCGTCTACGTCAAGGGCGCGATCGACGCCGACACCGACGCCGCCGGCAACCCGCTGACCTGCGACGACTACGCCGCAGACGGCTACAGCCTGCCCGCCTACCTGGCCGCCTACGACCCGGCCGTCTGGGGCCGGACCACTGTCCCGTCGGGGCCGCTGGAGGAGGCCCGCAAGGCGTCGTACGCGAAGATGGCCGAGCACGTGACGGTCGCCATCGGCTCCAACGTCACCCTGATGGGCCTGGGCCGGAACGCGGCGCTGAAGAGCTTCGGCCTGCGCGTCAGCAACGCCGACAACGTCATCGTGCGCAACCTGACCATCACCGACACCTCCGACTGCTTCCCGCAGTGGGACCCGACCGACGGCGACGAGGGCAACTGGAACGCCTCGTTCGACAACATGGAGGTGTCCGGCTCCACCCACGTGTGGCTGGACCACAACACGCTCAACGACGGCGACAACCCCGACTCGGGGCAGCCGCTCTACTTCGGCCGCCCGTACCAGGTGCACGACGGGCTGCTCGACGTCGTACGCGCCTCGACCTACGTGACGCTCTCCTGGAACCACCTCAGCGGCCACGACAAGGTGACGCTGATCGGCAACACCGACAGCCCGTCGCGCTACGGCGAGGAGGACAAGCTCAAGGTCACCCTGCACCACAACTACTTCGAGGGGCTCGGCCAGCGCACGCCCCGCGTGCGGTTCGGGCAGGTGCACGTGTACAACAACTACTACAAGGGCGGCCCCGGGCACGGTTACAGCATCGGCGTGGGCTTCGGCTCCAAGGTCTACGCCGAGAGCAACGCCTTCGACGGGATCGCGGCGGCGAACGTGCTGACGGTGTTCAACGGCACGGCGCTCACGGCGAAGGACAACCTCGTGGACGGCGTGCCGGCCGACGTGGTGGCCGCCTACAACGAGGCCAACGGCACGACGCTGGGCACGGACGCCGGCTGGACCCCGACGCTGGTCGCCCGTGTCCACCCGGCCAAGGCGCTCAGGCAGGTGGTCCCGGCGGGCGCGGGAGCCGGACGCCTGCACTGACCCCGGGGCGGGCGGCCCCTCCCCGCTCCCTTCCCGGCCGCCCGCCCCGGATCGGTTGCCCGCGTGGATTCAGATGACGTAGCCGTCGGTCGGGGGGAGTTTCCCACCCAGCTTGGGCACTCTTTCCGGTCCTCATCCTCGCCTAGCCTCGGAGGCATGGACACGGACAACCTGCTCGGCCGGTTCCTGCGGGCCCGCCGCGAACTGCTCCGGCCGGAGGACCTCGGCATGCCGGCCGGCACCCGCCGCCGCGTACGCGGCCTGCGGCGCGAGGAGGTCGCGCAGACCGCCGGCGTCAGCACCGACTACTACGTGCGCCTGGAGCAGGGCCGCGAGCGCCACCCGTCGTCCCAGGTGGTGGACGCGCTGGCCCGTGCGCTGGAACTGGAGGACGACGCGGCCACGCACCTGCACGAACTGGCCCGCCCGGCTCCCGCCAGGCGGCGCCCGCGCGCCCGGCACGAGCAGGTCAGCCCCGGCCTGGTCCGCATGATGGCGGCCTGGCCGCACACCCCCGCCATCGTCCTCGGCCGCCGCATGACGGTGCTCGCGGCCAACCCGCTCGGCAGGGCGCTGTTCGACGGCCACGCCCACAGCGACGACCTGGTACGGCTGGTGTTCCTCGATCCGGACGCCCGCGCGTTCTACCCCGACTGGGAGAAGGCGGCGGTCAACACCGTCGCCGGGCTGCGCTCGGCCGCCGGGTCCGACTACGACGACCCCCGGCTCATCGAGGTCGTCGGCGAGTTGTCGCTGAAGAGCGAGACCTTCCGCCGGTTGTGGGCCCGCCACGACATCCGTCAGAAGAGCCACGAGACCAAGCGCTTCCACCATCGGCTGGTGGGCCCGCTGACGCTGGACTACGAGGCGCTGACCGTCAACAGCGCACCCGGGCAGCAACTCGTCGTCTACCAGGCCGAACCCGGCAGCCCGTCGGAGGAGGCGCTGTCCCTGCTGGGCAGCCTCACAGCCTGACCGCACGGGCCGTCCTGACGGTCTGATCCCCCGACACACAGACAGCGCGCGGAGCACCTCCGCCGGCGCGCCATCCCGTCGTGCCCGAAACCCGATCCCACCCCGGAGTGAGCACCATGTCCAAAGTCATCCTGATCACCGGCGCGAGCAGCGGCATCGGCCGGGCCACCGCGGTGCGGCTGGGCCACGAGGGCCACCACGTCGTGCTCGGCGCCCGCCGCGAGGACCGCCTCGCCGAGACCGCCGAAGCCGTCGAGGCCGTCGGCGGCAAGGCCGACGTGCGCCGCCTCGACGTCACCGACCGCGCGGACGTGGCCGCGTTCGTGGCCGCCGCCGCCGAGCGGCACGGCCGCGTGGACGTCATCGTCAACAACGCCGGCGTGATGCCGCTGTCGCCGATGGAGGCGCTGCTGGTGGACGAATGGGACCGGATGATCGACGTCAACGTCCGCGGCCTGCTGTACGGCATCGCCGCGGCCCTGCCGCACTTCCGGCGCCAGGGTGCGGGGCACTTCGTCACCGTCGCCTCCGTCGGCGCCCACGAGGTCGTGCCCACGGGCGCGGTCTACTGCGCCACCAAGCACGCCGCCTGGGCGATCACCGAGGGGCTGCGGCAGGAGCTCGACCCGAGCATCCGCGTCACCACCGTCTCCCCCGGTGTCGTGGAGTCGGAGCTGGCCGAGAGCATCACCGACCCGGCCGCCCGCGCGGCGATGCGGACCTACCGGGCCGACACCATCCCGCCGGACAGCATCGCCCAGGCCATCTCGTACGCGATCGGCCGGCCGCCCGGCGTGGACGTCAACGAACTGGTGATCCGCCCGGCCCGTCAACGCTGACCCGCCCCGGGGCGCGCACGGGGGCGCGCCCGCGATCCGGGCGCGCCCCCTCCTGCTCGGGCCGGGCGTCAGGTCCCGTAGGCCCTGACCTCCAGGAGGCCGACGGAGCTGGTGCCGTTGCCGGTGAGCAGCACCCGCAGCCGGGTGGTGCTCGTGGCGGTGAAGGTGACGGAGTTGTAGCCGTTCTTGGTCAGCGTGTATGCCGACGCGCCGGGCACGTCCACGTACGCGCTGCCGTTCCAGTACTGCAGCTTCCACGACGCGGGCATGTCGATGCCGTCGTCGTCGTCGAAGAAGTACACCTCGGCCCGGTTCAGGTTGCGGGCCGCGGACCAGGTCAGGTCCACCCACTGCTGCCCGGTCTCCGGCCAGCAGCCCCAGCGCGGGTTGACGGTGTCGTTGGAGGAGGGCGGGTCGATGCCGTCGTTGACCGCGGCCACGCTCTCCCACGAGGAGGTGTAGGACGCGCTCGCCGTGGCGGAGCCGGCCAGGTTGGCCGGCGGCTGCACGCCGCCCCGGTTGAACACCTTGATCTCGGTGAGGCCGGTGCGCGCGCCGGAGGCGGCGGTGGCCAGCACCCGCACCCGCTGGGCGGTGACGGCGGGGAACTGCACCACGTTGTAGTTGGCGCGGGGCGCGGCCGGGTTCTTGGCCTGGGAGGGCACGCTCACCCAGGCGCTGCCGTTGTGGTACTGGATGTCGTAGGAGGCCGGGGCCCGATAGGTGGCGCTGGCCGGACGGCTGTCCTTGAAGTGCAGCCGCACCTCGTTGAGCGTGCGGGCGGTGCCGAAGTTGAGCTCGTACCAGTCCTGGCCGGCGGTGGTGCCGCCCCAGAACGGCTCGTTGATCGGGAACCCGTCCACGGCGCCCGCGGTGGAGCTGCCGGAGGCGGTGGTGGAGGCCGTGGCGGTGGCGCCGGCGGCGAGGTTGGTGAGGTTGGCCGTCAGGTCGACGCCGGCCTTGGCCAGGATGTCCACCATCCGGGCGCTGGTCTGGCTGACCTGGGCGGGAGCCTGCAGCCCCGGGACGGCGACGTTGTAGGTGACGGTGCCGGAGGTGGTCACCGCGCCGGTGGCCGGGTCCCAGGTGAACGGCACGAGCGAGGACACCGTGGCCGCACGGCTGCCGTTGACGTAGATCGAGTAGCCCTGGGGCACGCCGGGGTAGCGCACGATGCCGTCGGCCGGGTCGTCCCAGACGATGGTCAGGTCGGCGTTGCGGTAGCGCAGGTTGTTGACGGTGAAGTGGGTCCAGCCGATGTTGATCGGCGAGAGCTCCACCTTGGCGTCGTTGCGCGGGCGCAGCCCGGCGACGTCCTCGACGACGGTCCAGTTGCTGGAGCCCAGGATGTTGTGGTGGATCCAGGAGCGGTAGGTGATCGAGGAGCCGTTCCAGTCGGCCCAGAACTCGTTGGCGTCGGGGTACTGGGTGTTGCCGTTGACGTACTGGGCCCAGGTGTTCCAGTAGAGCAGCTTCTTGTACCAGGTCGCGTCGATCCACTCGTTGGGGTAGTTGCGCAGCACCGAGGAGAGCAGCCGGAACTGCACGGTGGAGTTGATCGTGGAGAAGTTGTTGCTGCCCGTGCCCGAGGCCGCCTTGTCGGCCTGGTTGGCGGTGTAGAAGGGGAAGATCGGGTACTGCGCCGGGTCGTCGAACAGGCGTAGCGCCTGCTTGTACGTGGCGGTGTTGGGGATCGCGCCGACGGCGAACGGGTAGTAGTTGTTGATCTCCTTCCACGGCACCCATTCGTTGGTGGACTTCAGCCGGTGCTCGAAGAGCTGCCTGCTGGGGTTCCACAGCACGTTGACGATGGCGTTCTGGATCTGGGTGGCCAGCGTGCGCAGCTCCGTGGCCTTGGCGGTGTTGCCGACGGCCTCGTACGCCTGGGCGGCGGCCAGCGCGCCGCTGTACTGGTAGGCGGACTCGGCCCGGTCCATGCGGCCGGGCTTCCAGTGGAAGGACACGGCGTCGGCGTCGTTGCCGGTCAGGGCGCCCCAGTCGTACTCGATGAGCTTGTTGTTGTCGGTGTCGTAGTAGGAGAGCTGGCCCTTCACGTCCTGCTCGGCGTAGCGGGCCAGGTTGGCGGCGATGGCCGGTTGGCCGCCGTGGATCTGGTAGCTCTTCCAGGCCGCCTCGCCGATGTACTGCGTGTAGCTGTTCGACCAGTTCTCCGGGTCGCCGGGGTTGTCGAGGAAGCGGCCGTTCTTGGAGGTCTGGCCGACGCTCAGCCAGTCGCCGTAGGCGTAGATCGGGTTGCGCAGGTACTTCAGGTCGTCGATGTGCATGGGCTGGGTGAGCGCGATCGCGTTGTTGTAGCCCAGCACGCCCTCGGTCGAGATGGGGAACTGGAAGGTCTGCCCGGGGATGTCGGCGTCGAGGTGGTTGAAGCGCATCAGCCACCAGCGGTAGTAGATGTTCTTCTTGATGGCCGGCTCGGGCACGTCGATGTAGGGGACGTTCTCGGCCCACCAGCGGTTGTAGGCGCGCACGTGGGTGGCGAACGCGGTGGCGGCCGAGTAGCCGGCGTAGGCGTCGTACTCGGTGCGGGAGGCGGCGATCTCGTTGGTGACGAAGCCCATGACGACCTTGACCGTCACCGTGGCGCCGGCGGCGACGGTGAGCGAGCGGTTCAGGCCGCCGCTGGAGACCGCGCAGCCGTCACAGGTGAGCCTGGGGTAGAGCGTGGTGAGGTTGTTGTAGGCGTTCACCTGGCCGGTCAGCTCGCTGCCGGTGCCGGTGGTCGCGTACGGCGAGGTGGCCCGCAGTTGCAGCGTGGTCGAGGCGGAGCCGCCGTTGGTGATGGCCAGGTTGGCCACGGCCACGTTGTTGTCGGTGATGAACTTGGTCTGGTCGACCGTGATCGAGCCGCTGGTGTGGCGGCTCTTCCAGTGGCTGGGAGCCTGCCAGCGGGAACCGACCTGCTCGGTGAACGTGCCGGGCGTCAGCGCGACGGTGAAGGCGTTGTTGTTGCTGATGCTCTCCCAGTACGCGGCCTGCCCGGCGAAGCCGAGCGTGCCCGGGGTGTGCGTCTTCATGAACAGCGCCCGGCCGCGCGACATGAGCCAGGTGCCCGCCGGGTCGTTGCCCGAGCGGGCCAGCAGCCGGTCCATCCAGAAGTCGGTGCCGGAGCTCTCCGCATCGTAGATCGCCCGCATGTAGTCGCCGGTCGTGTACGTCCCGGGCGGCGCGGGCACGGCGGGGCCGCTGAAGGTGGGGTAGCCGATGGTCTGGTCGGCGTAGGCCGCGGGCGCGGTCACCAGGCCGAGGAGGAGGAGCAGGGCGGTGAGCGCGCGTCTCATGAGAAGGCCCTCCATTCGAGCACGCCGGTCGAGTAGCCGGTTCTGGAGGTGATGTTCAGCCGCAGGCGGGTGGTGCTGACGGGCGTGAACGTGGTGGCGTTGAAGGTGTTGGCGGCCACGCCGCAGCCCGACTGGCCGGGCACGTTGACGTAGGCGCTGCCGTTCCAGTACTGCACCTGGCAGGAGGCCGGCAGGTCGATGCCCTGGTCGTCGTCGAACCAGTACGCCTCCGAGCGGGAGATCGTCTGCGCGGTGGGCCAGCGGTACTCGATCCACTCGGTGCCCTGGTGGTCCCAGTTGCCGTAGGCGCCGTGGCTGCGGTCGGCGGAGTTCGCCGGGGTGAAGCCGTCGTTGATCGCGGCGAGCGTCTCCCACGGCGAGACGTACGAGGTGGACGGTGTGGCCGTGGCCGCCAGGTTGCCCGGGGTGGTCGGGCCGCCGCTGGTCTGGACGACCTTCTGCATGGTGCCGTCGGCGTTGAAGTAGAGCTTGTCGATGGTCACCGAGCGGCGGAAGTTGCCTCCGCCCGGGCTGGAGGCGTTGTGGTAGACCATGTACCACTGGCCCTTGTACTCGATGATCGCCGGGTGGTTGGTGGTGGAGCTGACCTGGTCGAGCACGACCCCGCGGTGCGTCCACGGGCCGAGCGGGTTGCTCGCGGTGGCGTAGCGGATGCACGCGTAGCCGGGCTGCGAGCAGGCCGAGTCGTTGGCCGCGTAGGCGAGGTAGTAGACGCCGTTGCGCTTGAACATCCAGGGGGCCTCCCAGAAGTTCGTCACGCCGCTCGGGGTGATCACCGAGCCGTTGATGGAGGTCATGTTGGCGTTGAGGCGGGCCGCGCGCAGGCCGTAGTAGGAGCCCCAGTACATGTAGACCTGGCCGTCGTCGTCGGTGAAGACGGTCGGGTCGATGTTGAGCGGGGAGGAGTTGGGCGTGCTGTCGCTGACCAGCGGGCCGCCCTTGGCGTCGGTGAACGGGCCCAGCGGGCTGTTGCCGACGGCCACGCCGATGTCCATCCAGCCGGCGCCGTTGCCGTTGACGGGGACGTACCAGTAGTAGCGGCCGTCGGCGCCGCGCTCGACCTCGCCGGCCCAGGCGTCGGCGCCGGCCCAGGAGAAGTTCGAGATCGACAGCTTCGCGCCCTGGTCGGTGAAGGTGGTGGCGTCGGTGGAGGAGAAGACGTGCCAGTCGCGCATGACGAAGTTCGTGCCGCCGGTCGGGGCCTCGTCGTGGCCGGTGTACAGGTAGAGGGTGTCGCCGACGACCAGCGCGGCCGGGTCGGCCGTGTAGATCGCGGTGGTGATCGGCGCGCCCGCGAGTGCGGGCCGGACGTCGGTGAGGAGGAGCAGGAGTGCCGCGGCGAGGGCCGCCGCCCATCGTCGTCTCATGGTGTTCGCCCCTAAAGGAATGTGAGCGCTAACATCATTGACTCGGGACAACCTAAAAGGTTTTCGGGAAAATAGTTCGACCGGACGAGCGCTGTCAATCACCCACTGCAACTCGTCGCATACACGCTGAGCTGCTGCAATGGGAAATCGAGGCTGCTGATCAGCCAGCGAACGCTTGGTCACATTTGCATATCAACCGAAAAGGATTTCGATACTACGCGTTACAGCGTTGTCACTACGGTGCGGGGCATGTATCGCACGAATTGCCGCCGTGTCACGCCCGTGGAACCGCCCGTGGTCATCCTCCTTGCAACCGCAGCGAAGGAGACACCTACGATGGCGTCCATTTTCGACCAGGTCGGCGGAGCGAGCGCGGTATCGGCGGTGGTCGACGAGTTCTACTCACGGGTGCTGGCCGACCCGGCGCTCCAGGGCCACTTCACCGGCACCGACCTGGCCAAGCTCAAGTCGCACCAGCGCAGCTTCGTGGCCGCCGCGCTGGGCGGGCCCCAGCAGTACCGCGGCAAGTCCATGGCCGAGGCGCACGCGGGCATGGGCATCACCGCGGCCGAGTTCGACGCCGTGGTCGGGCATCTGGCCGGCTCGCTCGCCCACTGCGGCGTGCCCGGCGAGACCATCGAGACCATCGCCGGCGCGCTCGCCCCGCTCAAGGGCGAGATCGTATCGTCGCAGGTCAGCGCATAGACACGCGCTCTCACCTGCGCGCATATCGCACCTGATCGTGAGATGTTCCGAGAAGTAGCTCCTGACCTCGGAGGAACGTCCGTGGCACACGATCACGAAGACCGGCGGGTCAGCCGGCGGCGAATGATCACCGGGATCGGCTCGATCGGACTCGGTGGACTGTTCACCGCCGGCGCTCACGCCGCGGCCGATCCCGACACGCTCGCCAAGGCCGACGCCCTGTTCGCCAAGGCCCGCACGTGCGATCTGACGCCCAGCACGAAACAGGGCCCGTACTACTTCGCGACGGAGGCGTTCAGAAGCGACATCCGCGAGGACCGCGCGGGCGTGCGGCTGCGCCTGGCGCTCAAGGTCCAGGACAGCCGGAGCTGCCGGCCGCTGCCCGGCGCGGTGGTGGAGATCTGGCACTGCGACGCCGCCGGGCTCTACTCGGGCGCCGAGACGGAGTCGCGCGAGGTGCTCAGCAGCGGCGACAAGGTGCAGATCCGCGCGGGGACGCAGTTCACCGACCTGAAGCCCACCGACCGCAAGCGCTACCTGCGCGGCGCGCAGACGTCCGACGCCGACGGCATCGTCAGGTTCACCACCATCTGGCCGGGCTGGTACCCGGGCCGCACCGTGCACGTCCACGTGCTGGTGGTCGTGGACGGGAGCCGGGCCCTGTGCACGGAGCTGATGTTCGACGAGAAGTACAACCGCGAGGTCCTGGCCAAGCCGCAGTACCAGGGGCACGAGCAGCCGCGCGACACGTTCAACCACAACGACCCGATCCACGAGTCCGGGATGCTGGCGCACGTCACCGAGGACGGCGACGGTTACCTGGCCGTCGTCGTCCTGGCCGCGGGCACCGCGAACCCGGACCGCTGAGCGACGGTGCGCCGTACGGGCGGGCCGCTCCCGTACGGCGCCGCCGGCGGCCTCAGGCCGCGGGGTCCTCCTCCACCCCGATCTCGTCCGCTCCGTCGTTGTGGTCCAGCCTCAGCCTGGCGGCCCTGAAGCGGGCGCAGCGCGCCTCCAGCTCGCGTTCGTCCTCGAGAATCCACTGTTCGATCATGGTCATCGAAGTGATCACAGGCCGGCCGGGGAGCGGGCCGGCTTGACGAAGGCTTTTCACCCCAGCGACTCGACCGTGCCCCGCTCGCCGTCCACCCTGATCCGCTCCCCGTCGCGGACCCGCATGGTGGCGTTGCCGGTGCCGACCACGGCGGGGATGCCCAGCTCGCGGGCCACGATGGAGGCGTGCGAGAGCGGCGCGCCCAGGTCGGTCACCACGGCCGCGGCGCGCGGGAACATCGGGGTCCAGCCCACGTTCGTCAGCGTCGTGACGAGGATCTCGCCGGGCCGGAGCCGGTCGCCGTCCTCGGGCTCCGCGATCACCCGGGCGACGCCCTCCACCACGCCGGGCGCGCCGGGGAAGCCGGTGACGGTGTCGCTCACCGGCGTGCCGGCGCCGCGCGCGTCGTGGACGTCGGCCCGCCGGGCGGGGTCGGCGGCCCAGCGCACGGGGTCGAAGCGGCCCACGATCAGCGCCGGGTAGGGCGGCAGGGCGGCGTAGCGCTCGTGGGCGGCCCGCCGGGCCGGCACCCTGTCGAGCGCGGCCCGGTCGCCGCGCAGCAGCGCGAGCAGTTCGGGCAGGAGCAGGAAGAACACGTCGTCACCGGCCCCGGTCAGCTCTCCCGCCCGCACGGTGAACGCGCGCAGCACCCAGAACGCCCGCATGTTCTCCGAGCGCGCGCTCTCCCGGTCGCGGACGACGGCGTTCCACCGCCGCACCCTGGCCCGCATCCGGGCCTCCTTGCCGGGATAGCGCGAGGCGAAACGGGCCCACGCCTCCTCCCTGGCCGTGGCCTGCCGTTCGAGCAGCGCCTCGGTGCCGGCCCGCGGGTCGCCCAGGCCCGCGAGCTGGGCGTCGATCCACGCGGGGTCCTCGCCCGGCCGGGCGATCGAGACCTCGAACTCGTGGGGGCCGCGATGCCCGTACGCGCGGGCGAACTCGTCCCTGGTGATCTCGCCGCGGGCCAGCCGCGCCAGGCCCAGCACCGGGCCCAGGCTGGCCAGCTCGCCGCCGGCGTTGACGCCGGTGAGCATCGCCTCGGCGGTCACCTCGCCCACCATCGCGCGCAGCCGGTCGCGGGTGTAGACGAGCGTCGCGCCGCCCTGGCGGCCCGCGGCCTCCAGCATCCGGGAGGAGGTGACCACGTGCGGCCGGATCTCCCGCTCCCACAGACCGGCCAGCTCCGGGCCCGACCCCGTGGCGGCGATCCGCTCGCGCAGTTCCTCGCACCGCCGCGGGGAGGCGGCCAGGAACCCGGGCAGGCCCTTGACGTTGCGGCTGACCCGGCGGCGCAGGCGGACGGCCATGGGCAGCACCCGCCGGATGATCTCCCAGCGCGACAGCGGCATCAGCGGCACCTGGAGACCGGCCGGGAGCCTGCCGAAGACCTGCTCGACGACGCTGAGCCGGCTCCTCATGCCCATGGCCGCGGCGATGGAGTGCACGACGCTGAGGTTCATGTAGAACCGGCCGCCGATGTTGCCCACCAGGTCGAAGCCGGGCAGCGTGGAGGCGGACATGGCCTCCTCGATGAACAGGCGCACGTACGACCACGTGATGGGCGTCATCACGTCGGGGATGGCCTCGCCGAGGTTGCCCGCGGTCCACAGGTAGTCGCCCTTGAGGCTGTCGTTCCACTCCTCCGGGCGTGGCCCGAGCCCGGTGATCGGCCGGGCCTGCACGACGGCGAACGCGCCCGCGCGCCTGGTCCACTCGACGTCCATGGGGACGCCGTACAGCTCCTGGATCCGGGCGCCGAGCGCGGCGAGCTCCAGCGCCTGGGCATCGTCCAGCACGGGCGTGCCGCGCAGTGCGGCGGGCACCGGCCGCTCCTCGGTGCCGCCGTCGGCGCGGACGGTCATGACGGCCTTGCCGCCCAGGCGCGAGTCGGTCACCGCGCCGCCGGACACCGTGATCGTGTCGGGAGTGACCAGGCCGCCGACGACCGCCTCGCCGAGCCCCCACGACGCGTTGATCACGGTCGCGTCGCGCGCGCCGGTGAGCGGGTCGGCGGTGAACATGACGCCCGCCGCGTCGGCGTCCACCAGTTCCTGGACCACCACCGCCAGCGCCACGTCGCCGTGCGGCACGCCGTTGCGGTCGCGGTAAGCGATCGCGCGCGGGGTCCACAGCGAGGCCCAGCACCGCCTGACCGCGTCGAGCAGGGCGTCGCCCCCGATGTTGAGGAAGGTGTCCTGCTGACCGGCGAACGACAGCTCGGGCAGGTCCTCGGCGGTGGCCGACGAGCGCACCGCCACCGGCACGCCGTCGCCGAGCGCCGCGTAGGCCCGCAGGATCTCCGCGGCGCTGTCGTCCGGCAGGTCGTGCGCGGCGAACAGCGCCGGGATGCGGCCGGGGTCCGCGCCGGCGGCGCGCAGGATCTCGTCGTGGAAGCCGGCCACGAACGCGCGGTAGGCGTCCGTCGTGACGTGGAACCCGCCGGGGACGGGCAGCCCGGCCCTGGCCATCCTGGCCAGGGAGGCGCCCTTGCCGCCCGCGGTCGCGAGGTCGGCCCCGATGTCGTCGAGAGGAAGTACGACTTTCACCGCACACGCTCCTTAGAGCCCCAGGGAGGCGTCCAGCTTGCGCTGGGCCAGCTCCACCGCGGCGTCGAGAAATTCGAGGGTGGCCCGCGCGACGGCCTCGGCGTCGGCGGGCGGCAGCGGGTGGCCGGTGCTCATGGTGCGCTCGACGGTGTCGGCCACCAGCTCCGCGATCCGCTCGCCGGACGGCATGGTCTGCTCGGGGAGCGTCTCGCGCAGGAGCAGGAAACCGTAGACGATCGAGCTGACGGTCAGCACGTGGTCGCCCGGGTCGGCGCGGATCGCGCCGCGCTTGACCAGTTCGTCGAGGTAGGGGGCGATGGTCTCGCCGAGTTGCGGCCAGCTCGCGCCCTCGCGCTTGCGCCGGGTGAGCTTGCCGAGCACCTGGGAGTCGCCGGTCAGCACCGCGTGGATCAGCGGCCGCCGCAGCAGCGCCCGCGTGTACGCGCCGAACAGCTCGCTGAGCGTGGCCGGGGCCCGGTCACGGATCTCGGCCGTCATGAGCACCCGCTCGCGGCGCAGCAGCGCGACGAAGAGGTCGTCGCGGGTCTTCCAGTGCAGGTAGATGGTGCCCTTGGCGACGTCGGCGCGCCTGGACACGTCGTCGATGGTGGTCTTGTCGTAGCCCTGGCGCAGCACCAGTTCGGCGACGGCGTCGAGGATCCGGTGCGCCCGCTCGGTCTGGCGCGCCGGATCCCGGGGCGGCCGTCCTGCCCTGGCCATGCGTCTCACCTCATTTGTTTGACCAGATGAGACTATTGGGTCATTTAATTAGGCACAAGTTCACCCGGCGTGTCGCGGGGTGAACCCTGTGTTCAGGCCAGCTTGGCCAGCAGCGTCTCGGCCTCGGGGGCGAACGACGGGTCGCCGGTCTCGACGGCCGTGACCAGCAGGCTGCGGGCCAGCGTCAGGTCGCCGCGCTCGTAGCGGATCTCACCGAGGCGGCAGGCGGCCTCGGCCACCAGCTCGGGCCGCTCGCTCAGCCCCAGCGTCAGCTCGTAGTAACGCAGCGCCCCGTCGCGGTCGCCCAGCCAGTAGCACAGCTCGCCGAGGTGCGCCGCGGCCATGCCCGACTCGGGGTCGCCCGCGTCGATGACCCGCTGGTACCAGGTGAGCGCCTCGGGGAAGTCGCGCCGGCGCTTGGCCAGCGCGCCCAGGTACATCGCGCCCAGCGCGCTGACGTGCCCCTCGCCCTCCTCGACGGCCCTGAGGTACCAGGCGTGCGCCCGCGCCTCGTCCTCGTCGTGGTACGTCTGCCCGAGCGCGACCATCGCCCGTGCCGCCAGATCGGCGTCGCCGGCCTCCAGCACCCGCAGGTAGACCTGCCTGCCCTCGTCCACCTGCCCGGCGTTCACGAGGGTCTGCGCGTACACGCTGAGCGTGGTCGGCTCGCCGTTCCCGGCCGCCTCGCGCAGCGTGCGCAGCGACGCCTCGATGTCGCCCTGGCGCTCCTGCAACATGCCCAGCAGCCCGCCGAACACGCCCGGCACGGGGCTGTCGGCGTCGCCGGCCCGCCGCCGCGCCAGGTCGTAGAACCCCTCGGCGTCGCCCGCCGAGTCCAGCAGCTCCAGCAGCCTGCCGCCGGCGACGAAGCGGATGTCGGGGTCCTCGTGCTCGTTGAGCCGCTCGTACGTGGCGCGGGCCGCGTCCGTCTCCCCCAGCTCCGCCAGCCGCCCGGCCAGTTCGAGTTCGCGGTGCGGCCCGTCGCCGGCCAGCTCGTAGTACCGGCGCACGGCCTCGGGGTCGGTGCACCGCTCGCCCAGGGCGCGGGCCTGCTCGGCGGCATCGGACGCGCCCATCAGCACCAGCACCTCACGCGCCAGCGTGTGGTCGTCGTCGTCGCACGCCTGCCCGGACAGCCGGCGCAGCGCCCGGGTGGCGCTCTCGTCCAGGTCGGTGCCGAGCGCCCCGGCGAACGAGCGGGCCGCGCCACGCGGATCGCCCGCCTCCTGCGCCCACAGGCCGAGCTGCATGCTCGCCCGCCCCGCCACGGACGGCACCCCGGACGCGGCGGCCAGGCCCAGCTCGCGTTCGGCCCCGCCGGCGTCGCCCAGCTCCCGCAGGACGCTCGCCAGCTCCAGCCGCAGGGACGCCGCCATCTCGGGATCCCCCACGGCCACGCCCTTGGCGAGCAGATCGGCGGCCTGCCGCAGTTCGCCCCCGGCCCTGAGCGCGCCGGCCCACGCCCAGTGGCCCACCACCTCGGTCTCCGGGTCGCCGGACGCCACGGCCCGCTCCGCGTACGCCGCCACGGCCTCGTGGTCCTGCTCCCTGACCAGCAGGAAGAGCAGCCGGCGCAGGCATTCGAGGTCGCCGTCGGCCGCCGCCGCCAGCACCTGGCGGGCCCGCGCCGTGTCCCCGCGCTCTTCGAGCACGTCGGCCGCGAGGTCGGCGGTGCCGGGCAGCCCGGCGTCGGCGGCCTCCAGCGCCCCGTCGAGGTCGCCCCGGCGGTGGCGGACGAGCGCGATGTTGCGCCAGGCGGCGTCCGCCGTGGACGGGTGCTCGACGGCGAGCAGGAAGCACAGCTCGGAGCGGCAGTTGTCGCCGTCTTCCGACAGCAGCGCGCCCAGGTTGACGGCGGCCTTGGCGGCGATCTCCGGCTCGGCCTCGGCCATGAGCAGGCGGTAGAGCGACGTGGCCGGCGCCTTGCCGGACACGCCCGCCACGGACATGATCTCGCCGGCCGCCTCCGCGCGGTCGGCGGGCGGCAGATCGGGCAGCAGCCGCCGCAGCTCCGTCACGTCGTCGTCGTTGAGCGCGAGCAGCAGCGCGGCCAGCGGCTCCGAGCCGGTGAGCGCGGCCAGCGCCGCCAGCGCGCCCGGCCGGTCGCCCTCGTCCAGCAGCATCCAGGGCAGTTCGTCGGGGGTGGCGCGGCCGAGCAGGTGGCGCGCCGCGGCGGCGGCCTGCGTGTCGTCCTCCTGCGCCGCCGCCCGCTCCAGCGCGAAGTGGCCGGACTCTGCGTCGCCCACCGCCAGCAGGCAGCGGCCCGCCTCCAGCATGATCTGCGGCTCCGACTCGGGGGCCAGCGCCGCCGCCCGCTCGAACGCGGCCCGCGCGGCCGGCAGGTCGCCCGTCTCGGCGAACAGGCCGCCGAGCAGGTACTCCGACGGTCCCGACACCTCGGGCGGCGTGGCCCGCATGATCGCCAGCGCGCCCTCGGCGTCACCGCGCCGCCGCAGCCGGCGCGCCACGTGCAGGGTGGCGTCCGACACCGCGTCGGTGTCCGCCCCCTCCGGGCCGAACGCCGCGATCAGCAGCGCGTGGGCCTCCTCCACCCGCCCGCAGTCCACCAGCGACTCGGCGATCGCCAGGGACAGCTCCCGGTCCGGGTCCGGCACCCGGGCCAGGACCTCCACCGCCTCGGCGGGCTCGCCCAGCTCGCGCAGGCCCTCGCCCGCCGACCGCAGCGCCATCTCGTTGAGCTGCTCGTCCTCGCCCAGCGCGGCCGTGAACGCCTCGACCGCCCCGCGCCGGTCCCCGGCGTCGCCGCGCAGCGCGCCGAGCAGGCATCCGGCCCGCTGGCGCTGGCCGGGGTGACCGGCGGCGGCCACCAGCGAGAGCGCCCCGTCGGCGGCGGCGATCAGGCCGGTGCGCTGCCAGGCGTTCGCGCACTCGATGGCGAGCAGCCCGGCCATCGCCTGCTGGTCCCCCTGCGGGAACGCCCGCGCCGCCGCGTCGAACTCGCGGTCGAGCACCAGCCGTCCGAAGGCGCAGAGCTCGTCGCCGCCCAGCGCGAGCGCCGCCCGCGCGCCCGTCATGTCGTCGAGCCTGATCCGGTTGAAGCCCAGCGGCAGCGCGCTGCGCTCCTGCTCCCCCTCCGCGATCATGCGCTCGTGCAGCCGGCAGGCGGCCAGCAGGTCGCCCTGACGCTCGTACGTGGCGGTCAGCTCGGCGGCGGCCTCGAAGCGCAGCCCCTTGTGCCCGCCCGCGAACGCCACCTCGTACGCGGCCCGCGCCACCCCCGGCTCGTCCTCCGCCACGAGCTCGCCCAGCAACTGCCCCACCCACGGGGCCAGCGCCGGATGCCCGCCCGCCAGGGCCCGGCGCAGCAGTTCGACGACCCGCGCCTGGTCGGTCAGCACGTCCTTGCAGATCGCCGCCGTGTACGACAACGCCAGCGGATCACCGCCGTCCGCCGCCGACAGGAACATCTCGGAGACCTCCGACAGGTCGTACCCGATGGAGGCCAGCACCTGCGCGAACACGGCGGTGCCGATGGCCGCCACGGCCGGGTCGGGGTGCCGGGCGGCCTCCTGGTAGCGCGCCAGCCCCTGCTCCCGGCCCAGCCGCTGGTGGTCGAGCATCGCGCCCAGCACCGGGTGCGGCTCCTCGCCCGAGGCGCGCAGCAGGTGCAGCAGGAACGTCGCGGAGAAGCCCTGCAGCACGTGGTCGCCGTCGGCCACGTACGACAGCAGTTCGTCGGCCTGCTCCCGGTCCCCCTCGCCCAGCTCCAGCTTGGCCAGCACCACCATGGCCCGCGGCGACTGGGAGGGCGCGCCCGAGTCGGCGGCCGCGCGCAGCAGCCGCCGGGCCTCGGCCAGCTCGCCGGCCTGCAGCGCCACGATGCCCTCGTCGACGTCCTGGAGCGCCTGCTCCTCGACGGGGTCGGTCAGCGGCTGCTGCCTGGCGGCGTGGTCGAGCAGCAGCGTGGCCTTGAACGCGGCGTCCTGGTCGTCGTGCCCGGCCGCGAGCCCGAGCAGTTCCACGATGTCGTCGCCGGCCTCGGGGTGCTGGTCGAGCAGCAGGCCGAGCAGCGTGACGGAGACGGAGGCCCACCCGTCGTCGCCGGACTCCAGCACGGCGCGCAGCGCGGCCAGCGCCTGCTCCGGCTCGCCCGCCTCGGTGTGCATCTGGCCCAGGCACACCTGGGCGTGCACGACGTACTCGGGGTGGCCGCTGGCGATCACCCGGTGGAAGATCGCCTTCGTCTCCTCCTCGTCGCCGAGTTCGGCGGTCACCTTGGCCAGCTCGATGAGCGAGGGCAGCCGGAGGTCCGGCGTGGGGTCCTCGGCGGCCACCCGGTACGCGGCGGCGGCCTCGGCGTACTCGCCCAGGTCCACCAGCACGGCGCCGAGCAGCTTGTGCGCCAGGGACCGGTGTTCGAGCGAGCCGACGGCGATCGCGTGCTCGCACGCCTCGCGGGCGGCGGCGAAGTCCTCCTCCTCGGCGTACATCTGGTAGAGGTGGAACGCCGACAGGGCCACGATCTCCGGGTCGCCGCAGGTCAGCAGCGCACGGTAGTCGTCCTCGTCCTCGGCCTCGACGTACAGCTCGTGGGGGGAGGCCGGGCTCGGGGCGAACTCGGGCAGTTCCAGCCGCGCCGCCAGTTCGGCCACGGAGGGGCTGTCGCATCGGCGGGCCCGTTCCAGCGCCTCCTGCGCGCCCTGCGCGTCCCCGAGCTGGGTGAGCACCAGCACGAGCGCCGTGTCGGCGAGCGCGGCCACCTCGAAGTCGGCTCCGTCGGAGGCGATCATCAGCACCCGGTGCGCCGCCGCCCACTCCTCGGCGCTGACCAGCATCATCCCCATGGCCATGGCCGAACGCTGCCCGAACACCGGGTCGCCCGACTGGATCACCGACCGGTGCGCCGCCTCGGCGCCTTCCAGGTCCCCCTGCTCCTGCAACAACCCGGCCAGCAGGTGGGAGGCCTCCGGGTCTCCGGTGGCCGCGACCTGCCTGAACAGCGCGGCGGCCCGATCGAGGTCTCCCGCTCTCCAGTGGTCCAAGGCCGCATCGAGCTGTTCTGACGCCATCACTCACCCCAATGTCACTTAACAATGTGAAAAAGCTACAGATGTGCCTCTCGCGTCACAGCGCATTCACAGATGTTGGGTCCGCCCGCGCGAAAGTCGGGCAGCGCCGTAGCGTAGGGGGCATGGGCAAGGCGTTCTGGATCGACCAGGAGTTCGACAGGGACCGTGACGGGCGCTACGCCGTGCACGTGCGCAAGAACCTCGACGCGTTCGAGTGGGGCGACATCGCGCCCGTGCGGTTCGCCTGCACGGCGTGGGAGCTGGCCACGCCGCCGTCGCTGACCCCCGGCTACGTACGCTGGGACCGCCGCGTCCTGGAGGCGAGCTGCCACCGCAACACCTGGGACGGCACCCTCTACGCGCGGGTCAGGATCGCCTCCCCGCTGCCGGAGGAGCTGCGGCGCTCGCGCGCCTGGTGGCGCGACCGCGGCTGGCTGGGCTGGCAGGAGACGTTCGGCCAGTACGTCGAGCCGAGCCAGCAGGACCTGGCCCGGCTGCCGTTCCTGCGGGCCTCGCTGCTGGTCGAGGCGCCGCTGCCGCTCGACGACCTGCCGCCGGAGCCGGAGGGCCCGTACGAGGAGGCCGAGCAGAGCGCCCACCGGGCGGTGAGCGTGCTGGCCCGCGAGCTCAACGCGCTGGTGTCACCGGTGCTCGACCAGTTCGGCTGAGCCCGAGCCGGCCGCGGGAGCCGGAGGCTGCCCGGTGACGACGGCGACCACACGGGTGCCCGGCGCGAAGGCGCCCTGCCGGGCGAGGTCGAGCACGCCGTACAACATCTTCGCCACGTAGATCCGCTCGACCCCGTGCCCGGCGGCGAAGGCGTCCAGGACGGGGGTGGTCCTGGCGTAGCCGCCGAAGTGGTAGTCGAGGTTGATCGACCAGTTCGGCCGGACGCGCCCGTACGCCTCCCGCTGCAGCCTGGCCACCTCCGCCGCCAGGAAGCCCGCCCCCTTCAGCACGGCGAACCCGAGCGCCCGCCGCCCTTCCGGCAGCCCCGCCGAGATCCCGGCCAGCGTCCCGCCGGTGCCGACCGGGCAGCAGATGACGTCGTAGTCCTCCCCGATCTCCCCCGGCAGTTCGGCGCAGCCCCGCACGGCCGCCGCGTTGCTGCCGCCCTCGGGCAGGATCACCACGTCCTGGCCCCATCGCGCGCGCAGCCGCGCCAGCACCTGTTCGGTGTGCTTGAGCCGGTAGGAGGCCCGGTCGAGGTAGGTGAGCGTCATGCCGCAGGCCGTCGCACGGGCCAGCACCGGGTTCAGCGGCAGGTGTGGCTCGCCCCTGATGACGCCGATCGTCTCGACGCCGTGCCGCGCCCCGGCCTCGGCCACGGCCCTGATGTGGTTGGAGTGGGCCCCGCCGAACGTCAGCAGCCGGCGGTGCCGGAGCTCGGGCCCGAGGTTGTGCCGCAGCTTGCGCGGCTTGTTGTCGTCGTGCACCAGGAACACCCGGACGCGGCCGAGCGCTGGATCCAGGAGCTCCTCCATGGCGCTAGTCTACGGTCGGGCCTTTGTTGAGGAGTGTTGGATTATGCGGGTTGTTGAAGCATTTGCTGCCGCCTTCGGTGCGTCCCCCCAGACCGTCTGGCGCGCTCCCGGCAGGGTCAACCTGATCGGCGAGCACACCGACTACAACGACGGCTTCGTCCTGCCCTTCGCGGTGCCGTGGGGCGTGACGGCCGCCCTCACCCCGCGCGACGACGACACCATCCGCCTGCTGTCGCTCCAGGCCCCCGGCGAGCCGGTCACGATCGCCACCCACGCCGAGTCCAAGGGCTGGACCCGCTACGTCGTCGGCGTCCTCGACCTGCTCGGCGACCGGGTGCGCGGCGCCGACATCGCGATCGACGGGGACGTCCCGCAGGGCGCCGGCCTCAGCTCCAGCGCCGCCCTGGAGGTGGCCGTCGCCTCCGCGCTCAACGACGTGCACTCCCTGGGCATGACGCCGATGGAGATCGCCCTGCTCGGCCAGCAGGCCGAGAACGACTTCGTCGGCATGCCCTGCGGCATCATGGACCAGGCCGCGTCGGCGCTGTCGGAGGAGGGGCGCGCGCTCTTCCTCGACTGCCGCTCGCTCGCCTCCCGCACCATCCCCTTCGACCTGGCCGCCCACGGCCTGAGCCTGCTCATCGTCGACACGCAGGTGCACCACGAGCACGCGGGCGGCGAGTACGCCAAGCGCCGCGCCGAGTGCGAGTCGGCGGCCCGCAAGCTCGGGGTCGCCGCCCTGCGCGACGTCACCGACCTGGCCGGCGCGCTGGCAGAGCTCCAGGGCGACGAGCGCAAGCGCACCGAGCACGTCGTCACGGAGAACCACCGCGTCGAGGCCCTGGTCGGCCTGCTCCGCGCGGGGGCCGTCACGGAGATCGGCGCCCTGCTCAACGCCTCCCACCTGTCGCTCAGGGACCTGTACGAGGTGTCCTCGCCGGAGCTGGACGTGGCCGTCGAGGCGGCGCTCAGGGGCGGCGCCCGCGGCGCCCGCATGACGGGCGGCGGCTTCGGCGGCTCGGCGATCGCGCTGGTGCCGGTGGAGCGGCTGGACAGCGTCCAGCGGTCGGTCTCCGACGCCTACGCCGAGCGCGGCTTCCAGGCCCCCCGCTTCCTGCCCGCCGTCCCGGCCCCCGGCGCGCACCGCCTCTCCTGAGCTGCGGGGTCACAGGGGCGGGAAGGCGGGCGGGCGGCGTTCGAGGAAGCTGGCGACGCCCTCGGTGAAGTCGGGCCGTCCGAACGAGGCGAGCATCTCCTGCGTGGCCGCCTTGGCCGACTGCTCCAGCGTGGTGTCCCAGTCGTGCCACACCTGCCGCTTGATCACCGCCATCGACGCGGGCGAGCTGTAGCCGGCCAGCTCCCCCGCGTACTCCTGGGCCTCGCGCAGCAGCGACTCGGCCGGCACCGCCCGGTTGGCCAGCCCCATCTCGTACGCCTCCCGCCCCGTGAACACCCGCCCCGACAGCAGCACGTCCATGGCCCGCTGCTGGCCCATGATCCGCGGCAGCACCCAGGACAGCCCGTACTCGGCGATCAGCCCGCGGCGCGCGAAGGCGGTCGTCCACTTGGCCTCGGCGGCGGTGAACACGAGGTCGCAGACAAGCGCGTGCACCATGCCGAGCCCCGCGCAGGCCCCGTTGACGGCGGCGATGACGGGCTTGCGGATGGTCGTGGGGAAGGTGTTGGGCCGCGGGTCGGGCGCCCCGTCGTACGAGCCGGACTGGATGGCGGTCAGCGTCTTGAAGTCGGCCCCCGCGCAGAATCCTCTGCCCGCGCCGGTGACGACCACGGCCCGCACGTCGGGATTCCCCTCGGCCTCCGCGAGGAGGTCGAAGTAGCGCCGCCCCATGGCATCGGTCCAGGCATTGAGCGATTCGGGCCGGTTGAAGGTCAGGGTGAGCACGCCCTGGTCGTCGAGGGTCGAGAGCACGAGGTCCGCCATGCCCCCAACAGAATCATGTTCTAGCCCGCGAAGGCAAGGATGGCGGGCATGGACCGTGATCTGACATGGGACGGCTGCCACAACGTACGCGACCTCGGCGGGCTGCCCGCCGCCGGCGGCAGGCGGACCCGCCGGGGCGCGGTGGTGCGCTCCGACACGCCCGACCGCCTCACCGAAGCGGGGTGGGCGGCGGCAGCGGCCCACGGCGTCCGCACGATCATCGACCTGCGCGACCCCGGCGAGGGCCCGGAGGCATACCGCCCGCCCGGCATGACCGTCGTGCCCCTGCCCCTCGACCGCCTCGACGACCCCGACCGCGGCCGCTACGGCGGCACCCCCCTGTACCTGCGCCCCTTCATGGAACGCTGGCCCGGCCGCTGCGCGCGGCCCCTCCGCGCCATCGCGCAGGCGCCGCCCGGCGGGGTGCTGGTGCACTGCGTGGCCGGCCGCGACCGCACGGGCCTGGTCGCCATCCTGCTGCTCGCCCTGGCCGGGGTCGCGCCGGAACACATACTGGCCGACTACGAGCGCTCCGAGACCCGCCTGAGCCCCTTGTACGCCCGCCTGGGCCAGCCGGACGACGCCCTGCGCGTCCGGGCCCGCCTGGACGCCGCCGGCACCACCACGGCCGAGGTGATCACGGCCCTCCTCGCGGGCCTCGACGCCGAGGCGTACCTGACGGAGGGCGGCCTGACCGCGCCGGAACTGGCCGCCCTCCGCGAGCGGCTAACGGTGGTGGACGAAGGCCGGGGTTAGCACGCTGGTGTCGTAGTAGCGGTGGAAGACGGGGGTGACACCGCCCGACAGCGGTGGCACGATCCACGACCAGTCCGCCGGGCACACCCGTCCCGCCCGTTCCTCCTTCGACAGGTGGGTGAGGAAGCGGCGCGACTCGGTGTGATGGTCGCTCACGGTCACCCCCGCCCGCTCGAAGGAGTGCAGCACCGCCACGTTCAGCTCCACGAGCGCGTGGTCGCGCCACAGGGAGCGCTCGGTGGAGGTGTCCAGCCCGAGCCGGTCCGCCACCACCTCCAGTTGGTCGTACCTGTCGGCGTCCGCCAGGTTGCGGGCGCCGATCTCGGTGCCCATGTACCAGCCGTTGAACGGCGCGCACGGATAGCAGACGCCGCCGATCTCCAGGCACATGTCCGAGATGGCGGGCACGGCGTGCCAGCGCAGCCCCAGCTCCGCGAACCACGCGTAGCAGGGATGCTCCAGCGGCACCTCCAGCACCGCGTCCCCCGGCACGTGGCTCAGCAGCGGCTCGCCCCGCGCCGGCTGGATGATCAGCGGCAGCACGTCGAACCGCCCGCCCCGGCCGCGCCAGCCCAGCGCCTCGGCGGTCCGCGTGAGCGCGAGGTTGCGCGGGTCGCCCACGACGCCGCCGTCCGCCGTCCGGTAGCCGGCGTAGCGGACGAGCTGATCGTTCAGGATCCGGGGGGCGCGCAGACCGGGCGTGTCCGGCGGCAGGACGGTGACGATGGGCCTGATCCGGCCGCCGCCGGTGGCCTCGCGCAGGTGGGCCACGCATTCGAGGGCCACCCCCTCGGCCGTGCTCACCTGCCTGCGGTCGCGCACCTTGAGCGAGCGCCAGTACAGCCGCCCGATGCACCGGTTGCTGTTGCGCCAGGCCACCCGGGCGCCGAAGACGAGTTCCTCGTACGTGTGCGTGTAGGTGCCGTGGCGGGCCACGTCCCTGGCGATGTCGCGCAGGCGGGCGGGCATGCCTCCGGCTGAGGGGTGCTCGGCGTGGTAGAGCCTGATGAAGCGCTCGGCCTCGCGGAGGTCGGTGACGCGCCGGGCCGCCACCGGGGCGGCGGGCACGTCGTGGGGGCGAAGGGACCTGATCCAGGTACGCACGCGGCAATCAGCGATTCTCCGTCATCGGAGCGCCCCGCCGATTCCGGGTCGGCGGAGTCTCCTGGTGGCGGCGCCCTGTCCGTGCCGCCGTGGCGACTTCCCGCGGCTCCGGTCTCCGGGACCGGCTCGGTCATCCTCGCGCGCCCCGGCCCGCCCTGTCCCGGGAATCCGCAAACGTGTCACCATGACATCACAAAGCGTGAAATCGCGGCCGGGGACCGGCCGATCGGCCCGTCACACGCGAAAGGCCCCTCCCGGAAACCCGGGAGGGGCCTCTGCTGTCGGCTCCCGCGATAGGACTCGAACCTATAACCTGCCGGTTAACAGCCGGCTGCTCTGCCGTTGAGCTACGCGGGATCGGACTCTTCGCGCACTTCGCCGGGGCCGCCCGACCCCTTCGCTGTGCGCAGGAATAGATTAGCGCACTCGGAGAGTGCGTGTCGCATCGTGAGCGGGGTAGGCCCGGAGACAGCGGAGGTGCGAAATGCGTTATCGGATGACATTCGCTGCTGGTCTGGCCGTCGGCTACGTGCTCGGCAGCCGGGCCGGTCGCGAGCGGTACGAGCAGATCAAGCGGACGGCGCAGCGCGTCGCCGACAACCCCCGGGTGCAGGAGGCGGCCGGGGTGGTCGGGGCGCAGGCCGCGAAGTTCGCGGGAGCCGCCAGGTCGAAGGTGGGGGACACGCTGCAGCATCGGCTCCCGTTCCTCGGCGGCGACGGCCACAAGCCCGAGACCGGCACCGGCTGGCCCGGCGAGGAGGCCGTCGAGCAGAAGGCCCGCGAGAGCGGGATCCCCTACTGATCCGCCGCGGGGCGGCCCGGGGCGGCACGGGCGTGCGTGCGCCCGCACCCCCCGCGAGCGGCCCGGCGGGCTCAGACGCCCATGCTCCGCCGCACCCCCTCCAGAGCCTGTTCGGCCTGGGCGCGCAGGCCCGGGTCGTCGGGGTCGAGCCCCTCGTCGAAGACGAGCGTCCAGCCCAGCACCTCGCCACCGGGCCGGCGTCGCGCCACCAGCCGCACCCCGCCCCTGCCGGGCAGGCTGACGTGCTTGTTCACCACGATCGTGGCGTTGACCCGCTCGCGCACGGTCTCGGGCAGCATGCGCGGCTCGGAGATCCGCTCGAAGTGCCGGGCCGCGCCGGTCGTGAGCACGTGCAGCCCCTCTTCGTCCCACCACGCCCTGTCGATCTCCTCGTACGGCACCCGCGTGCCGCCGGTCAGGTAGAGCGCCAGGTTCGTGGCCACCACGGGGCCGTCGGCGCCCTGGGTGAAGGTCAGCACCCGCTCTCCCCGCTCGGTGTTCAGCGACTTGCGCACGTCGGCGGGCAGGCGACGGAAAAGGCTCATTCCTCCACGGTATCGGCGAGCAGATCCAGGGTGAGCGCCGCGCTCCACGAGAAGTCCCGGCAGCCGCGCCCGCTCCCGTCGAAGGGGTCGAAGCACTCGCGGAAACCGGCCTGCCGGACCAGGCGCAGGGTGCCGTTGGTGATCTGCCGGCCGAGGTGGTCGAGCGAGTGCACCGCGGCGGCGTGGCGCAGCAGCCAGTTGGTGTTCACCCAGGAGGGGCCGCGCCAGTACCGCGTCCGGTCGAACTGGGCGGCGCGGATCTCGCAGCTCGGCACGGGGTAGCCGGTGGCCCCCATGAACCTGGCCGACTCCAGCACCTCCAGGGCGGCGTGCAGACGGTCGGCGGGCAGCCCCGGGTCCAGCAGCGGCCCGAACGCGCCGACCGTGCACACCCGGATGAGCTGCCCGGCCCGCAGGTCCCTGGCGTAGAAGCAGCCGTCCCACAGCCGGTCGAGCATGGCCTGCCTGAGGCGTTCGGCGTGCTCGGCGTGCGGCACGGGGTCGGCGCCCGCCAGCGGCGCCAGTTCGGCCATGGCCTGGCAGGAGGCCAGCCAGATGCCGTTGAACATGGGGTCCTCGACCGCGAAGGGGTGCTCATCGCGCAGGTACTCGGAGCCGTATCCGGCGTCGCGGTAGCGCATGGCGAGCCAGACGTAGCGGTCGTGGTCGCTGCCGGGGTGGCGTAGGTCCAGGCCGAGGTTGCGGTAGCCGTAGCTGATCACGGGCAGCGCGTCGAGCGGCGCGTCCCAGGCCGGGCTGTCGTCCATGCCCGACTCCCAGGGGTGCACGATGGCCGCCAGCCCGGCCCCGCCGAGGTCGCGCGTGGTGGCGAGGTACTCGTGCTGGGCGACGAGCGCCGGGTAGGCCCTCCTGACGAAGGCGGCGTCGCCGGTGTGCCGGTAGAGCCACCACAGCGCCAGCGCGTGCAACGGCGGCGCGGTGAGCCCCGAGGTGAGCACGCGCGGCGCGGCGGCGTTGTCCTGCGAGCGCCACACGGACGGCCCGGGGAAGTACGCCTCGCGCGTGTGGAAGACGATGTGCGGCACCATCCCGGTCGCCCACTGCCCGCGCAGCAGGCTGAGCAGCTCGTCGCGGGCCCGGTCGGGCCGGTGCCGGGCCAGGCCGATGACGACGAACGCGGAGTCCCAGCTCCACTGGTGCGGGTAGAGGCCGGGTGCGGGCACGGTTCCGGCGCCCGTCCAGTTCGCCTCGAGCACGGCCAGCGCCTCGCGCCCGAGCGCGGCATCGTCAACCGCCGGCCGCGCTTCCATCACCCAATCATGACCGCGGAACCGCCGGGGCGCTATGTCCTCTTCAGCCAGTTCGTCAGGAACATCGCGCCGAGCACGACGGCGCCGATGATGAGCCCCCACTTGAGCAGTGAGAGAGCGAGGCCCACCACGGGGCCGAGCAGTACGAGTGCGGCGATGACGGCCGCGACGATCAGCAGAATGCGTCCCATGTCCACTACGCTAAGAGATCGTTAAGCGGTTTGCAGGCGGCCCGGGGTTCAATCAGGGACAAGTCAGGGGTCCCCCCGAGCCAAAGGAACTAAAAACCGCGAACCCGCCGTTGGGCGGGTATAACGGGGGCATCTGGGGGGCCTCTTCACGGGGAGCGTGATGAGCCTGGGACCACCAATGAGCAGGGAAGGCGCGGAGCACGCGCTCCGTGCCCGCGCCGACGAGCGCGACCGCATCTCGGGCGACCTGCTCGACCTCGAATCACACACGACGTACCGGCTGCTGAAGGACGCCGCCCTGCGGGGGGCGACCGAGCGGCGCTGGGCCGCGGCGCAGGAGGCGCTGGCCGCGCTGTGGTCGCTGAACGACGCCTACCGCGTGGTGCTGCGCGACGCCGAGCAGGTCAGGGCCGCCCGCGGCCGGCTGGGCGCCGATCAGCTCGCCCGGCTCACCGAGCTGCTCGGCGGCGAGTCGGTGGTGCTGCGGGCCGTGACCAAGCCGGTCGAGCAGCGCTCGCTGCTGCCGCAGGCCGACGAGCGGCTGACGCTCGACGCGGCCGTGACGCGCATGGACGCCGCCTTCCGCGAGGTCACCGGCGCGCTCAACGACATCGACGCGGTGTGGAACGCCGTGCTGCCCCGCCTCGACGCCGCCGAAGCCGACCTGCGCCGCATCCGGGAGCTGGAACGCGAGTTAGGCGAAGCGGCCGACCTCGCCGTCCAGGAGGGCGAGCTGGCGGGCCTGCGCGCGGCCGTGGTGGCGGACCCGCTGGGCCCGTCCGTCGGGCCGGACCTCGACCGGCTGGCCCGCCTGCTGGCCGGGGTGCGCGCCGAGGCCGAGACGGCGCTCGTGGTCAAGGGCGAGTACGCCAGGCGCCGCGAGAACCTGCTGGCCGAGCTGGACCGGGTGCGCGCCGCCGAGAGCGAGGCCAGGCTGGCGCACGGAGCGGTCGTCGTCAAGATCGCCCTGCCGCCGCAGGCGCAGCCGCGCAGCGGGATCGAGGCACTCACCGGCGGGCTCGACGCGCTCGACGTCTCCGCCGACCCCTGGGTGCGCCGCGCCAAGCGGCTGACGGCCCTGGAGGACGACGTCCGCAAGGCCGCCGAGCAGGCGCTGGCCACCGCCAAGGCACTGTACGGGCTGGTCGGCCGGCGCGACGAGCTGCGCGGACGGCTCGTCGCCTGCCAGGCGATGGCGGTACGCAAGGGCCTGGCCGAGGACGCGACCGCCCTGGAGCTGTACGAGCGGGCGCACGCGTTGCTGTGGAGCGCCCCTTGTGATCTGACGAAGGCGGCCACGGCCGTCGAGAACTACCAGCGCGCGATATCCGGAGGTAAGCGATGACCCGCTGCGCGCAGCCCGGCTGCACGGGGACGATCGAGGAGGGCTACTGCGACCTCTGCGGCCTGGCCGCGGTCCCGCCACCGCCCGCCGCTGCGTCCGGCCCGATGGCCGGGCCCGCGTCAGGGCCGGTGGCGACCCAGCCCGTGAGCAGATCGGTGAGCGGCCCGTTGAGCAGCGGCAGGGGGCGGACGGGCGTGCCCGCCACCGTCGCCGACCTGCCGTCGATCCCCTACCGCGATCCGGCCACCGCGATCATGGCCGTTCCCGAGGTGCCCGAGAACCGGCGGGTCTGCGCCAACCCGGCGTGCGAGAAGCCGGTGGGCCGCTCCCGCGACGGACGGCCGGGGCTCACCGACGGGTTCTGCCCGCACTGCCGCACCCGCTTCTCCTTCACCCCCAAGCTGGACAAGGACGACCTGGTGGCCGGCCAGTACCGCGTGTTGGGCTGCCTGGCGCACGGCGGGCTCGGCTGGATCTACCTGGCCTCCGACGAGAACCTCGACGGCCGCTGGGTGGTGCTGAAGGGCCTGCTCAACACCATGGATCCCGAGGCGCTGGCGGCGGCGGAGGCCGAGCGCAAGTTCCTCACCACGCTCGACCACCCGAACATCGTCAAGATCCACAACTTCCAGCGCTCGGGCGGCCACGGCTACATCGTCATGGAGTACGTCGGCGGCCAGTCGCTGCACGAGCTGCGCAAACAGAGCGCGCTGCCACTGCGCGAGGCCCTGGTGTACGGCAGGGAGATCCTGCGCGCCTTCGGCTACATGCACGAGTTCGGCCTGGCCTACTGCGACCTCAAGCCGGCCAACGTGATCCGGGTCGACCGGCGGCTCAAGCTCATCGACATGGGGGCGGTGCAGCCGTTCGGCTCGCCGGTGGGCTCGTCGTGGGGCACGCCCGGCTACCACGCCCCCGAGCTGGACCGGGTGCCGTCGTCGGTGACCACCGATCTGTACACCGTGGCCAGGACGCTGGCGGCGCTGGCCATCCCGGGCTGGAGCCCGGCCACGGGCGGCGTGGCCAACCCGCTGCCGGCGGACTGCGGGCACCCGTCGTTCACCCGGCTGCTGCACAAGGCGACCGCGCCCGACCCGGCCCTGCGCTTCCAGAGCGCGGAGGAGATGGAGGAGCAGCTCGTCGGCGTGCTGCGGGAGGTCAGCGCGCAGGAGGCCGGGGTGCCGCACCCGGCGCTCTCGACGTTGTTCGGGCCGGAGCGCACGGCGGTCGGGACGGCGCTGGCGGACTCCGAGCACGAGGTGTTCAAGCCGCTCGACCCGGCGGCGGTGGCGCGGGCGCTGCCGGTGCCGCTGGTGGACCCGGCCGACCCGGCGGCGGGCTCGCTGGCGGGGCTGCTCGGGCGCGACGGCAAGGAGCTGATCGACCAGCTCGCCGCGATGCCGCCGAGCCCCGAGACCAAGCTCATGCGGGCCAGGCTGCTGGCCGAGGCGGGCGCGGACGAGACGCCGGCGGCGCTGACCGCGCTGGACCGCGAACTGCCGGGCGACTGGCGGGTGGCCTGGTACCACGGGGTGCTCGCGCTGGCCACCGGGCAGGCCGAGCAGGCGGTGCACCGCTTCGACGCCTGCCTGTCGGCGCTGCCCGGCGAGACGGCCCCGAAGCTGGCGCTGGCGTTCGCGCTGGAGTGCGCGGGCAAGCCGGCGGCCTCCTGGCACGACGTGGTCTGGCGCACCGACCGCTCCTACGTGAGCGCGGCGTTCGGGCTGGCCAGGTCGGGCCGGATGGGCGTGCTGGACGAGGTGCCCGCCACGTCCGTCTACCGGGTGGCGTCGCAGGTGGCGCTGACGGCCTCGGTGGTACGGGTGCCGGACCCGGGCAGGCTGCGCGCGGCCGACCTGGTGGACGCGGCCGAACGGGTGCGTAACCAGTCCGGCCTCGACCCGCGCCGCCGCGACCTGCTCGTCGCGGAGGTGCTGCGCGGGGCGCTGACCTGGCTGGAGGGCAACCCGCCGCCGCCGAAGGACACCCGGCTGGCCGACGCCCCGTTCACCGAGGCGGGGCTGCGCCGACGGCTGGAGTCCATCTTCCGGCGGCTGGCGGTGGCGGCGCGGTCGCGCCAGGAGCGCCACGCGCTGATCGACCAGGCCAACGCCGTGCGGCCGAGGACGTGGCTGTGACGGGCGGCGGCGCGGGCGGGTGCCCGGTGTGTGAGGCGCCCGTGCTGGCGGGCGACGTCTACTGCGAGGCGTGCGGCCACGCCCTGGGCGCGCCGGCCTGCGTCTCCTGCGGCGCGGCGGCCGTCGATCCGGAGGGTTACTGCGAGCGGTGCGGGGCCCGCCAGCCGACCGGCCGGGACCACGCGGAGTTCGTCCTCGACGGCGGCGCGGGCGCGCTGACCGACCGGGGCCTGCGGCGCAGCCGCAACGAGGACGCGGTGGCGCTGCTGGAGATGGGCGGCACGGTCGTGACCGTGGTCTGCGACGGCGTGGGCAGCTCGCCCAGGGCCGACGAGGCGTCCGCGGTGGCCGTCGAGACCGCCTCGGCGGCGCTGCTCAGGGGCCTGCCGCAGGCGGAGGCGTTCGAGCTGGCCGGCCGGGCCGTGACCAAGCTGGCGACCTCGCTGGACGACGCGCCCGCCTGCACGTACGTCGCCGCCGTCGTCGGGCCGGACGGCGGGGCCACCGTCGGCTGGGCCGGCGACTCGCGGGCGTACCTGCTGCCCGCCGGCACGCCCCTGACCGAGGACGACGCCGTGGAGACCGGCGAGATCACCGCCTGGCTCGGCGCCGACGCCGACACCGCTGCCCCGCGCGTCCGCGCGCTCGCCCCCGGCACGTCCGGGCTGCTGCTGATCTGCAGCGACGGCCTGTGGCGCTACCTGGACGGCTACGCCTTCCCCACCGAGGGGACCCCCATCGAGATGGCCCGCGAGATGCTGCGCCACGCGCTGCGCCGCGGCGGCCAGGACAACGTGACGATCGCCTTGATCCCCCTAGGAGAAGCACATGGGTGACCAGCCCGCTTTCACGCTGAACATCGACCAGAACAAGTACCTCCCCCTTGACGGCCGCGAGGTGCACGCCATCGTCACCATCGGCTCCACGGGCGCGGCGCCCGTCCAGGCCGCGCCCGCCGAGGCGGCCGAGGTGATCATCATTGACACGTCGGGCTCGATGAGCGGCAGCAAGATCCGCGAAGCCCGGCAGGCGGCGATCACGGCCGTGCGGACGTTGCGCGACGGGGTGCACTTCGCGGTGGTCGCCGGCACCGAACGGGCCGCGGTCGTCTACCCGGGCGGCAACGGGAGCCTGGTGCGGGCGAGCGCCGCCACCAAGGCGGAGGCCGAGCGGGCCATCGGCCGGCTGAGCGCGCACGGCGGCACCGCGATCGGCGAGTGGCTGAAGCTGGCCGGCCACCTGCTGACCGCGCACCCGTCGGCGATCAGGCACGCGCTGCTCATGACCGACGGGCAGAACAACGAGCGGCCCGAGGTGTTCGCCTCCGTGCTGGCGGGCTGGAGCGGCAAGTTCGTCTGCGACAGCCTGGGCGTCGGCGACGACTGGGTGCCGGCCGAGCTGCGCAAGGTGGCCGAGGCGATGCTCGGCACCTTCGACTACGTCCGCAACCAGGGGGATCTGCCGGAGTTCTTCCGCCGGCTCACGCAGACCTCGATGAACAAGACCGTGGCCGAGCTGTCGCTGCGGGTGTGGGTGCCGCAGACCGCGCGGCTGAAGTTCGTCAAGCAGGTCTCCCCCACGCTGCTCGACCTGACCGGCAAGCGGGCCGACGTCAACCCGCTGACCGGCGACTACCCGACCGGTTCGTGGGGCACGGAGGAGCGCGAGTACCACATCTGCGTGGAGGTGCCTTCGGGACAGATCGGGCAGGAGATCAGGGCGGGCTGGGTCAAGCTGGTACGCCCCGACACGCAGGACGTCGTGGCCAGCGGCAACGTACTGGCCCAGTGGACCGACGACCTGGCGCAGTCCACCCGCATCAACGGCAAGGTCGCCCACTACACCGGGCAGGCCGAGCTGCACGAGCTGATCCAGGACGGGCTCAACGCCCGCGCCATGGGCGACGTCGGCACGGCCACCGCCCGCCTGGCCAAGGCACGGCAGCTCGCCCAGGAGTCGGGCCGTGAGGACACGGCCAGGCTGCTGGAGAAGGTGGTGGAGGTGGACCCGGCCACGGGCACCGCGCGGCTGCGCCGGCACGTGGACAAGGCCGACGAGCTGGAGCTCGACACGGGCTCGGTGCGGACGAGCCGGCTGCGCAAGGACGGCGCCTGATGGCGACCTGCCCGCAGGGGCACCCGTCGGGCGCCGACGACTACTGCGACGTCTGCGGCACGCAGATGAGCGGCCCGGCGGCGGCTCCCCGGCAGCCGGCCGCGCCGCCGCCCGCCGCGCCTGATCCGGCCGCCGAGGCGTGCCCCGTCTGCCGGACACCGCGCGCCGGGCACTTCTGCGAGGTGTGCGGCCACGACTACACCGGCGGCGGCGCCTCGGTCCCGGCTCCCCTGGCGGGACCCATGACGGGACCCGGTCTGGGGGCGCGCTACGAGGCGGTCGCCGCCGCCGACCGCACGTACTACGAGAAGGTGATCGCCGAGGGCGGTCCCGACGCCGCCGCGATGGCGTTCCCGCCGTACTGCCCCGAGCGGTCGTTCCCGCTGCGCGGCGAGCAGGTACGCGTCGGGCGGCACAGCCGCGCCAGGAACCTGCGGCCCGAGATCGACCTGACCGGCCCGCCCGAGGACCCGGGCATCTCGCACCTGCACGCCGTGCTGCTGGCCCAGCCCGACGGCTCCTGGATGCTGGTGGACCCCGGCTCGTCGAACGGCACGCAGGTCAACGGCCGGACGCTGAAGGTGAACGTGCCGGTCCCGGTCGGCCCGGGTGACCGCATCCATCTGGGCGCGTGGACCGTGATCACGATCAGGGAGGGCACGCCGTGACCGTGGTGCAGACGCGGCCGGCCGCCCCCGCTCCTCCCGCGCCGCAGCGGCGCAGCGTACCCGGCCGGATCCGCGTCATCTCGGGCATCACGGTCGCCTCGCTGGCCCTGCTCTTCGCCGCGCTCGCGGCCGGCAGCGCCAGTGCCAGGGAGGGCCTGCGGGTCATCGGCCGCGACGCCGGCCCGCAGGTCGTCGCCACCGCCGGCCTCTACCTCGCGCTGAGCGACATGGACGCGCAGGTGGCCAACGTGCTCGTGATGGGCGACGCCTATCCCGCGCAGCGCCGGGAGGCGCTCGCGCGGTACGAGTCGCAGCGGGCCGAGGCCGGCCGGACGCTGCTGCAGGCGTTCGAGCTGTCGGGCGACAACCCGGCCGAGCGTGACACCGTGCAGTCGGTCCTCGACGGTCTGGGCCGCTACGAGCGGCTGGCCGGGCAGGCGCTGCTGCTGAACGAGCAGTCCGGGCACCCGCCGGGGCCGCCGCCCGAGCAGGTGGTGCGCACCTATCGCGACGCGACCGACCTGATGCGCATGGTGTTGCTGCCGCAGGCGTACAACCTGACGTTGGAGAGCGGCACGATCGTGCGCGCCACCTACGACGAGAAGGCCGCCCTCGCGCCGCTGGCGCGGACCGCGGTCGTGGTGGCCGGGGTGCTGGCGCTGTGCTGTCTGATCTGGCTGCAACTGTTCCTGGCGCGGCGCTTCCGCCGGGTGTTCGGGCCGGCGCTGCTGGCCGCGACGGTGACGACCGGGGTGGCGCTGTTCTTCGGGGTGACCGTGCTCGCCCAGGACGAGCAGGCCCTGCGCACGGCCAAGTCCGCCGGGTTCGACTCGGTGCTGACGCTGGCCAGGGCGCGCGCGATCAGCAACAGCATGCAGGGCGACCAGAGCCGTTACCTGCTGGACAAGGAGCGGGCCGACACCTACGAGCACACGTTCCTGGACCGGTCGCTGTCGGTCATGTACGTCAACGCCGGCAATCTGACCGACTACCACAGCGCCGTGGCCACCCGCTCGACCGGCTTCCTGGGCCTGCTGGGGCCCGAGCTCGCCGGCAGGCAGGGCGCGGCCGTGGCCGACGCGTACCGCGGCTTCCAGGCGGCCGACCGGTCCTTCCGCGACCTCGCCGTGAGCGGCCGGACCAACGAGGCGGTCGCCGCGCGGCTGGGCGGGGTCAAGAAGGCGTTCGACGGTTACGACCAGGCGATGACGAAGCTGGCGGACTCGCACCGGAAGGTGTTCGAACGTTCGATCACGACCGGTGAGGGCGCGCTGGACAACCTGTGGCGGCTGCTGCCGTTCGCCATCGGCGCGATCGGCCTGCTGGTGGTCGCCGGCGTATGGCCACGACTCAAGGAGTACCGGTGAAGCGGGTGCTGGCGGTGGTGCTGGTCCTGGCGGCGATGACGGTCGCGGGCTGCGGGACGGGCCGGCCCGCGTCGATCATGGACAAGGACACGCTGGTCATCGGGGTGCGTTCGGACCTGCCGTCGGTCGGGTTCCGCAAGCCCGACGGCACGTACGAGGGCTTCGACGTGGACGTGGCCCGCTACCTGGCGGCCGGTCTGGGCAAGGAGTTCGTCCTCATGGGGGTGCTGGCCGCCGACCGGGAGAAGGTGCTCCAGGACGGCCGGGCCGACCTCGTGGTGGCCACGTTCACGATCGATCAGGAGCGCAAGCGCCGGGTGTTGTTCGCGGGGCCGTACCACATCTCCTACCAGGACATCCTGATCCGGCCGGACGAGCGGATCTCGAACGTGCGCGATCTCGCGGGGCGCAGGATCTGCGAGGTGCAGGGCGCGAACGCGGCTCAGCGGGTGGTCGAGGAGCGCGGGGTGAAGGCGGAGGTGGTGCCGTTCGCCGACTACAGCGCGTGCCTGGCGGCGCTGAAGAGCAAGCAGGTGGACGCGGTCACCACGAACGACGTCATCCTGGCGGGGCTGGCCGCCCGCGACGGCTCGGGGCTGCGGCTGGCCAACGCGCTGTTCAACGAGCAGCGTACGGGCGTCGGCCTGGCCAAGGACGACGTGCCGGGGTGCGAGGCGGTCAACCGGGTGATCACCCGGATGTACCAGGACGGCACGGCGCGCAAGCTGCTGCGCAAGTGGTTCGGCGAGCAGTGGCTCAAGCGCGGGATCATCGCGGTGCCGCAGTTCGAGGGCTGTTCGTGAGCACGCGGAAGGGACGGCCCGGACGGGCCGTCCCTGTGTGCGCGGGTCAGTCGAGGTAGTCGCGCAACATCTGGGCGCGCGTCGGGTGGCGCAGTTTGGCGAGCGTCTTCGACTCGATCTGGCGGATGCGCTCCCGCGTGACGCCGAACTCCCTGCCCACCTCCTCCAGCGTGCGCGGATGCCCGTCGGCCAGCCCGAAGCGGAGCTGGATGATGCGCTGCTCGCGGTCGGACAGCGTGGCCAGGATGTCGTCGAGCTGGTCCTGCAGCATGATGAAGGCGGCGGCCTCCATGGGCACGACAGCGTCGGCGTCCTCGATGAAGTCTCCGAGGTCGGAGTCCTCCTCGCCGATCGGCGACTGCAGCGACACGGGCTCCTGCGCGATGCGCTGGATCTCCACCACCCGATCGACAGGGAGGTCCATCTCCTTGGCGATCTCCTCGGGGATCGGCTCGCGGCCGAGGTCCTGGTGGAGCTGGCGCTGGACTCTGACGAGCTTGTTGATGGTCTCCACCATGTGCACCGGGATGCGGATCGTCCGCGCCTGGTCGGCGATCGCCCGGGTGATCGCCTGCCTGATCCACCAGGTGGCGTAGGTGGAGAACTTGTAGCCCTTGGTGTAGTCGAACTTCTCGACGGCCCGGATGAGCCCGAGGTTGCCCTCCTGGATCAGGTCCAGGAACAGCATGCCGCGGCCCACGTACCGCTTGGCGATCGACACCACGAGCCTGAGGTTGGCCTCGATCAGCCGCTGCTTGGCCCGGGTGCCCTGCCAGACGAGTTCCCGGAACTCCGGGAAGGCCAGCCGCGACACCCCGTTGCCCAGCTTGTCCTCGGCGAACAGGCCGGCCTCGATCGACTTGGCGAGCTCCACCTCCTCCTCTGCGGTCAGCAGCGGCACGCGGCCGATCTCCCGCAGATAGATACGGACCAGATCACTGGTCGGCGCCCGCTTGCCTACGTCTTCCTCTTCGGCGCGGGTGGTCTCCTCGTCGCCCTGCGGCTCGAGGACCTCCACGCCGTTCTCGGCGAGCAGGCGTACGACGCGTTCCAGAGCGTCGGACGGCAACTCGGATCGGTCAAGCGCGGCTGCGACGTCATCGACGGTGACGCTCCCGCGCTCCCTTCCCTTCGCGACGAGGTCCGCCACCTGATCTACCGATGGCGGAACACTTGGCAGCACCGATGCACCCACGGGAGACAGTCTGCAGTATTGGTTCCATCAAATGGCAGACCCATTTTTGTCACCGAAGGTAAGACGATCGTCTTTGCCGGATCGAGATCGCGAAAAGGTTTAGCCCGAGTTTGATCAGGAAAGTAAAGCCAATTACGCGCTCTGGATTCACGCGTCCGGCGACACCGACGGGTCGGACGCATCTCTTTCGCTGCCTCGATGACGTTGTTCTGGCTCTTTGTCACATGTTGGACCGCGCCAAATTCCCGATCAACCGGCCCTGGTTTGCCGCCCGCGATCGCGGCCGAACCGTTACCAAACGAGAACGATCATCACCGATCGGGCGCGGCGGCGCGCACGGCCGCCACACGGCTCCCCACCTTCACGATCTTGCCCGCGCCGCCCTCGCCCCGGCCCTCCCGGACGCCCGCGCGACCCCGGCGGCCGGGCACCGGACAGGGCTCGCCCGCCACGCGAAGCGGCGTCTCCAGAATCGCCCTTTATGCAGGACTTATGCCCGCAAGGCATTTCATCGTGCCATTGCCGGAGAAATGAACGCGCTCAACCGCCGGCGACCCGGGTACGCAGGACCCGGCGCTGCTGCTCCAGCGCCACCAGCTCCCCGAACAGCTTGTTGTACTCCTGCTGCTGCTCCACCGGATTGAGCCGCTGGATACGCGACTTGACCTGCGCGATCGCCCGATCCAGCGGCATCGCCTCGGCGGCGGTCAGGATGTCGGCGGCGTACCGCTCCTCGGCGTGCGGGTCGACCTGGATCGCCTCCACCGCGAAGCGGGTCACCAGCGCCCGCGCACCCTCCTCGTGGGCGTGCTCCAGCAGGAGGTCGACCCACTCCCGCCCGCCCGCGCCCGCCTGGGCGACGCCTCCGGCGGCCACGATGACCTTGTGCAGCGCCACGTGGTCGGGAGCGGTGAACGCCTGCGGGTCGAGGGCGTCGAAACGGGGGCCGATCAGGGCCGGGCGCTGCACGGCCAGCTTGAGCAGCTCACGCTCGACCCGGACGCTCGGATCGACCGGCGCCGCCTTGGGCGCGCGCTGCCGGCCCCCCTGCTGGGCCCCGGACGCCTCGGCGATGCGCTGCATGACGAAGCGCTCGTCCATGAAACCCAGCCACCGATCGAGGTCGATGGCGTAGCGCTTGCGCAGGCCGACGTCCTTGATCCCGGCCACGATCGGCGCGGCGGCGTCGAGCGCGGCGATCTTGCCCTCGTTGCTGCGCAGGTCGTAGCGGGAGATGGTGCTCCTGATCGCGAACTGGAACAGCGGCTCCCGGCTCGCGATCAGGTCGCGCACGGCGGCGTCGCCCTGCTTGACCCGCAGGTCGCACGGGTCGAGGCCGTCGCCCTGCACCGCGACGTACGTCTGCGTGACGAACTTCTGCTCGTCGGCGAACGCCCGCAGCGCCGCCTTCTGCCCCGCCGCGTCGCCGTCGAAGGTGAAGATCACCTCGCCCCGGAACTCGGCCTGGTCGAGCAGGAAACGGCGCAGGATCTTGATGTGCTCCTCGCCGAACGAGGTGCCGCACGTGGCCACGGCGGTCGGCACGCCGGCGAGGTGGCAGGCCATCACATCGGTGTATCCCTCGACGATCACGGCCTGCGCGCGCTTGGAGATCTCGCGTTTCGCGAGGTCGATCCCATAGAGGACCTGGCTCTTCTTGTAAAGCGGCGAGTCAGGCGTATTCAGATATTTCGGACCGTCATCGGAATCGAGCAACTTCCGCGCGCCAAATCCGATCACATCACCCGTCGCGTCCCTGATGGGCCAGATCAGCCGCCCCCGGAACCGGTCGATCGGGCCCCGCCGGCCATCCTTGGCCAGCCCGCCCTTCACCAGCTCCTCGGCGGTGAAACCGCGCCCCAGGAGATGGCGGGTCAGCGCCTCCCACTCGGCCGGCGCGTAGCCGACCCCGAACGTCTCGGCGTCGGCCCGCTCGAACCCGCGCTCGGACAGGAAGCGCCGCCCCACCGCCGCGTCGGGGGCCATCAGCTTGGCCGCGTAGAACTCGGCCGCCACCCGGTGCGCCTCGATCAGCCTGGCCCGCTCGCCGTGGTCGCGCCTCGGGACGTAGCCGCCCTGCTCGTACTGGAGCTGGATGCCGGCCCGCTGCGCCAGCCGCTCGACGGCCTCGCCGAACGACAGGTGCTCGATCTTCTCGACGAACGTGATCACGTCGCCGCCCTCGGAGCAGCCGAAGCAGAAGTACATGCCCCGCTCGGGCGTGACGTTGAACGACGGGCTCTTCTCGTCGTGGAACGGGCACAGCCCCTTGAGGTTGCCGCCTCCGGCGTTGCGCAACTGGATGTGCTCGCCGATCACATCGGCGATGGGCGAGCGCTCGCGTACGAGCGCGATGTCGACGTCACGAATCCGGCCAGCCACGCCGGGAAGTCTATTCCGCCCCACTGACGGTTCCGCGCCGCCGGGGTGTCCCCGGCATGGGAAGCGGGCAGGAAACCGAGCGTCGTCTCCGGGCCCCTATCGCGGGAAACCGGTGATACGAGGTCTCCGCGTCGGCTACAAAGGTAAAGGTTGTCGGTGGAAACGGTGACACGGGTGGAGATCATGCGATCGGGGCTTGTCGGACGATGGGCGGCCGTCACGGGCGCTGTGCTGTTGACCGGTGCCTGCACCCAGGTCACCGGGCTGGTCGGGGTCGGCGCCGGGTCGCCCGCCACCGCCCCGGTCACGGGCGAGGCGGCCGCCGCCACCTTGTCCAATGAGGGGCCCGACGACGGGCCCACCCCGAACGAGCTCGCGGCCGAGCAGCCGCCCGAGGGCGGCGAGCCGGTGCGCGTCCCGCCGCCGAAGTTGTCGAAGTACACCTACGCCTTCCCGGTGAAGGGTTGTAAGACCGAGTACCGGCGCAAGCTGCTCGTGCTGCCCAAGACGACGATCTGGGCCAAGCCGGGGTGCGCGTTCGTGTCGCCCGTCGGCGGCGTCGTGGACGAGGTGAACGTCCAGGACAACTGGTCGTCGGCCACCGACGCCGGGGCCACCCGCGAGGGCAGGTTCGTCACGATCATCGGCGACGACGGCGTGCGCTACCTCGGCGGGCACCTCGACTCCGTGGCCGAGGGCGTCAAGCCGGGCACGCGGGTGAAGGCCGGGCAGTTGCTCGGCCGGGTGGGCACGACGGGCAACGCCCGCGACACCGGGCCGAACCTCTACTTCGCGATCTCGTGGAAGACCGGCCCGGCCTACTGGTGGGTCCGCAGGGGCATGGTCAAGCCGTGGGACTACCTCGACGCCTGGCAGAAGGGCAACCGCACGCTGTCCCCCCGCGAGGAGACGCTGAAACTGCGCGCCAAGCTGGGCGAGACGCCGCAGTGCACGATCCAGTGCGACGCCCCCAGGGCGGCGCAGCAGCAGGAGCCGCAGCCGAGCAAGACCCCGAAGCCGCAGAAGAAGAAGGAGGACGACGAGGAGGAGACCATCACGCTCACCCCGACGACAGCTCCTTTGGATGGACGGTGACCCGCGACCTGATGAGCTCCTGGATCTCGTCCACGACGTCCCACACGTTGACGTTCATGCCGGCGATCACGCGGCGGTCGCGCAGCCAGTAGGCGATGAACTCCATGCTCTCCGGGTCGCCACGGTAGACGATCTCGTCGTGGCCCTCGATGTCGCCGGAGAACTCCATGCCCAGCTCGTACTGGTCGGTGAAGAAGTAGGGGAGGCGGTCGTAGACGACCTCCTGGCCGAGCATCGACCGGGCCGCCGCCGGGCCGCCGTGCAGGGCGTTGGCCCAGTGCTCGACGCGGATGCGGCGGCCGTACAGGGGGTGGAACGACTCGGCCACGTCGCCCGCCGCGAACACGTCGGGGTGTGAGGTACGCAGGGCGGCGTCGGTGAGAACGCCCTGGCCCACGTCGAGGCCCGCGTCCCTGGCGAGCCCCACCTCGGGTGCGGCCCCGACCCCGGCCACGACGAGGTCGGCGGTCAGCCGCTCGCCGGAGCTGAGGCGCACCCCCGTGCCGGTCACCTCCGCGGCGGCCGTGCCGAAGCGCAGGTCCACGCCCTTGCTCGCGTGCAGGCGCGCGAACAGCTCGCCGAGCTCCGGGCCCAGCGCCCGGTTGAGCGCGGTGGGCTCGGGCTCGACCACGGTGACCTGGCAGCCGGCCGCGCGCGCCGCCGCCGCGCACTCCAGCCCGATCCAGGAGGCGCCGACGATCAGCACGGCCCCGCCCTCGGCGAAACGGGCCCTGAGCGCCTCGCTGTCCTCGACGGTGCGCAGGTAGTAGGCGGGCCCGGGCAGCCGCCTGGGCACCGCTCCCGTAGCGATGAGCAGCTTGTCGTACGGCTGGCGCGAGCCGTCCCCGAGCCTGATCAGATGGTGGGCGGGCTCGATGCGGGTGACCTTGGTGCCGAGTCGGAGGTCCACACCGTTGTCGGCGTACCAGCCGGGCTCGTGGACGAAGATCTGCTCCCGCTCGCCCTTGCCCTGAAGGTGGCCCTTGGACAGCGGCGGCCGTTCGTAGGGCCGCTCGGCCTCCGCGCCGATCAGCACGATCTCGCCGTCGAACCCCTCTTCACGCAGCGTCTGCGCTGCCTTCGCCCCAGCCAGTCCGGCGCCGACGATCACATATGTGGCCATGGGCGCAGTATGCGCCCGCCGGGGTCGTCGGGAAAGCAGGTTGCGTCAGGCGACCTGCCTGTTGACGAACCTTTGGTCATCGCGACAGCCTGCGATGCCAGGCCACCGCCGAGGTGTCGGTGAGCGAGGCGATCTGGTCGATCACCACCCGGACGCGGGCGGCGTCTCCGGACGCCTCCAGGAAGGCGGGCCGGAAGGCGGGCTCCAGCGTGCCGGGCGCGCCGAGCGTGATCAGCGAGGCCAGTTCGGTGATGAGGTCGCGCTGCCTGGCCTGGTTGGCGTGGTGGTCGGCGGTCGTCATCACGTAGTGCGCGGTGACGCCCTTGAGCAGCGCGCACTCCAGCCGGGTGGCGTGCGGCACGACGAGGTCGGCGCGGTGGCGGGAGCTGTGCTGCTCCTTGGTGGCGGCCTGGGCGGAGCGGCAGAAGCGGCCGATGAGGCCGCTGGTGAGCGCCTTGAGCCCGGCCAGGTCGGCGAGCGTGGCCGCGAAGCGGTGCGGCCACAGCGGGTCGTCGATCAGCTTGGCGAAGATCTCCTCCAGCTCGACGAGGTCGGTGCCGGGGGCGTACCAGGTGCGGGTGGTCTCGCACACCCGGGCGCGCTCGGCGGGCGACTGGAGCGCCTCCGGGGTGACGTGGCCGGAGTGCAGGGCGTCCTCCAGGTCGTGCACGGAGTAGGCGACGTCGTCGGCCCAGTCCATGATCTGCGCCTCGAAGCTCACCCGTCCCTCCGGCGCGCCCTCCCTGATCCACTCGAACACCGGCAGGTCGTCGTCGTAGACGCCGAACTTGGGCGACGTGCGGCACGTCCACGGATATTTGATGGAGGCGTCGAGGGCCGCGCGGGTCAGGTTGAGGCCGGCGCTGCGGCCGTCCTCGGTCAGCACCTTGGCCTCCAGCCTGGTGAGCAGGCGCAGGCTCTGCGCGTTGCCCTCGAAGCCGCCGCACGAGGCCGACAGCGCGTTGAGCGCCACCTCGCCGTTGTGCCCGAACGGCGGATGTCCCAGGTCGTGGGCCAGGCAGGCGGTCTCGACGAGGTCGGGGTCCACGCCGAGGGTGGCGCCCATCTCCCTGCCGACCTGGGCGCATTCGAGCGAGTGGGTCAGCCGGGTGCGGGGGATGTGCTGGCCGCCGCCGAGCGTCTCTCCAGGCCCCACGACCTGCGTCTTCGCGGCCAGTCTGCGCAGTGCGGCGCTGTGCAGCACCCTGGCCCGGTCCCGCTCGAACGCGGAGCGTTCCGGATTGCCGGGAAGTTCCGGAACCCAACGCTCCTGGTCATGCTGGTCGTAGTACGGCATCTCTGTAGCGATTTTATCCAGTTTCCCGTCTCCGCTAGTGTCAAGCCTCGCGAGAACCCCTTCCCCGGGAGCCCTCCCCCATGACGACAGCGTTCCGAGCAGTGCTTGCCTTCGCCCTGCTCGCCGGCTTCTACGTACTGGTCGGCCTCATCCTCGGCGCCGCCATCTTCTTCGACGTCATGCTCCTCGTCGACTTCCACGGCAACACGGTCCGGGCCGCGATCGTGCTCACGCTGATCGCGGGCGCGCTCGTCCGGGCGCTGGTGGTGGTCAGCCGCCGCCGCGACGGCGAGCAGCCCGGCGTGCCGGTCGGGCGCGAGCACGAGCCCGTCCTGTGGCAGACGGTCGAGGAGCTGTCCCAGCGGGTCCGCACCGCCCCGCCCGACGAGATCCGCCTGGTCGCGGAGGTGAACGCGGCCGTGTCGGAGGACACCAGGTTCCTGGGGCTGCGGGCGACGCGCCGGCGCATGTTCATCGGGCTGCCGGTGCTGCAGACACTCACGGTGGACGAGATGCGCGCGGTGCTCGGGCACGAGCTCGGCCACTACAGCGGCGCCCACACCCGCCTGGGCGCGCCCGTCTACCGGGGCCGCGTCTCGCTCATCGCCACCGTGCAGGGGCTGCGCAACCACCCGTTCGTCCAGCGCCTGTTCACCTGGTACGCCAAGATGTACCTGCGGGTCTCGCAGGCCGTCTCGCGGCGGCAGGAGCTGGAGGCCGACCAGCTCGCGGTCTCGATCGGCGGCCGTCAGGCGATGGCGGGCGCGCTGCGCAAGATCCACACCACCGCGACCGGCTGGGATCTGTACGTCAGCTCCTACCTGTCACTGACCGGCGCCGGAGGCACCCGGCCCGCGGCCGTCTTCGGGGGCTTCCACGCGCTGATGAGCGACCCCGAGCGCCAGGCCGAGCTCGCCCGGCTGAGCGAGCAGCCGCAGGAGGTCTCCCCGTACGACTCGCACCCCAGCCTGACCGACCGCCTGGCCGCGATCCAGCACCTACCGGAGCCGCAGCAGGTCCCGGACCCACGTTCGGCCCTGACCCTGCTGGTGGACCCGAACGTGGCGGTGCAGGCCGTCGAGCAGTCCATGTGGAGCGCCGAGGCCCTGGCGACGCTGCGTCCGGTGTCGTGGGAGGAACTGATCGAGCACGGCATGTACACCGGGCGCAACGCCGACGCCGTACGCGACCTGGCCGCGGCCGGGCAGCAGGTGATGGGGGCCGGGCAGCCGTACCTGGACGCCGCGTTCGAGGCGATCGCGCGGGGCCGGCAGGCCGAGCTGGAGGCCAAGCTGCTGGAGCAGGGCTGGAGCCCGTCCCCCACGCTGCTGGCCGGGGTGCTGGGGCAGGCGCTGGAGGCGGTGCTGATCCAGCTCGGCGAGGCCAAGTGGACGCTGTCGTGGTCGGGCCCGGCCCGGCTGCTGTTCGACGACGGCGAGGAGGTGTCGCTGTCGGAGTACGCGGCGCAGGTGGCCGCGAACCCGGCGGCGGTGGCGGGGCTGCGGCAGTGGCTCGGCGACCACGGCATGCGCCACGACTACGTGCCGACGGAGCGGCCCAGCCCGGCCGCGCTGGGTTAGGCGCGCAGCGCCCGTTCCAGCTCGTCCCGGTGCCCGGCGACCCAGTCGCGGGCGGCGCGCACCCGCGCGACGACGCCGTCGGCGCGCAGCCGGACCGCGTGCGGCAGCCCGGCGTCCGCGTCCGCCTCGATGCCGTGCCGGCAGCGGTCCTGCCACCACAGGACGCCGTCCACCACCTCGCCCCGGTCCGCGAGCCCGTAGCCGTCGCAGATCACCCGCACCCTGCGGGCCGCCTCCCCGGGGTCCGCCCCCGGGGCCAGGCCGGCGTACTGCCAGCAGACGTGGGCCACGTCGTGGACGCGCCGGCCGGGGCCCGCGAGGTCCCAGTCGATGAACGCGACGGGGCGCAGCGGCTCGCCCCGGTAGACGGTGTTCTTCGGCGACAGGTCGTTGTGGCAGACGACCTCGCCGTCCCCGGCCAGCGCGGTGCCCGCGGTCAGGTCGTGGAACTCGCGCACCAGCCCGGCCGCCCGCGCGAGGCTCTCGTCGGACGTCACGCCGTCCGGCTGCGCCTCCTCCCAGGCCACGTGGCCGGCCAGGTAGCCGAGGATCTCGCGGCCGTGCTCGTCGAGGCCGAGCAGGCGCGGCGCGCCCGGCCAGCCGTGCCGTTCGAACAGGCGCAGCAACTCGTGCACGTACGCGGCCCGCCGGGAGGGGACGCGGCGGACGGTGTCGCCGACGCGGACGACGACGTTCACGAAGCCGCCGGGAAGAGGTGTCTCCGACATGCGCCCCAGCCTGCCCCATCCCACCGGCAGGAGGTGCCGCCCTTTGCGACTTTTCACCCATCGGTCCAGGTGATATCGGTGAAAGTCTCACTGGGTGGTGCAGTGAGACGATCGAAGGGAGAGAAAGGGGCCTCGACATGACAGAGGACGACATCATCACGTTCGTGAGCGCGCTTCCGGGGACCGTCGTGTTCACCGCCGGGCCGGACCTCGGGTCGCCGGAGGTGGCGTGGGGCGACTCGTTCTTCTTCTACGAGCCGGACGGCCTCGACCACGTGCCGGCCGACGGCCGCCTGCCGTACGCGACGATCGTCACCAAGGACTACCAGGGGTTCGACACCGCCTCCCGGCTCGACCGGCCCGGCGTCTTCCGGCTCAACGTCGCGGCCGGCCGGGTCGCCTTCGAACGTCTCGTGGGCTACCCGCCCGCCGCGCACGCCGCGCACCACGACTCCGTCGACTACGCGGCGCTCGACCGGCTCGTCCCGCACCCGCTGTACGCCGCCCAGTCGTGGGTGTGCATCCTGAACCCCGGTGCCGCGGCGAGCACGCGGGCGCTGCTGAGCGAGGCGCACGCCCGCGCCGCGAAGCGGCACCGCCGCCCGTCCGGTGTGCGGCCCGGCACTCCGAACTGAGAGTTACCAACGGGTTTCGCCGACAGCCTTGCCACACTGCGATCCGTGGCCATACGGTCACCCTTAGCATTCGCCGAGCCGAGGGAGGCGCTGTGAGCAGGCACGACGGCGGAACTGGGCGAGGCTCAACGATGCTGCCGCACCTGGCCTGGCGGATGGAGGCGATGATCGCGGGGATCGCCGAGCGGCGTCCGCCCGCTCCCGGCGTGATCGAGCAGGCGCTGCGGAAGGTGCCCCGCCACTGGTTCGTCCCGTCGTTGGGCCTGGTGCTGGACGACGACGGCGGCGCGGTGCCGATCGACCGCGACGCCGACCCGCCGGGCTGGTGGGACGCCGTCTACTCGGGCCGGCCGATCGCCACGCCGCTCGACTCCGGCAGCACCTCCTACACCTGCGTCAATCCCTCCCCCAGCGCCGTCGCCGACCTGCTCGAACTCCTCGACCTCCACCACGGCCACCGGGTGCTGGAGGTGGGCACGGGCAGCGGGTGGCTCACGGCGCTGCTGTGCCGGCTGGCGGGCGAGTCGGGCCGGGTGACGTCGGTGGAGGGCGACCCCGCCGTGGCGGAGGTGGCCCGCCGCAACCTGGCCGCCGCCGGGGTGCGCCCGTATCTGGTCGTCGGCGACAGCGCGCAGGGGTGCCCCGAGCGGGGTCCGTACGAGCGGGTGCTCGCGCCGCGCACCGCGCCCGAGCCGTGGGCCGCGCAGACGACGCCGGGCGCGGTGATCGTCGGCGGCGACGGCCAGGCCGTGCGACGGGTGGTGACCGCAGGCCACATGGATGGCCACCTAAGGTAAATGAATCACTACTTTTAGTCATAGTCCCTGTATGGGAAGTTGGAGCAGAGAGGGAAAGCTCACTTACCAGAAAGGGGACATGACGATGGTCCACGACGAGCGGGCCCCCATGTCGTACGAGCCTCCGGCGATGATCGAGGTCGGGGAGTTCGGCGAGGTCACGCACGGCTCCGGCGGGTGGTTCTACCCGGACTTCTTCGACTACTTCGGCTGGGCGTGAGGTAGGGCCCGGTGCGGAGGCTGAGCGGCGCGGAGTTCGCGGTGCTGCCCGACGGCGCCGCGGGACAGGCCGTGGCCGACGCGCTGGGCGGCGCGGCGGTGCTGGAGTACGTGTCCGGCCGTCCGTGTCTGGTGACCACCTCGCCGCATGAGGTGACACACGCGCAGGCAGGCCGCGCCCGGCTGGCGGTGATCGGCGTCTGCCCGGTCACCGCCGGCCGGCTGGCGGAGCTGGCCGCACGCCTGCGCTGCCTGGAGGACGCCGACGCGGTCGCGGCGGCGCTGCCCGGCAGCTTTCACCTGGTGGCCGTCCTCGACGGGCGGGTGCGGGTGCAGGGCACCGCCTCGGGGCTGCGGCGGGTCTACTACGCGCGGGTCGGCGGGGCCGTGGTGGCCTCCGGCCGGGCGAGCCTGTTCGGCGGGCCGCTCGACCACCAGGCACTGGCCGTACGGCTGCTGGCGAAGACGCCTCCGGTGCTGGCCGGGCCGCTGTGGGAGGGCGTCACGATGGTGCCGCCCGGCGACGCGGCGCACCTCGATCGTTACGGCGTGCGCCTGCGCACCTGGTGGCGGACGCCGGAGCCGGACCTGCCGCTGGCCGAGGGCGCGCCCGCGCTGACGGCGGCCCTGGAGGCGGCCGTGGACGCCCGGGTGGGCCAGGACGCGGTGGTGGCCGGCGACCTGTCCGGCGGGCTGGACTCGACGCCCGTGAGCTTCCTGGCCGCGTCGGCGGCGGGGCGCAGGTCGGCGAAACTGGTGACCTTCGGGCTCGGCGTGGACGACCCCGCGCACGACGACGAGCGGTGGGCGGCGCTGGCGCGCGAGCACCTGCCTGGCGAACATCTGCTGATCCGGCACGACGAGTTGCCGGGCTGGTTCGCCGGGGTGGCCCGGCCCGTCGCGGGGCTGGACGAGCCGATGCGGTGGCTGCGGGTCCTGGACCGCGAGCTGGCCACCTCCGGGCGGCTGGCCGAGCGGGGCGCGGCCGTGCGCCTGACCGGCCACGGCGGCGACGAGGTCGCCCTGCTGCCCGTCTGCTACCTGCACGACCTGGCCCGCCGCCGCCCCTCGGCGCTGTGGCCCCATCTGCGCGACCGGCGTTCCAGGGCCCGGTGGCCGCTGGCCTCGTGTGCCCGTGAGCTGGCCGACCGCCGTCCCTACGCCGCCTGGCTGGCCGGGCAGTCGGGCCTGCTCGGCGCGCCGCCGCCGGCCGCCTCGCAGCCCGACTTCGGCTGGGAGCCGCCGTTGCGCCTGCCGTCCTGGACGACGCCGGAGGTCGCGGACGCCGTCCGCCGCCGGCTCGCGACCGTGCGGGCCGTCGCCGGTTCGCCGCTGCGCGCACAGCACCAGGCGCTGTCGAACACCCGGGCCGCCGCGGCCGTGCTCGACGGGATGCAGACGCTGACCGCGCGGGCGGGCGCCGCCGTGCACGCGCCCTTCCTCGACGACCACGTCATCGCCGCCTGCCTGGCCGTGCGGCTGGACGAGCGGGCCGCCCCCGGGGTGTACAAGCCGCTCACCCGCGCGGCGATGCGGCCGGTCATGCCGCCCGAGTGCCTGCTGCGCACGACCAAGGCGGCCTTCCCCGCCGACTTCTACCAGGGGCTGCGCCGGCACCGCGACCAGCTTCTCGCCCTGCTCGACGGCTCGCTGCTGGTGGAACGGGGGCTGGCCGACGCCGGGGCGCTGCACCGGGCGTGCGTGGGGACGCCGGCCGACGCGGGGCCGAGCATGCTGGCCCTCGACGTCTTCGTCGCCGCCGAGAACTGGCTGCGCGCCCTGCCCGCGGACGGAGGTTCCCGTGCGACTGCGTGAACAGGTCACGCTCACCCCCTTGGACGGGGAGTGCGCGGTGCTGCTGGACGAGCGCAGCGGCCGTTACTACCAGCTCAACGCCACGGCGTACCTGCTGCTGCGGGAGCTGCTGGCGGGGGCGGCGCCGGATCATGCGGCGGCGCGGCTGACCGACCGGCACCCCGAGGCGGCCGGCCGGGCGGAGGCGGACACGGCGGCGCTGATCGCCGACCTACGGCGCGCCGACCTGGTCCGGGACGACGGGTGAACGGGGCGCACACCGCCGGGCGATGGCCCGCACGCCGGTCGCGGAAGGGCGGCGGTGGCGCGGTGAACATGCCGGGAGTGGGCGTGCCGGGGGCGGGTGTGCCGGGAGCGGGCGTGCCGGGAGTGGGCGTGCCGGGAGTCGGTGTGCCGGGGGTGGTGGGATGAGGGTGCCGTTCGTGCCAGAGGCTCGTGGGCGGTTGCGGTGGCGGCGGCGGCCCGCCGTGCGGGTGATGGTGGCGGTCGCGCACGTGCTCGCCCGCCGTCCGCCCGCGCGCATCAGGGACGTGCTCGTCCTGGCGCGGCGGGGCGCGCGTCCCGCCACGGCCGCGCAGGCGGAGGCCGCGCGGGCCGCCGTGGTGTCGGTGAGCCTGTCGTGCGCGGGCGAAGGCTGCCTGCCGCGCTCGATCGCCGCCGCGCTGCTGTGCCGGTGGTGGTTCGGGACGTGGCCCACCTGGCGGACGGGCGTGCGGCTGCACCCGTTCTCCGCGCACGCCTGGATCGAGGCCGAAGGGCGGCCGATCGGCGAGCCGGCGGGCGGCTACCAGGCCACCATCACGGTTCCGCCTTCGCCGCATTACTGAGGACTCCCTCATTATTGACGGCCTACATGCCCTTTCACGGCGGAATCGACCGTCAGCCCTTGACTTAATTTGCATGGATTCCATGATTAGTCGCAAGTCCGACACTCCCCGTCCGGCCTGCCTAGGAGCCCCATGCGCAAGCTCGCACGCTGCCTCGCCCTGCTCGCCGTCTTCTGCGCGTCGATCCTCGTCGCGCCCACGGCGGCTCAGGCCGCCATCACCGGCCAGTCGGCCACCGACACGGCCACGACGGTGACGTACCAGTTCGCCTACCCGGGCAGCCCCGCCTACGCCCGGACCTACGTCGACACCGACCGCAACGCCGCGACCGGCTTCGCCCAAGGCGGCGTGGGCGCCGACTACCTGCTCGAGAACGCCTCCCTGTACCGCCACAACGGCGGCGGCTGGAGCTGGACGCTCGTGGGCCCGGTCACGTACTCGGCCTCGGGCGGCACCGCCAGGTGGACGGTGGCACGGGCGGACCTCGGCGAGAGCGCCACGCCGAACGACGCCGACCTGGTCTTCCAGGTGGAGTCCCCGCTGGAGACCTCGGCCAAGTACACACACGTTTACTCGGGTGGCGGCGGAGGCGGCGGCTCGGTCACGTACCCGCCCACCACCGCTGACATCGCCAACCCCGAGCGCGGCCTCTACCACCACACCGGCGACTGCGACAAGAACGACTTCTCCCCCGACACCCTGCGCGGCTACCGCACCGGTCAGCACATCTCGCTGGTGATGTGCGTGTTCTACCTGGCCGAGTTCAGGACCGGCCCGATCGGCCAGGCCGCGCTGGAGCAGTTGCAGCAGCAACTCGACACCGTACGGGCGGCGGGGCTCAAGACGATCCTGCGTTTCGCGTACACGACCTCCACCGACGGCGCCGACGCCTCCAAGGCCCAGGTGCTCGCCCACCTCGACCAGCTCAAGCCCTACCTGAACGCCAACAGCGACGTCATCTACCTCGTGCAGGCCGGGTTCGTCGGGGCGTGGGGCGAGTGGTACTACACGCAGAACTTCGGCAACGCCGGCACGGTCACCGACGCCGACTGGGCCAACCGCAAGGCCGTGGTGGACAAGCTGCTCGGCGTCCTGCCCTCGACGCGGATGGTGCAACTGCGCACGCCGAAGTTCAAGCGCACGATGTACTCCACCAGCCCGGTCACCTCCGGCCAGGCGTATGGCGGCTCGGCCCCGGCCCGGCTCGGGCACCACAACGACTGCTTCCTGGCCAGTCCCGACGACTACGGCACCTACGAGAACGCGGCCGTGGAGTACCCGTACCTGGAGGCCGAGACGCGCTACGTCGCCATGGGCGGGGAGACCTGCAACCCCAACCCGCCGCGCTCCGACTGCCCGACCGCCAAGGACGAGCTGTCGCGCTTCCACTGGTCGTACCTGAACACCGACTACCACACCGGCGTGCTCGGGAGCTGGGGCAGCGGCGGCTGCCTGGCCGAGATCACCCGCAGCCTCGGTTACCGCCTGGCGCTGCGCAGCGGCACGTACCCGAGCATGGCCGTCCGGGGCGGCGCGCTGCCGATCAGCGTCACGATCGGGAACGACGGCTACGCCGCTCCCTTCAACCCGCGTGGCCTGGAGCTGGTCCTGCGCAACACCGCCACCGGCGCGGTGCACCGCCTGCCGCTCTCGGCCGACCCGCGCAGGTGGGCCGCGGGAGCCACCAGCACGGTCTCCCAGACCGTCACCCTGCCGGCCTCCGTCGCCGCCGGCTCCTACGCGCTCTTCCTCGGCCTGCCCGATCCGCTGCTGCCGTCGCGTCCCGAGTACGCGATCCGGCTCGCCAACGAGGGCACCTGGGAGGCCGCGACCGGCCTGAACAACCTCCTGCACACCGTCACCGTGAGCTGACCCGCCCCCGCCGCCCCGGCGCGGGGCGGCGGGTCTAAACCGGTTGACCACAGGCGCGAGCCGCCGGGACGATCGGCCTCGTGCGCCTCGAATTCTCGCGATTCTCCCCCGGCCAGGCCGAAGCCCTCGTCGGCTTCCTGACCGGCGAGGAGTGGCCGTTCCACGCCAGTGTCCAGGAGGCGACGGCCATCCGGCGGCGGGTCGCCGACGGGTCCTACGACGACGCGGAGAGCCGGACGTTCTGGCTGGTGGCCGACGGGGAACGGGCGGGCCTGGTGCGACTGCAGGACCTCACCGACCACACGCCCATGTTCGACCTGCGGATCCGGGCGGCGTGGCGCGGGCGAGGGCTCGGGACGGCGGCCGTCACCTGGCTGACCTCGTACGTCTTCACGGAGTTTCCCGCCTACCGGCGGATCGAGGGCAACACCCGGCAGGACAACCACGCGATGCGGGCCGTCTTCCGCAAGTGCGGGTACGTGAAGGAGTCGCACTACCGGGAAGCCTGGCCCGCGCCGGACGGGGCGGTGTACGACTCGATCGGCTACGCGGTGCTGCGCCGCGACTGGGTCTCCGGCACGGTGACCGTCCCCGACTGGGACGACGAGGCCCGGCTGCCTGGAGCGGGCTGAGCACTGCCCGTCAGTCCATGTCGATGTCGTCGAGGAGGCGGAGCAGGCGGGCCAGGACGCTGAGGCACGCCTCGATCTCGGCCTCGGTGAGGTCGCCGCCGACCTGGCGCAACATCGCGCGCTCGCGCTCGACGACGGCGTCGACGGCCGCCCGGCCCGCGGGCGTGAGGCGGATGAGCGAGGAGCGCTTGTGCGCCGGGTTGGGGGCGAACCCGACCAGGCCCCGCCCGGCCGCGTCGTTGGTCATGCGCTGCACGAACTGCCTGCTCAGGGCCTGGGCCCGGCCCATCTGGGGGACGGTCATGGGGCCCTGCTCGCGCAGCATGACGAGCACGGCGCGCACGCCGACCGAGAGCCCTTCGATGGGCGCGTCCTGCTCGACCTTGCGCTGGGCGCGCCGGTAGAGCGGGCCCACCAGGTCGAACACCTCGGAGAGCCGGTCGGTCGGCGCGCCGGCCGCCGGGTCGCGGTCTGTGTCGCTCACCCGTCCATGATGACACCCCGGTTGTCATTGTTGCGCCCATATGACACCTTGGTTGTCATGAAGGATCTGTTCTGGATCGATCGCGGAGCCGGCCGTCCCGTCGTCCTGCTGCACGGGGGGTTCCTGGATCACGGGATGTGGGCGGCCCAGCTCCCGGTCCTCGCCGCGCGGCACCGGGTGATCGCTCCCGACGCCCGCGGTCACGGCCGCTCCGCCAACGCCACCGGGCCGTACCGGCTCACCGACGACCTCGCCGGGCTGCTGCGTCACCTGGACACCGGGCCCGCCGTGCTGGTCGGGGTGTCCATGGGGGCGGGCATCGCGGTCGACACCGCCCTGGAGCATCCGGAACTCGTCCGCGCCGTGGTCGTGACGGGAGCGGGGACGAGCGAGCCGTACTTCGAGGACCCGTGGACCACCCGGTCCCTCGCGGCCTGGCACGCGGCCATGGCGGCCGGCGACCTCGACGCGTCGGTGGCGGCGTTCACGGCGCTCGGCACGGGACCGCGCCGGACGCTCGGCGACCTCGATCCGGTGGTGGTGAGCAGGCTGACGCGGATGGCCAGGAGCACGATGTCCAAGCACTCCGCCGGCGAGCCGGACCACCTGGTGCCGGTGGCCGGCACGTGGGAGCGGATCGCCTCGATCCGGGTCCCGGTGCTGGCCGTGCACGGGGCCGAGGACTCGGCCGACCACCTCTCGATGGCCGAACGGCTGGTGCGGACGGTGCCCGGCGGACGGTCCGTCTCCATCGACGGGGCCGCCCACTACCCGAACATGGAGCGGCCGGACGTCTACGACAAGGTGCTGCTGGAGTTCCTGGAGAGCCGGTGACCCGCGCGGATCAGCGGGTGTCGGAACCGCCCGCGGCCAGGGCGGCGCGGCCCGCTTCCAGGCGGGCCACCGGGATGCGGAACGGGGAGCAGGAGACGTAGTCGAGGCCCACCTCGTGGCAGAAGTGCACCGAGTCGGGGTCGCCGCCGTGCTCGCCGCAGATGCCGAGGTGCAGGTCCGGCCGGGCCGCCCGGCCCTCCCGCACCGCGATCTCCACCAGGCGGCCCACGCCCTCCCTGTCGATCGTCTCGAACGGGGAGACGCCGAAGATGCCGAGGTCGAGGTAGCGCGAGAAGAAGGCCGACTCGACGTCGTCGCGGGAGAAGCCCCACGCCATCTGGGTCAGGTCGTTGGTGCCGAAGGAGAAGAACTCGGCGGCCTCGGCGATCTGGCCGGCCGTCAGGGCCGCCCTGGGCACCTCGATCATGGTGCCGATCAGCGCCTCGACCCCGGCGTCCGCGAGGATCTTGACGGCCTCCTCGCGTACGGACTCCAGCTCCTGCACCGCCGCCACCAGCGGGATCATGATCTCCGGGCGGGCCCCCGGCACCTCGGCGGCGGCCTGCGCGATGGCGCGCACCTGCATCGCGAACAGGCCGGGGATGACCAGGCCGAGCCGTACGCCGCGCAGGCCGAGCATCGGGTTCTGCTCGTGCAGGCGCTTGACCGCGCTCAGGAGCCTGCGGTCCTTGTCGGTGGCCGCTCCCGTGGCGGACTTGACCGACAGGTCCACGATGTCGGGCAGGAACTCGTGCAGCGGCGGGTCGAGGAGGCGGATGGTGACGGGGGCTCCGTCCATGGCCTGGAAGATGCCGATGAAGTCGGACTTCTGGAGGGGCTCCAGCGCGTCCAGGGCCGCCTGGCGTTCGGGATCGCTCGCGGCCAGGACGAGGTCCTCCACGAGCTGACGGCGCTCGCCCAGGAACATGTGCTCGGTGCGGCACAACCCGACGCCCTGAGCGCCGAAGCGGCGGGCGCGGGCCGCGTCCTCGGGGGTGTCGGCGTTGGCGCGGACACCGAGGCGGCGGGCCCCGTCGGCGTGGTGCATGATCCGGTCCACGGCCTTGACCAGGTCGTCCTCCGGCCCGGCGGTGCCCTCGAAGTACTCGACCACGGCCGAGTCCACGACCGGCACCGCACCGAGGAAGACCTCGCCCGTCGTGCCGTCGATGGAGATGACGTCGCCTTCGGAGACGACCACGTCGCCGGGCGCGACGAAGCGCCGCTCGGCCGTCAGGACCTCCAGTTCCTCGGCCCCGCAGACGCACGTCTTGCCCATGCCGCGGGCCACCACGGCGGCGTGCGAGGTCTTGCCGCCGCGGCTGGTCAGGATGCCCCTGGCGGCGATCATGCCGGCCAGGTCGTCGGGGTTGGTCTCGCGGCGGACGAGGATGACGTCCTGGCCGCGCCGCGCCAGCTCGACGGCGCGTTCGGAGGAGAAGACGGCCTTGCCGACGGCGGCCCCGGGCGAGGCGTTCATGCCCTTGACGATCTTCCGCTTCTCCGCGCCGCCGTCGAAGCGGGGGAACATGAGCTGGGCGAGCTGGTCGCCGGTGACCCGGGTGACGGCCTCGTCGATGGTGATCAGGCCCTGGTCCACGAGCTGGGTGGCGATGCGGAACGCCGCCGCCGCGGTGCGCTTGCCGACCCGCGTCTGCAACATCCACAACGTGCCGCGCTCGATGGTGAACTCGATGTCACACAGGTCGCGGTAGTGGTTCTCCAGGGTCTCCATGATGCCGAGGAGCTGGTCGTAGGAGTGCCGGTCGATGCGTTCGAGGTGCTCCAGGGGGATGGTGTTGCGGATGCCGGCCACGACGTCCTCGCCCTGGGCGTTCTGCAGGTAGTCGCCGTAGATGCCCTGCTGTCCCGAGCCGGGGTCGCGGGTGAAGGCCACGCCGGTGCCCGAGTCGTCGCCGTAGTTGCCGAAGACCATGGCCATGATGTTCACGGCGGTGCCGAGGTCGGCGGGGATGCGCTCCTGGCGGCGGTAGAGGATGGCGCGCGGGGCGTTCCAGGAGTCGAAGACGGCCATGACGGCCAGGCGCATCTGCTCGCGCGGGTCGGCGGGGAAGTCCCTGCCGGTCTGCTCGCGCACGATCCCCTTGTACGTCTCCACGAGCCGCTGCAGTTCGCCCGAGTCGAGGTCGGTGTCCTGGCGGCGGCCTTTGAGGTCGTCGAGGGCGTGCTCGAACAGGTCGCCGTCGATGCCGAGCACGGTCTTGCCGAACATCTGGATGAGCCTGCGGTAGGAGTCCCAGGCGAAGCGGTCGTTGCCGCCCGACTGTTTGGCCAGCCCGTGCACCGACTCGTCGTTGAGCCCGATGTTGAGGACGGTCTCCATCATGCCCGGCATCGAGAACTTCGCTCCGGAGCGCACGCTCACCAGCAGCGGGTCGTCGGCCTGGCCGAGCTTGCGGCCCATCCGGGCTTCCAGCGCCTCCAGGTGCCCGGCGACCTCCTGGTCCAGCCCGCCGGGAACGGAGCCGTCCGCCAGGTAGTGGCGGCACGCCTCGGTGGTGATCGTGAACCCGGGGGGAACGGGCAGCCCAAGGTTGGTCATTTCGGCGAGGTTCGCGCCCTTTCCGCCGAGAAGATCCTTGAGATTCCTGTTGCCGTCGGTGAAGTGGTAAACGTACTTGGCCACCGTTGCTCCAATCGAACGCCTCTGTCCCGGACTCTACCGGTGAAATTGATGACGAAACTTCACTCCTCGTATAATTCGCTGTTTGTGCTGGTCAAAGCCGTATGAGAGGTCTAATCCAATTATACGCAGCATGTACCGAAAATTGGATTAGACCAATTGGTTTACACCAATTCTTGAGAAAGGCGAGTGTGAGGTGAGGAATTGTTCACAGGGGTGAAACCAGCCCAAGATCCCGCAGCCCGCAGGTGGGTCAGGTCGCCAGCGGGTTGCTCTCGGGCGGCGTGCCGGGCGCCCCTTCGCGGGGCGGCAGCCAGAGCACGAACGTCGCCCCCTCCCCCAGCCGCGAGAACACCGCCACGCGACCCCCGTGCGACTCCACGATCTGCCGGACGATCGCCAGCCCCAGACCCGTGTGACGATCCCGGCGGCTGGCCTCGCCGCGCCAGAAGCGGTCGAACACCCGCGCCTGGTCCGCCTCGCGCAGCCCGGGGCCGTCGTCGCGGACCGCCGCCCACAACCAGCCCTCGCTCCGGCCCACCGCCACCCTGATCGTGCTGCCGGACGGCGACAGGCGCACGGCGTTGGACAGCAGGTTGGCCACCGCCCGGCGCAGCGCGTCGGCGTCGCCGGCCATGTCCAGGCCCGTGCCGAGCCGGCGGGTGATCGTGATGTCGCGGGCGGCGGCCGGAGCGGCGTGCTCCTCGCACGCCTCCCCCACCACCCTGGCGAGTTCGACGTCGGCGTCGGCGAACGCGGTGCCCTGCCGCCTGGCCGTGGCCAGCAGGTCCTCAACCAGCCTGGTCATGCGGGTGGTGGCGCGGTCCACGATGGCCACCGCCCTGGCCCGCTCCTCGTCGCTGGCGTCGGGGGCGGCCAGCACGGCGTCCACGTTGGCCCTGATGATGGTCAGCGGGCTGCGCAGCTCGTGCGAGGCGTCGTCGATGAGCTGCCGCTGCGCCCGGAAGCCCTCCTCCAGCCGGTCGAGCATGGTGTCGATGGTGTCGGCCAGGTCCTTCAGCTCGTCGCGCGGGCCGTGCAGCTTGATGCGCCGCTTCAGGTCGGTCGCCTGGATCTCCTCCGTCGTACGGGTGATCGACCGCACCGGCCGCAGCACCCGTCCCGCCAGCACCCAGCCGATGCCCAGGCTGGCGACGTAGAGACCGGCCAGCGTGACCAGCGAGTAGTCGCGCAGCGTGGCCATCGTGCGCACGTTGACCGCGTTCTCGACCTCCTCCATGAAGACCACCTCGCGCTTGCCGAGGTACTGGTCGTCCTCGTTGTACGCCTTGGCCAGCTCGGTCGAGACCGGACGCTGCTCGGTGGTCTTGGACACGCCGTAGTAGATGCCGCCCAGCACCAGCGTGGCCAGCACGAACAGCAGGCCCGAATACAGGACGGTGATCCGGAAGCGGATGGTGTGGATCACGACACCGGCTCCTTGAGCCGGTAACCCCGGCTGATCACGGTCTCGATCAGGCCCTCCTCCTGCAGCTTGCGCCGCAGGTTGCCGACCGTGACGCGGACGGTGCTGGTGAACGGGTCGGCGTGCTCGTCCCAGACGTGTTCGAGCAGTTCCTCGGTGGACACCACGTGGCCGGGCCGGGTCATCAGGTAGTGCAGCACACCGTATTCCTTGGGGGTGAGGGCCAGCGACCTGCCGTCCAGCGACACCTCCAGCCGGGCGGTGTCGATCCGCAGGCCGCCCACCTCCAGCACGGAGGTGCCGCCGCCGGCGTCCCTGCGCAGCAGCGCCCGCACCCTGGCCAGCAGCTCGGGGAAGGCGAACGGCTTGACCAGGTAGTCGTCCGCGCCCTCGTCGAGGCCGCGGACGCGGTCGTCCAGCCGGTCACGGGCGGTCACCATGATGATCCGCACGCCCTGGCCCGCCGCGCGCAGGCCCCGGCAGAGCTGGAAGCCGTCGCCGCCCGGCAGGTTCAGATCGAGCAGGACCAGATCGTAGGCGTTGACCAGCAATTTCTCGTGCGCCGACGGAGCGTCGTAGGCGACGTCCACCGCGTAACCGGCCCGGACGAGGCCGACGCGCAGCGCGTCGACCAGGTCCTCCTCGTCCTCAACCACCAGCAGTCGCATGCCCTGGACCCTAGTTTCGGATGATACGTTCCGCGATCGGCGCCGCCCTGTCGATGGGGATGGCGAAGCCGATGCCGATGTTCCCGCCTCCCCGGGAGGACGCGATCGCCGTGTTCACCCCCACGACCTCGCCACGGGCGTTCACCAGCGGTCCCCCGGAGTTGCCTGGGTTGATGGAGGCGTCGGTCTGCACGGCCGTGCGCCGGGAACCGCCCAGCCGCACCTCCCGGTCGAGGGCGCTGACGATGCCCGAGGTGACCGTGCCGGACAGGCCCAGCGGCGAGCCGATGGCCAGCACCTGGTCACCGACGGACAGGTCCGAGGAGCGGCCGAGCGTGGCGGGCGTCAGCTCCTCCGGGTAGTCCACCTCCAGCACGGCCAGGTCCTCGGCGCTGTCCGAACCGGCCACGCGGGCGCTCAGCCGGCTGCCGTCGTGCAGCACCACGGTCACCGTGCTGCTGCCGCTGACGACGTGGGCGTTGGTGAGGATATGACCGTTGGCGTCCACCACGAAGCCGGAGCCGCCCGAGCTGCGCGTCTCCACGGAGACCACGCTGGGCAGCACGCGGGCGGCCGTCGCGCTCAGCCCGGCCAGGCTCGCCGACGGCACGGGGGCCGTCCTCGGGAGGGCGGCGACCGGGGCCCGCTCCGTCCCCCCGACGAGCAGCGCCCCCGTCGTGCCCGCCGCCGCCCCGCAGAGCGTCGC
>NZ_SSXE01000130.1 GCF_021699195.1 Nonomuraea sp. MG754425 | reverse complement strand
GATCGGGGCGGGGCCGTGGGCGCGGATGGCGCACGCGCCGATGCTGGCCAAGGGGCCGCACACGCGGCTGGCCGGCGTGTGGGCCCGCAGGCCGGAGGCCGCCGCCGAACTGGGCGCGCCCGTGTACGCCACCGTCGAGGAGTTGTTCGAGCACTGCCAGGCCGTGGCGTTCTGCGTGCCGCCCGCCGTCCAGGCCGAGTACGCCGTACGGGCCGCCCGCGCCGGCAAGGCGCTGCTGCTGGAGAAGCCGCTCGCCGAGTCGGCCGAGGACGCCGAGCGGGTGGCCGCCGCGATCGCCGAGGCGGGCGTGGCCTCCCAGATGGTGCTCACCCTGCGCTACGCGCCCCAGACCCGCGCGTTCCTGGCCCGCTGCGCCGAGATCGAGCCGTTCGGCGGGCACGCCGCCAACGTCTCCGGCGTCCTGCTCGGCGACCACCCGTTCGCCACGCCCTGGCGGCTGCGGCGCGGCGCGCTGCTCGACGTCGGCCCGCACGTGATCGACCTGCTGGACGCCGCCCTGGGCCGGGTCACCGGCGTGCGCGCGCACGGCGACCCGCTCGGCTGGACCGGCCTGCTGCTCGAGCACGAGGGCGGGGCCGTCAGCGAGGCGTCCCTGTGCATGGCCGCCGGCGGCGACCCGCTCCCGCAGCGGATCGCCGTGTACGGGCGCGCGGGCAGCGCCGTCCTGCCGCACGTCGGCGGCGACCCCATGCAGACGATCGCCGAGGAGTTCGCCAGGACCGTCCGCGACGGCGGCGGGCACCCCCTCGACGCCGCCCACGGTCTGCGGCTGCAGCGGATCATCGCCGAGGCGGAGGCCCAACTCGCCCCTTGACGCGACCGGCGTCCGGGGCATTGATAACGTTTGTCCGACGCGCAGAGCGCAGCGAAGTCCGGTGTGAGTCCGGCGCTGTCCCGCAACTGTCATAGCCAGGTCGCCTGCCTCCGCGCTGACGTCATCAACCCTCGTGGAAAAGGGTGATCCGTCGCTCCAAGCGGGTCTCTCGGTTCCGAACAGTGTGAAAGGACTACTCGTGAGGCCCGTACGCACGGCCTTCGCGGGCGCGCTGCTGGGAACGCTCCTCCTGGCCGGCTGTGGCCAGGGCGGCGACAGCACCACGGCGTCCGCCCCCTCCTCGCCCCCCGTCACCACCCCCGACGCCGCGACCGGCGGCTTCCCCGTCACCGTCGAGGCCGGCAACGGCTCGGTCACCATCGCCGAGCGACCCGAGCGGATCGTCTCCCTGTCGGCCACCCACACCGAGACGCTGTTCGCCATCGGGGCCGGCCCGCAGGTCATCGCGGTCGACAACCAGTCGAACCACCCGGCCGAGGCCCCCAAGACCGACCTGTCCGGCTTCAAGCCGAACGTCGAGGCCATCGTCGCCCACAAGCCCGACCTCGTCATCGTCTCCGACGACCAGGACAAGGTCGTGGCCGAACTGGGCAAGGTGAACGTGCCCGTCCTGCTCCAGCCCTCCGCCGGCGACCTCGACGAGGTGTACGAGGAGATCGCCGAACTCGGCGCCGCCACCGGCAACAAGGCCAAGGCCGACGAGGTCGTCTCCGGCATGCGGACCGCCATCGAGAAGGCCGTCGCCGGCGCGCCCAAGGCCGGCGAGCTCACCTTCTACCACGAGCTCGACCAGACGCCCTACGCCGTCACGTCCAAGACCTTCATCGGCCAGATCTACGGCATGTTCGGCCTGACCAACATCGCCGACAAGGCCCCCGACGCGGCCGGCGGCTACCCCAAGCTGTCGGCCGAGTTCGTCGCCCAGGCCGACCCCGACCTGATCTTCCTGGCCGACGTCAAGTGCTGCCAGCAGAGCAAGGACACCCTGGCCGCGCGGCCCGGATGGAAGAACCTGACCGCCGTCAAGCAGGACCAGGTGATCCAGCTCGACGACGACGTCGCCTCCCGGTGGGGGCCGCGCGTCGTCCAGCTCGCCGAGGCCATCGCCGCGGGGGTGTCCGGGGCGGGCGCGAACTGACGTGGTGACGCAGGCCGGCCCGTCCAGGGCCAGACCCCTGTGGGTGGTGTGCGCCCTGGGCGTGCTGGCCGCCTCCATGGTCGCCGCACTGCTCGACGGGGCCGCCGACATCTCGCCCTGGCAGGTCGTGCTGCAGGTCGTGGACTGGCTGCCGTTCACCGACGTGGACTCCGGGCTCGCGCCTGTCGAACAGGGGCTGCTGTTCGAGCTGCGGCTGCCCCGGGTGCTGGTCGCCGCCGTCGTCGGCGGGCTGCTGGCCGTGGCGGGCGCCGGGTACCAGGGGGTGTTCCGCAACCCGCTCGCCGACCCGTACCTGCTGGGCGCGGCGGCGGGCGCGGGGCTGGCCGCCACCGCGGCCATCGTGCTGTTCCCGGCCGTGGCGGGCGGCGTCCCGGTGGCGGCCTTCCTGGGGGCCGTGGGCGGGGTGTTCCTGTCGTACCTGCTGGGCAACACCGCCGGGCGGGACGGCGGCACCGCCACGCTCGTCCTGGCCGGGGTGGCGGTCACCTCGTTCCTGACTGCGATCCAGACGTTCGTCCAGCAGTTCAAGGTCGAGGAGCTGCAGCGCATCTACTCGTGGATCCTCGGCGACGTCGGCGGCGGATGGGACCAGTTCTGGCTGGTCCTGCCGTACGCCGTCGTCTCCTCCGTGCTGCTCCTGCTGCACGGGCGCATGCTCGACGTGCTGTCCGTCGGCGACGAGGAGGCCACCAGCCTGGGCGTGCGGGCCTCCCGGGTACGCCTCATGGTGCTGCTGGCCGCCTGCCTGGCCACCGCGGCGGCCGTGGCGGTCAGCGGGCTGATCGGGTTCGTCGGGATCGTCGTCCCGCACGTCGTGCGGCGGATCGCGGGCGGCTCGTACCGGATCGTGCTGCCGCTGTCGCTGATCGGCGGGGCGGCCTTCCTGGTGCTGGCCGACCTCGCCGCGCGTACGGTGATCGCGCCGGCGGAGCTGCCGATCGGGGTCGTGACGATGTTCGTGGGCGCGCCGTTCTTCGTGGCCGTGCTGCGGGTGACCAGGCGGACGGCCACATGATCAGCGCGAGCGGCCTGTCCGTGCGGCTCGGGGAGCGCGACGTCCTCGACGGCGTGGACTTCGAGGTGCGGCGCGGCGAGTGGGTGGGCGTCATCGGGCCCAACGGGGCGGGCAAGTCCACCCTGCTCAAGGCACTCATGGGGCTGGTCAGGCACCGGGGCGCGATCATGCTCGACTCCCGGCCGGCCGGCGGGCTCAAGCCGCGCGAGCGGGCCAGGCTGCTGGCGTACGCGCCGCAGACGCCCGCCCTGCCCCGCGACATGACCGTCTTCGACTACGCGCTGCTGGGCCGCACCCCGTTCATCCCCTACCTGGGCCGCGAGAGCCGGCACGACCGCGAGGTGACGGAGTCCGTGCTCGACCGCCTCGACCTGACGGCGCTGGCCACGCGCCGCGTCGGGGAACTGTCCGGCGGGGAGCGGCAGCGCGTCGTGCTCGCCAGGGCGCTCGCCCAGGAGGCCCCCGCGCTGCTGCTGGACGAGCCCACCACCGCGCTCGACCTCGGGCACCAGCAGCAGGTGCTGGAACTGGTGGACCGGCTGCGCCGCACCGACGGCCTCACCGTCGTCACCACCCTGCACGACCTGACCGTCGCCGGCCTCTACGCCGACTCCCTCCTGCTGCTGACCGAGGGCCGGGCCGCCGCCGCGGGCGAGCCGGCGCGGGTGCTGACCGAGGAGCTCGTGGGACGCCACTTCGACGCGCATGTGAAGATCGAGCCTGGACCCGACGGGCGGCCCGTCGTCCACCTGGTGAGGGGAGGACCGTGAAGCTCACCTACCGCATCGAGGACGGGACCCGGCTCGGGTCGCTGCTGTGGGAGTTCGGGCCCGGCTGGCGGATGATCTCCTCCGCCGTGCTCGGCGGCGGCATCGGGCCCCGGGAGTGGACGGAGGCGTACGCGACGGTGGGGCTGCGGGTGCCGACCTGGGCCGCCGCGCCGGAAGGCCGGGAGGATCCCGAACTGGCCCCCATGCGGGTGGGCACCGTCAACATCGTGGCGGTCCTGCCGGTGGCCATGACGGACGCGGCGCTGGTCAACATGGTGATGACGGTCACGGAGGCGAAGACGCAGGCGCTCGTCGAGACCGGGTTCGCCGGGACCGGCACCGCCTCGGACGCCGTGTGCGTGGCCGTGCCCGCCGAGGGGCCGCCGCAGCTCTTCGGCGGTCCGCGCTCGGAGTGGGGGGCACGGGTGGCACGCGCCGTCCACACGGCGGTCCGCCGCGGCGCCGAGTCCTGGCCCGGCCACCCTCACCCGAAGCCATAGCCGTCGGGCCGCTCCGTCTGACGCGGGGCCGTCGCCGTCGGGCCGCTTCGCCTGACGTGAGGTCGTGCCGTCAGGCCACGCCCGCACGGCCGGACGCGGAGCCGTGGGGAGTTCAGGCGAAGCCGTAGTCGTCGGCGGCGCCCTGCGGCGTGATCCGTCCGGCGTCGAGGTCCGCCAGGATGGCGGCGCGTTCGCGTTCGCGCGGGGGCCCCAGCCCGCCCCCGCCGGTCGTCTCCACGACGAACGCCTCCCCGGCCGCGAAGCGCACGTTGTTCACCTTGGACGCCAGCCGCTCCACCGTGCCGTCCGGCCGCCGCAGGAAGAACCCGCCCGGCCGCCCCGGCAGCCCGCCCTCCCGGCCGGGAGGGGCCAGCCGGAGACGGTCGCCCCGGGTCGTGACGTGGCAGTCGGCGAGGAACCGGTACACCGTGCGCGACCCCAGCCCGCCCCGGTGCCGTCCCGGGCCGCCGGAGTCGGGGATCGTCTCGATCGACTCGACGATCAGCGGGCAGCGGCTCTCCACCGGCTCCGCCTGCGGCACCGAGTTGCGGCCGATGCCGAAGTGCACTCCCGTCGCGTCCGGCCCGTCCAGGCCCCGGCGCGCGCCGACGCCGCCGAAGTCGTACGACAGGTGGATCCAGTACGGCGCCCCCACCGCCGCGATCGAGAACGGCTGCAGGATCCCGCTGGCCGCGATGGCCCGCTCGGGCACCGCGTCCGACAGGGCCTGGAAGACGGCCTCCATGGCGGCGTAGATGGGGACGTACCGGCCGCCGCAGGGGTGCGGGGAACGGGCGTTGAGCAGGGAGCCCTCCGGCAGGTGCACGTCGATGGCGCGCAGGCAGCCGTCGTTCATGGGGATCGACGGGTCGAGGAAGCAGCGGACGGCGAACACGGCGGCGGCCAGCGACTGGGACGCCGAGGCGTTGATCGCCGCCGGGACCTGCGGGTCCGTCCCGGCGAAGTCCAGCGAGGCGGTCCCGTCCCCGCCGAGCGTGACGGCCACGCGGACGTGGTGCGGCCGGTCCGGGTCGATCCCGTCGTCGTCGATCGGGTACGCCGCCTCGAACCGGCCGGTGGGCAGCTCCGCGAGCGCCGCGCGGGTCCTGGCCTCGGTGTGGTCGAGGTAGTCGGCCACGCCCTGGGCCAGGCCGGCCGTCCCGTACTCGGCGAGCAGGGACTCCAGCCGGGCGGCGGCCACCGCCGTGCCGGCGACGAGGGCCCGCACGTCGCCCATCACCTTGTCGGGCGTGCGGCTGTTGGCCTTCAGCACCGCCTCGACGGCCGGTTCCAGGCCCGCGCCCGTGGCCAGCCGCACCGGCGGGAGCTGCAGGCCCTCCAGGAAGATGTCGGTGGCCAGCGGGGCCATGCCGCCCGCCGACAGCCCGCCCAGGTCGGAGACGTGGATCATGGTGGCGGTGAAGTACGCCGGCTCGCCCGCGACGAAGACGGGCCGGTAGACGAGCAGGTCGTTGGTGTGCACGCCGCCCCGGTAGGCGTCGTTGAGCGCGTACACCTCGCCGGGGCGCATGCCGTCCAGGGGGATGTCCGCGATCAGCTCGGGGAGGGCGACCTTGAGCGCCATGCTGTTCATCAGCGTGGTGGCCATGGAGTGCGCGATCAGCCGGCCCCGGGCGTCGAGGATCGCGGCCGAGGCGTCGGAGCCCTCCACGATGAACGTCGAGTACGCCGAGCGCACCACCACGATGCTCGCCTCCTCCGCCGCCACGACCAGGGCGTTGCGCAGCACCTCGGCGGTCAGGGAGCCGGCGCTCACGCGGCGTCCCGGGTGAGGTGCACGGCGTCGGAGCCGGTGAGGGCGGCGGCCCAGCCGGGCGGGACGACGATCGTCGACCCGGGGTCCTCGACGACGGCCGGGCCGGGCACGGCGCCACCCGCGCCGTTCAGCGTCCGCCTGGTGTGCACGGGGACCTCGGTGTGCCCGCCGAGCTCGGGGAAGTACGCCCGGCGCGCCGACGGGGGGCCGCCCGGGGGCCGCGGCCCGGTGACCTGGGGTGCCCGGCGGGTGGCCCCGACGGTGACCCGCACGCGGTAGCTCACCAGCTCGATCTCCCCTCGCTGGGTGATCCCGTACACCTGCGCGTACCGGCGGGAGAAGCGCGACTCCAGTTCGGCGCGGTCGGCGGACCAGTCCACGGTGAGGTCGTGCGACTGGCCCGCGAAGCGGACGTCCACCGAGCGCAGTACCCGCACCTCGGGCGCGGAGAGGGACAGGCCGAGGTCGGCGGCGGCGTCCGCGGCGAGGGAGGCGAAGACGGCCTCCGGGTCGGGCTCGTCCAGGCGTGACAGGACGCGGTCAGTGGACAGCGCGGCCGTCAGCAGCCCGGCCGCCGAGGCCACCCCGCAGTGCGCCGGGACGGCGACCGTCCCGATGCCGAAGCGCTCGGCGACCCGGGCCGCGTGCATGGGCCCCGCGCCGCCGAAGGCGACCAGGACGAAGCCGCGCGGGTCGATGCCCCGCTGCACCGTGACCACGTGCACGGCCGACGCCATCGAGGCGCTGACGATCTCGTGCACCGCGTACGCGGCCTGCTCGCGCGTCACCCCCAGGGGCTCGGCGAGCCGGTCGAGCGCCTTGCCGGCCAGGCCGGGCGAGAGCGGCATGGAGGCGGAGGACAGGTAGCCGAGCACGAGGTTCGCGTCGGTGACGGTCGGCTCGGAGCCGCCGAGGCCGTAGCAGGCGGGGCCGGGGGAGGAGCCCGCCGAGCGCGGGCCGACGCGCAGCGCGCCCGCCGGGTCCAGCCAGGCCACGCTGCCGCCCCCGGCTCCGACCTCCGCCAGGTCGATGGCCGGGGTCTTGATCGGCACGCCGGTCCCGGCCCGCCGTCCGCCGAAGCTGCCCTTGCCCCCGACGTGGAACTCGTGGGTGATCTCCGGCCGCCCGCCGCGCACCACGCACGTCTTGGCGGTGGTCCCGCCCATGTCGAACGAGATGGCGTCCGCGAACCCGGCTCCGGCCGCCGCGAGCACGCCCGCCGCCGGCCCCGACTCGATCATGGCCACCGCCCGCCTGGCGGCCAGCTCGGCGGAGATCACCCCGCCGCCCGACTCCATCACGTGCACGGGCGCGCGCACGCCGATCGCGGCCAGCCGCTCCCGCAGCCGCGACAGGTACGACGACACCAGCGGGCCGATGTAGGCGGACATGATGGTGGTGGTGGCGCGCTCGTACTCGCGGATCTCGGGCCAGGTCTCCGACGAGGTCACGACGCCGGGCACCGACTCGCGCAGGATCTGCGCCACCCGCCGTTCGTGCTCCGGGTAGGCGTAGGCGTGCAGCAGGCACACCGCCGCCGACTCGATGCCGCGGGCCGCGATCTCGGCGGCGACCCGGCGTACCGAATCGGTGTCGAGGGGGGTCAGCACCGTGCCGCGGGCCGAGACCCGCTCCGTCACCTCGAAGCAGTCGCCCGGCGCGACCGGGGGAGGGGGCGGCGTGAAGCGCAGGTCGTAACGGTCCTCCTCGACGCGGGCGTGGCGGCCGAGCGGGATGGCGGCGCGAAAGCCGCGTGTGGTGACGAAGGCGACGCGGGCTCCCCGGCGTTCGAGCACCGCGTTGGTGGCCAGCGTCGTCGCGTGCACCACCCGGGTGACCTGTGCGGGGTCGTGGCCGTCGAGCACGCGCGTAACGCCGGAGACGATGCCCGCGATGGGGTCGTAGTGGGTGCTCAGACATTTGGTCACGGAAATCGCGCCGGACGTGCCGCTCAGGACCACGTCGGTGAAGGTGCCGCCGACATCGACGCCGATCGCGTATGCCATCCAGGTACGTTATGTCCCCGAGCAAGCGCTTGTCTATGAAGTGCTCTATTGACTTACGCCATGTGATTGGGACCCTGGTCGTATTCCAGTGTTTGGAGCGGAGATGGCGCGCCTCACAGCCCTTGCCGGTGGCGCCGCGGTGGCACTGGCGCTCATCGCGACCCCGGTCGCGGCCCACGAGCACCCGAGCGGCATCACCGACCTGGTGACCCCCGCCGTGGTGCGGCTGGAGGCCGTGTCCCATGTGAAGATCACTCTGCTCGACCACATCGGCGAGCTGAAGCATGTGGACCGTTCCTACGACCTCCCGTTCGCGGCGGGCACCGGCACGGTCGTCAACCCCGACGGCACGATCGTGGCCCTGCGGCGGCTGGCCGTGAACCCCGACGACGTCGCCGTCTACGCCGCCAACAAGATCTTCGCCGAGCACCACGACGTGAAGATCCCGGCCGACGACAAGAAGCACAAGCTCTCCGACGACCTGCTCGACCATCACCTCCAGGAGTGCTACACGCCCGACAGCGACACCGCCACCTGCATCGTCGAGGTCACCACCACGATCACGGCCTTCCCCAACGTGTCACCGGCCAGCCCCGACGGCTACCAGGTCGAACTCGTCAAGGCCGGCCCCGAACCCGACAGCCCCGCCGTACTGGCCCCGGTGACCCCCGTCGCGGGCGGCGTCGGCATGCCGACCGCGCCGCTCGCCGACAAGGTGCCCGAGCAGGAGGGCGCGCCCACCAACGTGGCCGGCTTCCTCGCCCGGCCCGGCCCCGACACGGCCGAACGGGTGGAGATCGCCCACCTCGGCAAGGGCGGTACGCCGGGGGAGACCGGCCGGCCGTTCGCCGACCCCGAGAAGAAGGCCGACGAGCCGGTCAAGCTGGGCGGCCTCGCCGACAAGGGCCTGATCGGCGCGCCCGTCATCGGCGACAAGGACGGGCACGTCATCGGCCTGCTGATCGGCGGCGGCGACGAGGGCCGGATGATCGGCGTCAAGGAGGTCACCGCCATCCTGGCCGCCGCCAAGGTGGTGCCGCGCAGAGGCGCGATCGACACCGCCTTCGAGGCGGCGCTGACCCGCTACCACACGAAGTACTACACCGAGGCCGCGCCGGGCTTCCAGCGCGTGCTGGAGCTCTACCCCGGCAACGTGGTGGCCCAGACGCTGCTCAAGACGTCGCTGGCCAAGCGGGGCGGCCCCGAGGACCAGGGCACGAAGCAGGCGGTGAGCGAGAGCGGCGGGTCCATGCCGCTGTGGCCGTACGTCCTGGCGGCCGGGGTGCTCTTCGTGGCGGCGGGGGGCGGGGCGTACCTGCTGTGGCGCCGTCGCGCCGCGGAGGGACCGGCGGAGCCGCCACCGCCGGCGGCGGCCGGCCCGCCGTTCGACGACGCCGCGAACCAGACCGTGGTCGTCCGGCGCTCCCAGCCGTTCCACCTGGCCCCGCAGCAGCAGCAGGTGATGACCGCGCCGGACCCCGCGATCAAGTACTGCACCTCGTGCGGCATGAGACTCGGCCCCGCGCATCGCTTCTGCGGCTACTGCGGACACCCGATCGAGACGTGATGTCATTGAACGAGAGATCGCTCATCGGCCAGGAGGTGGCCGGCTACTACATCGAGGACATCGTCGGCAAGGGCGGCATGGCCGTCGTCTACCTGGCGCTCGACCCGAGGCTGAGCCGCCGGGTCGCGCTGAAGATCCTCAACCCGGTGCTCAGCGTCGACGACCGGTTCCGGCAGCGGTTCATCCTGGAGTCCAGGACGGTCGCCAGCATCGAGCACCCCAACATCATCCCGATCTACGAGGCGAACGCCGACGTGGACGGCGTCCTGTACATCGCCATGCGCTACGTCGACGGCCTCGACCTGCGCCGGCTCATCTACGACCGCGGGCCGCTGCCGTTCGGCCCGGCCAACCAGATCTTCGCGCAGGTGGCCGCCGCGCTCGACGCCGCCCACGCGCACGACCTGATCCACCGCGACGTCAAGCCCGCCAACATCCTGCTGGCCGGCGACCACGTGTACCTGACCGACTTCGGCATCACCAAGCACCGCTCGTCGATCTCGGGGCTGACGCAGACCGACCAGTTCATCGGCACGCCCCGCTACATGTCGCCCGAGCAGATCAACAAGGAGCACATCGACGGCCGCAGCGACCAGTACGCGCTGGCCTGCGTGGTCTACGAGGCGCTGTCGGCGCGGCTGCCGTTCCAGCGTGAGAACGACATGGCGCTGCTGTGGGCGCACCTCGCCGAGCAGCCCACGCCGCTGTCGCGGCTGCGTCCGGAACTGCCCGCGCAGGTGGACGGAGTGATCATGCGGGCGCTGGCCAAGTCGCCCGAGCAGCGCTACGCGACCTGCGCCGAGTTCGTGACCGCGCTGCGGGAGGCGATCGGCGGGCACCCGCACGACCCGTACGCCGGCCCCGGGCTCCTGCCGCCGCCCGGTCAGAGTCCGCAGCCGGGGCCGTACCCCGGCCGGCACTCGGGGGCGCACGCGGCGCCGCAGCCGGGGCCGGGCTCGGGCCCGCACTCCCTGCCGCGCGGCGGGCCCGGATCCGGCCCGCACTCGCTGCCGACGGCCCCGCCGTTCGGGTCCTCGTTCGCCGCGCCCTCGGGGGCCACCCGGCCGTCCACGGCCAAGGGGCGGCCGGGCCGGCTGCCGATCGTGGCCGCCACGCTGGTGGCCGCCGTCGCCGCGCTCGCGCTGGTCGCGTTCGTGATCATGAGCAACCGCGGCGACACCTGGGCCACCTACAAGACCAGCGCCGCCGCCCCGCTCACCTTCGACTACCCGGGCGACTGGACGGTGCGCACCCACCAGGACCTGTTCGCCGTGGCCTCCCCGCACGCCACGGAGTTCGAGGACCTGTTCGTGGCCGGTCCCGGCGCCGACTGGTCGAAGGTCAAGGAGATCGCCGACGACGGCCCCGACGGCGTCGCCGGCGTGTACGTCCAGGTCTCCGACACCCTCGACGCCAGCGGCACCTCCGAGCTGATGAAACCGAAGATGGAGGCCCTGCTGCCCGGCCTGGTCGATCTCGGCAAGCCCGTGCAGGACCAGGCGGGCGCCAGCCCCGCCACCCGCTTCGACGGCTCGCTGCACGACCCGGCGACCGGCACCAGGCTGGGCTTCGTCAGCTACGTGATCGACCGCGAGCCCAAGACCATGCTGATCATGTACTTCTGCGGCAGCGCCACCTGCGACGACGTGACGCAGTCGAGGATCAGGCAGAGCGTGCGCCTGTCGTGACTTGGAACTCACTTGCGCGCGGCTTGGCCACGGCGCGAGGGCGGTGTTCAACGCCGGGCCCGGCGTCTAACCTCCGCCTGTGAGCATTCGCATCGTCATCGCCGACGACCAGGCGATGGTCAGGGCCGGGCTGCGCATGATCGTCGAGAGCGACCCCGTCATGGAGGTGGTCGGCGAGGCGGCCGACGGGCGGACGGCCGTCGCCGTGGCCGGGCGGACGCGGCCGGACATCGTCCTCATGGACGTCTCCATGCCCGGCCTCGACGGGCTGGCGGCGGCCAGGGAACTGCTCGCCGCCCCCTCGCCACCCAAGGTCATCACGCTGACCACGTTCGACACCGACGAGAACCTCTATGCCGCGTTGCGCGCCGGCACCAGCGGGTTCCTGCTGAAGGTGTCGCCGCCCGAGCAGCTCCTGGAGGCCATCAAGGTGGTGCACTCCGGGGACGCGCTGCTCGACCCGGCCGTGACGAGCCGGGTGATCGCCGCCTTCGCCGCCCGCGCCGAGCCCAGGCCGGCGCCCGCGCTGGCCGCGCTGACACCGCGCGAGCTGGAGGTGCTGCGGCTGCTGGCGCGCGGGCGCACCAACGCCGAGATCGCCACGGACCTGTACATCGGTGAGGCCACGGTCAAGACGCACGTGGCGCGGGTGCTGATGAAGCTGTCGCTGCGCGACCGGGCGCAGGCGGTGGTGTTCGCGTACGAGACGGGCGTCGTACGGCCGGGAGCCGCCTGACCGGGAGGGACTTGTGAGGCAAGCCGTAAATGTGTGTATATTTTCCGGTACATGGCGGCTTATGCAGGAGATGTTTCATGCAACCCTTCCCCAAGGTGCTGTTCGACGAGGCGCACAGCGAGTCGTGGACCATCCGGCGCGAGCTGGCCGAGTCCATCAACCCCGCCCACCCCGACGACAACAGCTACGCCCGCGCGGCCGGGCTGCTGCGGCATCTCGGGCACACCGTCACCGCCCACACCTCGGGCCCGCTCGACCCCGCGACGCTGGCCGGGCACGACGTCCTGGTGATCGCGCACCCGTCGGGTGACCGCTGGGAGCGCACCACCGGGCAGGGCGGCCCCGTCCTGACCGCCGCCGAGATCGACGCCGTCGAGTCGTACGTGGCGGGCGGCGGCGGGCTGGTCGTGCTGGCCGAGGAGGAGCAGGACAAGTACGGCAACAACCTGCGCGAGCTGCTCGCCCGGTTCGGCGTGGACGTCCGGCACACCACCGTGCGCGACCCCGCGCACGCCCACCGGGGCGTGGCCACCTGGGTGCTGGGGGAACGTGCCACCGGCTCCGGGCTGCTGGCCGGGGTGCGCGCGGCCTGCTTCTACCGCGCGGGCACGCTGAGCGCGGACCGGGGCGAGGTGCTGTTCGCGACCGCGACCACGGCCGACCCGGCCGGCGAGCCGCTGGCCGTCGCACTGCGGCACGGGCGCGGGCGGGTCGTCGTGTTCGCCGACTCCGACCTGTTCGGCGACGACTCCATCGACGACCACGACCACCGCGCCCTCTGGCAGAACGTGATCACCTGGGCGGCCCGGCTCCCCGGCGACGAACGCGCGGGCGCCGGGGCCGCCGAGCAGGCCGGTGACGAGGGCAAGGCCGGGCTGTTCGCCCGGCTGAAGGCGGCCGTGGAGGAACTGCGGCCCCTCCAGGCCAAGGACGGTTCGGTGCCGGAGGAGTCCAGGAGCCGGGCCACGGGGCTCGTGACGGAGATCGCGGCCCGGGTGGCGGCGCTCGCGCCGTTCTTCCCGCACGACGAGGGCTACCTGCGCGCCGTCCGCGCCGACCTCGTCAAGTGGGCCGGCCAGGACCTCGGCGTGCCCGACTTCCTCGACTCCCTCGACCTCTTCCACCCCGACACCCAGCGCCACGACGGCCTGGAGCACGTCGTGGTGTTCCCCATGTACACCCAGAACGGCAACCGGACCCGCAACCTCGAAGCCGTCTGGATCCGGACGATCTGGCCCGGCTGGCTGGCCGAGCTGGAGGCGGGCGGCTACGACAACCCGATGTTCGTGCCGATCGCGTTCGAGGACTTCACCTCCGGCTACGACACGCACTCGGCCGTGCTGTTCCCCGAGACGGTGGCGGTGCGGCAGGCCCCGGAGCGGTTCACCTGGGGCGGGATCTTCGCCGACCGGGAGGCCGCCAGGTTCAGGCGGGTCTGCGGGGCCGCCGCCGAGATGCTCAGGCTGGACCTGCCGCCGGACGCCGAGCGGCTGCTGGCCTCGCAGCGCCTGGCCCAGGACACGTTCGTGCTGTGGGACCTGGTGCACGACCGCACGCACAGCCACGGAGACCTGCCGTTCGACCCGTTCATGATCAAGCAGCGGATGCCGTACTGGCTGTACGCGCTGGAGGAGCTGCGCTGCGACCTGACCGCGTACGGCGAGGCCGTCGTGCTGGAGCGGCAGGGCGTGCCGTACGCCCGGTACGTGCGGCTGGCGATCCTGTTCGACCGGCTGTTCCGCTTCCCCGTCACCGGTGAGCGGGTGCGCAACTACGACGGGCTGGGCGGGCAGCTCCTGTTCTCCTACCTGCACCGCAACGACATCGTGCGGTGGACCGACAACCGGCTCTCGATCGACTGGGAGCGGGTCGCGGGCGGGGTGGCGGACCTGCGCGGCGAGGTCGAGAAGCTGTACCGCGACAGCATCGACCGGCCCAAACCGGCGCACTGGCTGGCGGCCTACGAGCTGGTGAGCGCGTACGTGGCCCCGAACCCGGCCTCGACCTGGGTCAAGGGCGTCGAGGCGCTGCCGGAGGAGCAGAAGGCCAAGGTGGACGCGGTGCTGGCGGACGAGTTCCCGCTGAGCATGTTCTACGAGGCGCTGCGCCGTAAGCTGACCGACGTGGTCGAATCGACTAAGGGACTACGAGCATGATCGTATTGGTTACCGGGGCCGGAGGGCCCACAGGTGAGGCCGTTTCCGGATATTTCCGGAAACAGGGGCACACGGTGATCGGCGTCGACAAGCAGGACGTCGACCTGCTCGACCGCGCCGCCGTCCAGGGCCTGGCCGATCGGGTCGAGCGCGAGCACGGCCACGTGGACGGCGTGGTGCACCTGGTGGGCGGCTGGCGCGGCGGCGACACGTTCGCCGAGACCAGCCTCGACGACTGGGACCTCCTGCACGACCTGCTGATCCGCACCCTCCAGCACGTCTCGCTGGCCTTCGAGCCGCTGCTGCGCCGCAGCGAGCACGGCCGCTTCGTGATCGTCTCCGCCCAGGCCGCGCAGGCGCCCTCCGCCGGAGGAGCCGTCTACGCGGCGGCCAAGGCGGCGGCCGAGGCATGGACGCTCTCGCTGGCCGACGCGCTCAAGGACACCGGCTGCGCGGCCACCGTCCTCGTCGTCAAGGCCCTCGTGAACGATCAGATGCGCGCCGCCCGTCCCACGGCCGCCTTCTCCGGCTTCACCGACGTCAACGACCTCGCGGCGGCCATCGGCGGCCTGTACGACCGCCCGGCCGCCGAGATCAACGGCACACGATTGGACCTCACTTCTTGACTCCCCGGCACGACCCCCGGCTCAAGGCGTTCGCCAGCGACAACTACGCCGGGGTGCACCCCGAGATCCTCCAGGCCGTCGTGGCGGCCAACGGCGGCCACCAGACCGCCTACGGCGACGACCGCTACACCGAGGCCGTGCAGGAGGTCTTCCAGCGGCACTTCGGGCAGGCGGCGCGGGCCTGGCCGGTCTTCAACGGCACCGCCGCCAACGTCGTCTCCCTGCGCTCGATGACCGCCACCTGGGAGGCGGTCATCTGCGCGGAGAGCGCCCACATCAACACCGACGAGGGCGGCGCGCCCGAGGTGGCCGGCGGCATCAAGCTGCTCACCGTCCCGGCGCCCGACGGCAAGCTCACCCCCGAGCTGATCGACCGGCAGGCGTGGGGCTTCGGCGACGTGCACCGCGCCCAGCCGAAGGTGGTCTCGATCTCCAACACCACCGAACTCGGCACCCTCTACACCGCCGCCGAGATCGCCGCCATCTGCGAGCACGCCCACGACCTGGGCCTGCTCGTGCACCTCGACGGCTCCCGGCTGACCAACGCCGCCGCCGCGCTCGACGTCCCCATGCGGGCCCTGACCACCGACGCGGGCGTGGACGTGCTCTCCTTCGGCGGCACGAAGATCGGCATGATGTACGGCGAGGCCGTCGTCGTGCTCGACCCCGCCGCGGCCACCGGGGTCGACTACGTGCGTAAGACGTTCATGCAGCTCTCGTCGAAGATGCGGTTCGTGTCGGCGCAGTTCGACGCGCTGCTGTCGGGCGACCTGTGGCTGCGCAACGCCCGCCGGGCCAACGCGATGGCGCGGCGGCTGGCCGCGGCCGCGGAGCGCATCCCCGGGGTGCGGCTGGCCCGTCCGGTCGAGGCCAACGCGGTCTTCGCGGTGCTGCCCGGCGACGTCGCCGAGCGGCTGCGCAAGCGCTTCACCTTCTACGACTGGACGGACGGGGAGGTGCGCTGGATGTGCGCGTTCGACACGACCGAGGAGGACGTGGACGCCTTCGCGGCGGCCCTGGCCGAGGAGGTGGCCGCGGCGCGCCGGTGACCCTCCGGGGGCGCTCAGCGCGCGCGCAGGGCCAGGCGGGCGGCCTGCCAGCCGCCCATCCCGTGCACGCCCGGCCCCGGCGGCGTGGCGGACGAGCAGAGGAACACCCCCGGCAGCGGGGTGCGCCACGGGGCGGGCGACCAGACCGGCCGGCGCAGGAACTGCGACAGGGCGGCCAGCCCGCCGCCGATGTCACCGCCCACCAGGTTGGGATTGACCGCCTCCAGGTCGGCCGGGCCCATCGTGTGCCTGGCCAGCACCCGGTCGCGGAAGCCCGGCGCGTACCGCTCGATCTGGGCCTCGATGGCGTCGGACATGTCCGCCCGCGAGCCGTTCGGCACGTGGCAGTAGGCCCACAGCGTGTGCCCGCCGCGCGTGGGGTCGGCCGCGTACGGCTGGACGAGCAGCACGTACGGGCGGGGCGAGGTTTTGCCGGCCGCCGTCTCGGCCTCGCCGAGCGCGATCTCCTCCAGCGTGCCGCCGAGGTGCACCGTGCCCGCGCCGGCCACCGCCGGGTCGCGCCACGGCACCGGCCCGTCCAGCGCCCAGTCCATCTTGAACACCCCGGGCCCGTAACGGTAGCGCTCGAGCCCGCGCCGGTAGCCCGCGGGCAGGTCGGCCATCGCGAGGAACTGCCGGGGCGTCACGTCGAGCACGACGATCGGGGCGTCCAGTTCGGCCAGCCGCCGTACGCGGTGGCCGCTGACCGCCTCGCCGCCCAGCGACCTGAGCTCGGCCACCAGCGCGTCGGCCAGCACCTGTGACCCGCCGCGCACCACCGGCCAGCCCACCAGGTGGGCCAGCGCGCTCAGCACCAGCCCGTAGCCGGCCGAAAGGGGGGAACGCAGGTCGAGCGTGGAGTGCGCGGCCATGCCCGCGAACAGCGCCCTGGCCTCCGTGGTCCGGAACGCCGTCCTGGCGAACGTGGTGGTCGGCAGCAGCGCCGCCGCCCCGAACCCGGCGGCCTGCGCGAACGTCCGCGGCCGGGGCGCCCACGGCCCCAGCGGCTTGAGCAGCAGGTCGACCAGCGGGAACCCGGCCCGCGCCGCCGCCCCCACGGTGGCCAGCCACGCGCCCCCGTCGCGCCCGAGCCCCTCGGCGGTACGGTGCACGTCGCGGTGCGCCAGCACGGCGGGACGCCCGTCGAGCGGATGGGCCGCGGCCACCGGCGGATGCGCGAACTCGACCCCCTTGAGCTCCAGTTCCCGGAAGGCGGGGGAGGCCAGCGCCATCGCCATCACGGTCGCGCCCAGGTCGTGCACGCGCCCCGGCAGGGTCAGCTCGCCGGAGCGCAGCCCGCCGCCGAACCGCTCGGCCGCCTCCAGCAGCACCACCTGACGCCCCGCGCGGGCCAGCAGCACCGCGGCCATCAGGCCGTTGGGCCCCGAGCCCACGACCACGGCGTCGGCGGCCATCGCCTACTGGCTCTTCAGGATCGACGGGTAGGGTTGCGCGCCCCGTTTCTGGAGCAGGTCCGTCATGAGCTTGATCTCCCCGCTCTGCCCGCTGACGATCTTCTGGGCCATGCTGACCACCTCGCCGCGCGTGGACAGCCCGAGCAGCCCCTCGGACATCTGCACGCCGCCTTCATGGTGGCGGATCATGAGCTGCAGGAACAGCACCTCGGCCGGCGTGCCCTCCGCCTGCCTGAGCTTGGTCAACTCGTCGGGCGAGGCCATGCCGGGCATGCGCGCCGCCGCGCCGCCGGTGGCGGCCGACGCGGCGCCCGGGGCGGCTGCGGCGTGGCCGTGGCCGCTCATCCAGGCCATCGGCGGCTGGTCGGTCGCCTGGGTGAGCTGCCACTGCTGCAGCCAGCCCAGGAACATGCCGCGCTGGTTGGCCTGGGTGTTGATGATGTCGAAGGCCAGACTGGCGATCTCGGGGGCGGGGCGTTTGTCCCTGATGAGGAACGCCATCTCGACGGCCTGCGCGTGGTGCGTGGCCATGTCGCGGGCGAACCCGGCCTCGGCCGAGGTGTCGCCCGGCGTGCCGTCGCGGCCGAACAGCAGGAACGCCGCCGCGGCGAGCACCAGCACGCCGCAGACGATCAGCAGAGGTCTTCTCACCGGCTTTTCCATGGCGGATCCCAGAGTACCCACCTGGGGGAGGGGTCGTGATCGGACCCTTATGCCGCTCTTATTCTCCGCATACGCCCGGAGGGCATAGGGTGACCCGGAGTTGGTACGCCGATGGAGGAGCGATGACGAAGGAGAAGGCGCAGGCGAGGCGCGAGCACCTGCAGAAACTGCGGGCCGAGCAGAAGCGCAAACAACGCCGCGCCGCACTGCTGATGTGGGGCACGGGCGGGCTCATCATCGTGGTGCTCGTCGGCCTGGTCGGCTTCTACTTGATCGACCAGGGCAGGAAGACCTCGCTCGACGCCGTGGCGAGCGTCAAGTACGACGGCGGCCAGCACGTCTGGAACGCGGTCTCCTACAAGGAGACACCGCCGGTGGGCGGCGAGCACAACAACTACTGGCAGCAGTGCGCGATCTACGACCAGCCGATCCACAGCGAGCACGCCGTGCACTCGCTGGAGCACGGCGCGGTCTGGATCACCTACCGCCCCGATCTGCCCAAGGCGCAGATCGACCAGCTCAAGGAGGTCGCGGGCGCCACCGGGCAGCAGGAGTACATGCTGGTCAGCCCCTTCCCCAACCTGCCGTCGCCGATCGTGGTCTCCTCATGGGGGCACCAGCTCAAGCTGACCGACCCGGCCGACCCGAAGCTCGGGGCGTTCATCAAGCGCTACCAGAACGGCGCCGACACGCCCGAGCCGGGCGCCACGTGCGGCGGCGAGACGGCGGTCACCACCACGGCCGACCAGGCCCCGCTGCCGCCCGAGCCGCAGCAGCAGCAGCAGGCGCCGGCGGAGACCGTCTCCCCGTCGCCCAGCCAGTCCCAGCAGCAGTAGCCGCACGACCTGCCGCGACGTCAGGGCCCGGCCCCCGCAGGGCCCTGACGGCATCGCGGGTGCGGGCTCAGGCGTCGCCGATGAGCATGCCGTGGCGGGCGCGGGCGAACTCCTCGAACGAGATGCGCCCGTCGCCGTCGGCGTCGGCCCTGGTGAAGGCGGCGGTCAGGTCGGTGCCCGGCCGGCTCCAGAGCGTGCCGAACTCCTCGGCGCTGATCCAGCCGTCGCGGTCGCGGTCGGCCACGATGAAGGTGGCCCTGGAGATCGGCGAGAGCACCGTCTCCAGCTCGCCGGTGCTCGCCAGCGCCTCGAAGGACCGGACGTACTCCTCCCTGCCGATCCGCCCGTCGCGGTCGGTGTCCAGGACGCGGACGTGGTGGTCCCAGGCGTTCATGAACGCGTCCACCACCGCCTCGCCCTCGGGGGTCTCGGGCCTGATGCCGGTCTGCAGCAGCCGCCGCTGGGCGAGGGCCATGTAGTCGTACCGGGTCAGGAAGCCGTCACCGTCGGTGTCCAGGTCGTGGAAGTTGCGCTCGGCGCTCTCGCGGAAGCTCGGCAGGGACATCACCACTCCGATCAATTACTTTGAGTAGCTGGTCGCTACTCAGCGTAACTGTTCGGTCGGCGGCGCGACAGGGGCATCAGGAAATGCCGAGCACCTCGCCCGGCGGCGTCCAGTCCAGCTTGTGCGCCTCGGCCACGGGGCGGCTGGTCAGGCGGCCCCCGTGGGTGCTCAGCCCGAGCGCCAGCGCCGGGTCCGCGCGCATCGCGCGCCGCCAGCCCAGGTCGGCGATCGCCAGCGCGTACGGCAGCGTCACGTTCGTCAGCGCGTACGTCGAGGTGTGCGGCACCGCGCCCGGCATGTTGGCCACGCAGTAGAAGACCGACTCGTGCACGCGGTACGTCGGCTCCTCGTGCGTCGTCGGCCGCGAGTCCTCGAAGCAGCCGCCCTGGTCGATCGAGATGTCCACCAGCACCGAGCCCGGCTTCATGCGGCTGACCAGGTCGTTGCCCACCAGCTCCGGAGCCTTCGCGCCGGGCACCAGCACCGCCCCGATGACCAGGTCGGCCTCCAGCACCGCGCGCTCGATCTCCAGCGTGTTGGAGGCGACGGTCTGGCAGTGGCCCTGGTAGATCAGGTCGGCCCGGCGCAGCTTGTCGATGTTCTTGTCGAGCAGCACCACCTCGGCCTGCATGCCGAGGGCGATGGCGGCGGCGTTCATGCCGGACACCCCGGCCCCGAGCACCACCACGTGCGCCGCGCGCACCCCGGACACACCGCCCATCAGCACGCCCCTGCCGGCCGACGAGCGCATCAGGTGGTAGGCGCCCACCTGCGGCGCCAGCCGTCCGGCCACCTCCGACATGGGGGCGAGCAGGGGCAGCGCGCCGCCCGGGGTCTGGACGGTCTCGTAGGCGACCGCGGTGCAGCCCGACTCCAGCAGCGCCCGCGTGCCGGCCCGGGAGGCGGCCAGATGCAGGTACGTGAACAGCACCAGCCCCTCGCGCAGCCGGTGGTACTCCTGCGCCACCGGCTCCTTGACCTTCATCACCAGGTCGGCCGCGCCCCACAGCTCGTCGGCGTCCGGCACCAGCACCGCGCCCGCGGCGGCGAAGTAGGCGTCGGGGATGGCCGAGCCGTCGCCCGCGCCGCTCTCGACGAGGACCTGATGACCGTGGCGCACCAGCTCGTGCACCCCGGCGGGGGTCAGCGCCACCCGGTACTCGCTGTTCTTCACCTCTAGCGGCACACCGACCTTCATAGGGTCACTCTTCCCGGCGAAGCCGTCTTTCTCCTCGATTCTTTCTCCCATCTCACAGTTGAGAGAGGATTGTCCGGTTGATTACCCCGGTTCGGCCTGTCCTCGATAGGCTCACCGGCAGCCCGACCCCGTCAGCATGGGCCGTCAGAATGGGATCGTCATCGATGGACAAGCCGGAAGAGCCGCCACCCGCGGATCCGGGGGAGCCGAAGGCCAGCAGACTCACCACCACCGTGCTGATCGTCTCGCTGGTGCTGGTGGTGCTCGTCGCGGGCGTGCTCGGCACGGTCGCCGTCCTGATGACCAGGAGCCCCGACACGCCGCTGCTGGGCGGCGCGCCGCCGCGTCACCTGTCCGTGCCGATCCACTTCGCGCCGGTCAAGGAGAGCAAGCCCGCGCCCTGCCCCGGCGACCCGGCCGTGCTCGACGAGGCCCAGGGCACCTGCTACCTGCTGGAGGACGGCGTCACGGTCGGGGCCGTGCAGCGCATCGAGTCGCTGCGCGAGAACGACGGCCAGTACTCCGTGCGCATCGCGGTCGCGCCGGCCTTCAAGGAGCGGCTGGCGGGGCTCCTCGACGAGCTGGCGCCCCAGCAGCGGGCGATCGCGATCGTGCTCGCGCCCGAGCAGGCCGACCAGCCCAAGACCGTGCTGGCCGCGCCCATCGTCACCCAGGCCATGGACGGCGACAGCGTGAGCATCGCCGGCTTCACCCAGGCCGACGCCGAGACGCTGGTGACCCGCCTGACGGGCAGCCAGGCGAGCCCGGACGCCACGACCCCGCCCACCGGCCCGACCACCGGCCCGGCCACTCCGCCCGACGGCGGCCAGAGCACCTTCCCGACCGGCCCCGCCACCCAGCCGACGGGCGGCACGGGCGGCACGGGCGGCACCGGCGGCACGGGCAGCACCGGCACGGACACCACGGGCACGGGAAGCACGGGCACCGGAAGCACGGCCCCGGCGACCGGCGGCCGGTCCCTCGACAAGCGCTACCCGAGCTGCGCGGAGGCCGCGAAGGCCGGCGACGGGCCCTACTTCAGGGGCACCCACGAGGAGTACGGCTGGTACACCGACGTCGACAACAACGGCGTGGCCTGCAACAGCGGCGACATCCGCTAGGCGAACACCGCCTCCAGCCAGTCGATGCCGAAGTAGGCCAGGAAGACCAGCGAGACCACCCACAGCAGCCACGGGATCTCGGAGAAGCGCCCCCTGGCCGCCTTGATCAGCGTGTACGCGATCACCCCGGCCCCCACGCCGTTCGTGATCGAGTACGTGAACGGCATCAGCGCGATCGTCAGGAACGCCGGCACGGCCAGCTCCAGGTCGTCCCACGGCACGTTCCGGCTCTGCGTCATCATCAGCGCCCCGACCAGCACCAGCGCGGGCGCCGCGGCGGCGGCCGGCACGACGGCGGCCAGCGGCGTGAACAGCAGCGTCAGGCCCAGCAGCGCGCCCGTCACCACGCTGGCCAGCCCGGTGCGCGCGCCCTCGCCGACCCCCGCGGCCGACTCGACGAAGACGGTGTTCGCCGAGGCGCTCACCGAGCCGCCCACCATGCCGGCCACGCCGTCCACGGTCAGGATCCGGCCCAGCCGGGGCACCTGCCCGCGCCGGTCCACCATGCCGGCCTCGTCGCTGACGCCGATGATCGTGCCCATGGCGTCGAAGAAGCCCGACAGCACCAGCGTGAACAGCACCACGGTCGCCGTCAGCGCCCCCGCCGTGGCGAACCCGCCGAACAGGTCGAACTCGCCCACCAGCCCGAAGGAGGGCGCGGCGACCAGCGACTCGGGCAGGCGCGGCGTGACCACGCCCCAGGCCGCCGGCTCGATGGCGGTGACCGAGTTGACCAGGATGGCCAGGGCCGCCGTGGCGGCGATGCTGATGAGGATGGCGGCCGGGACGCGGCGCACGTACAGGACGATCATCAGGAGCAGGCCGAAGCAGAAGATCACGACCGGCCAGCCCTTCAGGTGGCCGGTCGCGCCGAGTTGCACGGGCGTGCCCGTGCCGCGCGCCACGAAGCCCGCGTCCACCAGGCCGATCAGCGCGATGAACAGGCCGATGCCCACGCTGATCGCGTGCTTGAGCGCCAGCGGGATCGCGTTCATGATCAGGGTGCGCAGGCCGGTCACGGCCAGCACGATGATCACGAAGCCTTCCAGCACGACCAGGCCCATCGCCTGGGCCCAGGTCATGTGCGGGGCGGCCTGGTAGGCGACGACCGCGTTCAGGCCGAGCCCGGCCGCCAGCCCGAACGGCGCGTTGCCGACGACGGCCATGAGCAGTGTGGAGATCGCCGCGGCCAGTGCCGTGGAGGTGGTCAGTTCGGCGATCGACAGGCGGGCGCCGGTGATGTCCTTGGCCCCGGCCAGGATGATCGGGTTGAGCAGGATGATGTAGGCCATCGCCATGAACGTGGTGAGCCCGCCCCGCACCTCACGGCCGACGGTGGTGCCCCGGCCGGTGAGCTCGAAGAACCTGTCGAGCACCGGTATTCCCCCCTCGTGATCAGGGGGAATGCCGGTGTGCCTACCCAGCGAGGGCCGAGATCACCCCTTCTCGTGGCGGCCGTGGCCCACCAGGGCGACGAACTCCGCCAGCTTGATCGTGCCGTCGCCGTCGCTGTCGGCCGCCGTGATGAACGCCTCCACCTCGCTCTCGGAGGCGCCCTGCCCGCCGAGCGCGTCGTTGGCCTTCCTGATCTCCTCGGCGGTCAGCAGGCCGTCGCCGTCGGTGTCGAAGCGCCTGAACTCCGCCTCCGCAGCCTCACGCGCGGTTGCCATCGAATGCCCCCTTTGTCGAGCCGTCGTCGAACAAGGCGATATCTTCCGGCCTAATCGGAACGCGAGTCAACCGCAGCCCCGTGGCCGCCCGGACGGCGGCGGCGATGGCGGGGGTGGAGGAGAGCGTCGGGGGCTCGCCGGCCCCGCGCAGCCCGTACGGGGCCTGCGGGTCCGGGTTCTCCAGGATGCGCAGCGTCATGGGCGGCATGTCCAGGACGGTGGGGATGAGGTAGTCGGTGAACGACGGGTTCAGCACCCGGCCGTCGCGGACCTGGATCTCCTCCATCAGCGCCAGCCCCAGCCCCTGGGCGCTGCCGCCGTGGATCTGGCCCTCCAGCGCCTGCGGGTTCAGGATCCGCCCCACGTCCTGGACCGCCGCCAGCTCCACCACCTTCACCAGGCCCAGCTCCACGTCCACGTCCACGACCGCCCGGTGCACGCACAACGCGAGCTGGGTGTGCGAGTCGCCCTGCCCGGTGAGCGGGTCCATCGGGAACGTCGGCCGGTGCCGGTACTCGCGCGTCTCCTCGATCGGCCCGTACCGCTCCAGCGCCTCCTTCGCCGGCAGGCCGCCGAACCGCTCGCGCACCGCCTCGCAGGCGGCCTTGACCGCCCCGCCCGTGACGTACGACTGCCGCGAGGCCGACGACGAGCCCGCCGAGCCGACCGAGGTGTCGGCGGTGGCCACGGTGACGTTCGCGACGCCCAGCTCGGTGCGGGCGATCTGGGCCTGTACGGTCACCAGCCCCTGGCCCACCTCGGCGGCGGCGGTGTGCACGGTGACGTGCGGTTCCCCGGCGACCAGCTCGGCCCGCACCCGGGCGGTGGAGTAGTCGTCGAAGCCCTCCGAGAAGCAGATGTTCTTGATCCCCACGCCGTAGCCCACCCCGCGGCGCACGGACTCGCCGTGGGTGGTCTGGGAGACGCCGCCGGGCAGCCCCCGCAGGTCGCCGCCGGTCCTGGCCGGCGGCAGCGGCATGGCCTCCAGCTCGCCCAGCATCTCCGCGAGCGGGGCCGGCGAGTCGATCACCTGACCGGTGATCAGGTGGGAGCCCTGCGCGACCGCGTTGCGCCGGCGGATCTCGACCGGCGACAGGCCGCACGCCTCGGCCAGCCGGTCCATCTGCGACTCGTAGGCGTAGCACGCCTGCACCGCGCCGAAGCCGCGCATCGCGCCGCACGGCGGGTTGTTGGTGTAGACGCCGGTGGCGTCCACCCGCACGTTCGCCACCTCGTACGGCCCCACGCCCAGCGACGCCGCGTTGCCCACGACGGCGGGGGAGGAGGAGCAGTACGCGCCGCCGTCGAGCAGGATGTCGGCCTTGACGTAGACCAGCCTCCCGTCCCGGGTCGCGCCGTGCTCGTAGCGCATCCGCGCCGGGTGGCGGTGCACGTGGCCGAAGAACGACTCCTCGCGGCCGTACACGATCTTGACAGGGCGGTTCAGCCGCAGGGCCAGCATGCAGGCGTGGACCTGCATCGACAGGTCCTCGCGGGCCCCGAACGCGCCGCCGACGCCCGACAGCGTCAGGCGCACCTTTTCCGGGGGCAGGCCCAGGCAGGGGGCGAGCTGGTCGCGGTCCACGTGCAGCCACTGGGTGGCGATGAACAGGTCCACGCCGCCGTCCTCGGCGGGCACCGCCAGGCCGGACTCGGGGCCGAGGAACGCCTGGTCCTGCATGCCGACCTCGTACTCGCCGGTCACCACCACCTCGGCCTCGAAGGTGTCGCCGCGCCGCACCGGCTGGTGGCGTACGAAGTGCTGCGACAGGCCGGGGTCGGTGACGGCGGGGCGGGGCTCGTACTCGACGACGATGGCCGCCGCCGCCCTGCGGGCCGTCTCCGGGTGGTCGGCCGCCACCAGCGCCACCGGCTCGCCCTGGTAACGGACCTGGTCGATGGCGAGCACCGGCTGGTCCTTGTGTTCCAGGCCGTAGAACTTCACGCCCGGCACGTCCTCGTGGGTCAGCACCGCCCGCACGCCGGGGATGCGCAGCGCCGGGCCCACGTCGATCGAGCGCAGCCAGGCCGACGCGTGCGGGCTGCGCAGCGTCGCGCCCCAGACCATGCCGTCCAGCCACAGGTCGGAGGCGAAGGCGAACTCGCCGGTCACCTTCAGCGCGGCGTCGGGCCGCCGGGCGCTCTCCCCGACTCCGTGCCGGGTCACGTCAGCCGTCTGCGTCATCTTCCGAGTAGAGCACCGCCACCCGGGCCGGTCCTATGCGCCCGACGTCAAATCGTGGTCATCGCTTGCAACATACGACTTGTACATTCCTACAGGTGCGTATCTCCGACCTGCTGGCCATCGACGACCTGCGCCTGCGGCTGCTCACCGGCGACCCGGAGCGCGAGTTCGGCACGGTGCACATCACCGATCTGCCCGAGCCCGGCCGCTACCTGGGCGGCGGTGAACTGGTGCTGACCGGGCTGATGTGGTGGCACGAGCCGGCGGACTCGGCCCGGTTCGTGGCCGCGCTGGCCGAGTCGGGGGTGGCCGCGCTCGGCGCGGGGCAGGCGTGGCTGGGGCACGTGCCCGGCGACCTCGTCGCCGCCTGCGCGCGGGCCGGGCTGCCGCTGCTGGAGGTCCCGGTCGAGGTGTCGTTCCGGACGCTGGCCGAGACGGTCGTGCCGCGGCTGGCCGGAGACGTCCGCGACGCGCTCGGCCGGCACCGCAGGCTGGTCGCGGCCATGGCAGAGGGCGCCGACCTGCGCGAGCTGTTCGCGCTGACCGCCGCCGAACTGGGCGTCACCGGCGCGGTGGTGTCCGCCTCGGGCGAGGTGATCGTCGGCACGGTGGACGACCCCGTCGGCCTGGCCAAGGCGTACCTGACGGCGCCCCGCCTGCCGGTCCTGGCCGGCGCGCACACGCTCTTCGCGGTCGGACGCGGCCACCGCGCCGCCGGCTGGGCGCTGGCCTGCGACGGCGACCTGATGGGCCGCGCCGACCTCGGCTACGAGCTGGCCGCCTGCGTGGGCCTCGAACGCGGTCGCGTCGAGGAGGGCCGCCGGGTCGAGCGCCGCCTGACCGAGCAGCTCGTCGTGGCCGCCCTGGCCGAGGCCGGCGGGGCGGAGCTCAACGCCCGGCTGCGCACGTGCGGGGTGGACACGGCGGAGCCGTACGCGATCGTCGACGTCACCGCGTCCAGGCCGGGCGCCACCCGCGGGCCCGACCCCGCCACGCTCGGGGGCCGGATCGTCGAGGAACTGCTCGGCCGCGAGATCGTGGCGGCGGCCGGCGCGGACGGCGCGGTCGCCGTGGTGCCGCTGCGCGAGTCCACCACCGCCGAGCTGGCCGAGCGGCTGCGCGCCGGGGCGGGGGTGCTCGCCGCGCTGCCCGGCACCCGCCTGTGCGTCGGGCTCAGCGGCGCGCTGAGCGGCGCCGCCGCCGTCAAGGGCGGCGTGGAAGAGGCCGGGCACGCGCGGCGGCTGGCCGAGGCACGCGGCGGCGGGGTCGTGACCAGCGACGAGATCTACACCCACGCGCTGCTGCTGGCCACGGTGCCGGGTGACGTGCGCCGCTCGTTCGCCGCCCGGCTGCTGTCGCCGCTGCTCGACTACGACCGGCGGCACCAGTCGGAGCTGGTGCGCACCCTCGGCGTCTTCCTCGACTGCGCCGGCTCATGGAACGCCTGCGCCGAGCAACTGCACGTGCACGTCAACACCGTGCGCTACCGCGTACGCAGGATCGAGGAGCTGACCGGCCGGAACCTGGCCACGATGGCCGACCGGGTCGATTTCTTCCTCGCGCTCAGGGACACCGCGCCGCCCCGCTGACCGGCAGGCCGCTGTGGCTCACCCGGGAACCGGCCGCCTGTTTCCGCAGGGCCCCCTCCCGCTCCTCCACCGCCCGCTCCAGCCAGTACGCGCTGCCCATCCGCTCGGCCAGCGCCACCGCCTCGGCGCTGCGGCGCACGGCCTCGCCGGTCTGGCCGAGCAGGCGGTGCGCCCGCGCCAGGTAGACCAGGCAGCTCATCTCCGTCATCCGGGTCATGCGCGCCGGCCCCAGCGCCTCGGTGAGCACGCCGAGCGCCGTGCCGGCCTGGCCGCGGTGGATCAGGACGTGCCCGCGTTCGAGGGAGAACTCCACCTCGCGCAGGCTGTCGCCGGCGCGGCGGGCCATCTCCGCGCCCTCCTCCAGGACCGCCGTGGCCTCCTCCAGCCGGTCGAGACCCCGGCAGCACCGTCCGACCATCAGCAGGGCGAACAGCTCGCCCACCGTCGAGCCGATCTCGCGGGCGAGCGCGCGCTGGGCGAGCGCGTGCTCCAGCGCGTCGGAGAAGCGCCCCGACTTGTGGAACGTGGAGGCCAGGTTGCCGTGCGCGCGCTGCTCGTTGAAGCGGTCGCCGAGCCGGCGCGCCAGCCGCAGGTGCTGCTCGCCGTGCTCGAAGGCGGCGGGGTCGCCCCGCAGGTACAGGCCCGTCGCGAGGTGGGCGTGCGCCTCCATCGTGATGACCGGGTCGTCGAGTCGCCGGCCCGTCGCGAGCAGCCGCTCACCCAGCGAGACCAGCCCGGACACGCGGTAGGCGCTCTGCTGGTACCACCACAGGGCCAGGCCGATCCCCGCCCCCGCGCGGGCGATGCCGTCGTCGGGGTCCGCCATCGCCTGGTTGGCGGCGGCCATCAGGGTGGCCTCCTCCGCCCTGAGCCAGGCGCGCGCCTCGTCCGCGCTGCCGAACCGGCGGCCCTGCGCCTCGATCGGCGGGTACAGGCAATGGACCCGGTGCGGGTCGCTGGTCCGCGCCGCGGCCCGTACCGACTCGGCGTAGTAGCCGATCGCCCGCCTGAGCGGCGAGCGCCGCTCGCCCGCGGGCAGCAGGTCGGCGGCGAAGAGCCGGACCAGGTCATGGGGGTGGTAGCGGCCCGGCTCGCCGGCGTCGAGCAGGTGGGCGTCACACAGGCGCTCCAGCGCGCGTTCGACGTCGGCCGGCGCGGACTCCGACAGCGCCGTGGCCGCCTCGACGGTGACGTCCGGCACGTGCAGCAGGCCGAGCAGGGCCAGCAGGCGCGCCGCCGCGCCGTCGATCTCGCGGGTGCTGCGGTCGAGCGCGCTCCAGCTCGCCGCCAGGCTCGACCGCACGGCCAGCTCGCCCGCCTCCAGTTCGCGCAGCCGGCGTCGCTCGTCGCTCAGCCGCGCCGTCAGCGCGCCCACACTCCAGTCGGGACGGTCGTTCAGCCGCGCCCCCGCCACGCGCAGCGCGAGGGGGAAGCCGTCACAGAGCCGCACCAACCGGTTGGTCTGTCCCAGGTCCGCGGAGACCCGCTCGGCCCCGACGAGCTTGGACAGCATGGCGGTGGCCTCCACGTCCGACAGCGGGCCCAGCCGGAGCTGCACGCAGTCGTCGCCGGCCGCCAGCGACTCCCGGCTCGTCACCAGGAACGCGGTGCCGAGCGGCGCCGAGACGAGCGGCGTGACCTGGGCCAGGTCGGCGGCGTTGTCCAGGAGCACGAGCAGTCGCCGGCCCTCCAGCCGGCTGCGCCACAGGGCGGCGGCTTCGTCCTCGTCCTCGGGAACGGCGCGGTCCGGTACCCCGATGCCGCGCAGCAACCGGCTGAAGATCTCGTACGCCCGCGGCCGGGCCACGTTCGGCGTGCCGCCGCGCAGGTTGACGTAGAGCTGCCCGCCGGGGAAGCGGTCGCGCACCTTGTGGGCCACCCGCACGGCCAGCGCGGACTTGCCGACGCCGGGCGGGCCGCAGATCACCACGAACGGATGCGGTGGGGCGTCGTCCCGGGGATCCAGCAGCGACCTCAGCCGCGCCGTCTCGCGTGTGCGGCCGGCGAAGACCAGCAGGCCGCGGGGAAGCTGCCGGGGGACCACCAGATCGGGCCCCGCCCGGCCGTCGGCCGCCAGGACGAGCCGGTGGGCGCGCCGCAGGCCCTCGCCCGGGTCGACGCCGAGCTCCTCGGCCAGCGTGCGACGGGCCTCCTCGAAGACCGTCAGCGCCTCGGCCTTGCGCCCGCATCCGTGCAGGGCCAGCATGAGCAGTTCGTGCAGGCGCTCGCGCAGAGGGTGGCGGCGGGTCAGGTCGGCCAGCTCGGTCAGCCCCTCCTCGGGACGTCCGAGCCCCACCAGGGCCTCGCCCCTGATCTCCGCGGCGGTCAGGTGCAGCTCTTCGAGACGGGCGCGCTCACCTTCGGCGAAGGGGCCGGGCACGCCGCTCAGCGGCTGGCCGCGCCACAGCGCGAGCGCCTCGTCCACCAGGGATAACGCCCGGGTGAGGTCGCCGTCTTTCCTGGCCTGCGCCGCCTCGTCGAGCCGGGCGTCGAACACGCACGCGTCGACCTTGGACGGTTCGAGCCGCAACAGGTAGCCGCCGGAGGCCCTGGCCACCATGTTCGGAGGCTCCCGCCTGGAGCGATTCGGCTCGAACAGGCGTCGCAGCCCCGCGATGTAGGTGTAGACACTCTGCGCGGCGCTGGCGGGCGGGGCGTCCCCCCACAGACCCTCGATGAGCTGGCCCAGAGTGACCACACGACCCGAGCGCATCGCCAGCATCGCCGCGATCGCCTGCTGGAGAGGCGGCCCCAGGTCGTTTTCTTCGTCGTCGAGCACACCGACAACCGAACCCAAGAGACCAATGGTGAGACCGGCCGCCATAGACCTTCCGTGATCGCGAGTCGGATACACGTAGGGAGCTTAGTCCCGAAAGTCCTGGTGCGCAGAGGCCGGCGTCGTATGTAGATGGAATGTAGACGCTGCCACTAGGTTGTGCACCAGCCCGTGGCTGGTGTGGAACTGGTCGCTTGGGCCCGGCTGATCCGTGACTCAGGCAAGGTCACACAGAAGGTGGGCAGCGGGGGCCGTGAGGCCCTTCACCAGCCGGGTCGCCCCGTCGCGGGCACGGAGTGCGGTGCGTGTCCGTGGAGGTCGCCCCGGGTGTCACCTTGCCACGTTCATCGGCTGCCGATCAGCAGCAGTACGACTCACCTTGCCCGAAAGATAGGGAAGACGACTCGGCGTTCGCGGTCGTAACATTACCTCCAATGGCCAACGCGGCGCTGATCGCGGCAACCAGGATCGACAGGGCAATGCGCATGCGCATGGGGGTTCTCCCTCGCCTATGTGGGATGCTCGGACTTCATCTTCTCAGGGAGCGGCTGCTGTGACCACATCTGACCTAGTCGGACTCCGCATCAAGACGGTTCGGCGGCAACGCGGCTTGTCACAGGCCCAGCTCGCACACCCCGAGTTGTCCGACAGTTACGTCTCGTTGATCGAGAGTGGCAAGCGTACCCCCACCCCCGCGGTCTTGGAGCTACTGGCCGGTAAACTCGACTGCTCGCTGTCCTATCTGATCAACGGCGTCACCGCCGAGCAGATGGAGGACATCGAGCTCGCCCTCGGCTACGCGCGGCTGGCGCTCGAGAACGGTGAGGTCGCCGAGGCCCGCACGCGCTTCGCGGAGCTGCTGCGCAACAGTAACCTGGCAGGGCTGACGACACTTCGTCAAGAAGCCGAGTTCGGGCTCGCGCTCGCCACGGAGGCGGCCGGCGACCTCGACGAGGCGATCTCGATCATGCTCAGGCTGCGCGAGGAGGAACTGCCCGCCGAGCGCGCCATCGAGGTGGCCGTCGCGCTGTGCCGTGCCTACCGGGAGAGCGCCCGGCTGAGCGAGGCCGTCGAGGTGGCCGAGCAGCTCCTGAGCGGCAACGCCCGCCAGTCCTGGACCGACCTGCTGGTCGAGCTGGGCGCCACCCTGCTCGCCGCCTACCTGGAGCGCGGCGACATGCTGCGAGCCAGGCAGTTCGCCGCCGAACTGCTCAACGCCGCCGACGCCCTGGGCACGCCGCGCTCCATCGTCGCCGCCAACTGGAACGCCTCCATCGTCGCCCGCGCCACCGGCCACAACGACGAGGCGGTGGCCTTCGCCGAGCGGGCGCTGGCCGTCCAGGTCGAGCACGGCCAGCCGCGCAACACCGCCCGCATGCGGCTCGCGCTCGCGCGCACGCGGCTGCGCGTCGGCGCCCAGGACGCCGCCGGCGTGCGCGACATGCTGCGCGCCGCGGTCGCCGAGTTCGAGCAGACCTCGACCAGCACCTTCGACCAGGCCAACCTCTACGTCGAGCTGGCCTGCGCCGAGTACATGGCCAACGACCTCGACAAGGCCGCCGAGCACGCGGTGACGGGCAGGAACCTGCTCCCCGAGTTCGGCCACGCCCTGGGCGCGGAGGCCAACCTGCTGCTCGGCCGGGTCTACGGCGCGGTCGGCCGGGTGGCGGAGGGGCGCGAGCACGCCGTCGCCGTCACCAACTGGCTCACGCCGCTGCCCGACTCCCGCCGCTCGGCGTCCGCCTGGTACGCCACCGCCGAGACCATGGAACAGCTCGGCGACACCGACGGAGCCGTCGACGCCTACCGCCGGGCGCTCGCCTGCGCGGGATTGTAGAGCCCCATTCGCGGAGCGGAGTCCGGACCGGCCGACGGCGTCGGTAGCCTTGAGGGTGCCATGAAGAGATCCCCGCTCGCGGCCCTCACCGCGATTCTCACCGCCGCCCTGCTCGTGTTCGGCCCCGCCGCGCCCGCGCTGGCGCACGACGCGCTCAAGAGCAGCTCCCCGGCCAAGAACGCCGAGGTCAAGTCCCTCGACGAGGTCAGGCTCGAGTTCAGCGCCAAGGTCCGCATGCCGTTCGTCATCGTGCGGGGCGAGGCAGACGCCCAGCACGAGAGCGGCAAGCCCGAGGTCGACGGCGCGGTGGTCACCCAGGCCGTCGAAGGGCCGCTGCCCGACGGCGAGTACACGATCGCCTACCGCGTCGTGTCCTCCGACGGGCACCCCATCGAGGGGGAGATCCCGTTCCGGGTGGAGGGGGCGCCGACGCCGTCCCCCAGCGCGTCCGAGCCTGCCGAGCCGCCAGCCAGCC
>NZ_SSXE01000129.1 GCF_021699195.1 Nonomuraea sp. MG754425 | reverse complement strand
CGTCGGGGGGCATGGGAGATCTCCTATGACTGTCGTGTGGTGACTCGACTCGACCGGGCTGCTCCAAAGGTGCAGGCGTCGAGGGCGCAAGCGACGGTGTCACCGGGACGCGTGGCTTGCTCGGCGCGCCGGGGCGTCTTCCCTGGTCGCCCTCGTCGTCGTGTTGGGCGTGGGCGTCGTGCAGCCAGATCGGCTGCCAGTCGGTGAGTTCGTGGTAGCGGCGCAGTTCGGCGGCACCACACAGCTCGCCTGCCCAAGCGGCGTACGGCGGCCGGGCGGGGTCGAAGCCGCTTCGCGACAGGGTCAGGTGGGTCCGGCCGCCTACGTCGGCCAGAGCCCAGGTGAACACTCCCGTGCCTTCCCACTCAACGGTGAGAACCCGTTCTCGGTCCAGGTTGAGGATCTTGCCACCGTGGCCATACCGACCGCCGACCCGTGGGTCGATCTCAACGGGAAAACCGAACCAGCGGCCCACCTGGTCAGCGTCAATCAGCGACTCGTACACGGCGGCGGGCGCTGCGTCGATGAGAATCTCGGCGCTCAGTTGAGCAGAGGTGTAGTCGCATCGGGGGGTGAGAGGACGGTTTTCGAGGTGGTCCACCAGATTCGCGACCGACAGCGCCCAGAAGGTCTGCAGCATGCCGAGGCTGCCCAGGTCGGTGAAGTCGAAGTCGGTCTGCAACACAGTGATGATCGTGGAGCCGGGCTGCTCTTCCCTCAAGGCGATCTCCACGCTGGTCTGCCGTTCCGCCAGGCGCCACGTGAAGCTCAGGCCGTGGTCGCTGGTCCGGATCGGCTGCTGGTGAGGGGCCTCGCCCTCTGGGGTGTGGCGTCCCCAGAAGGCGTAACTGCCCGGCAGGTCGGCCTTGGCATGTTCGGCCAGCCATGTGCGCATCTGAACAGGGTCGGTCAGTGCCTCGCGGATGCGTTCGGCAGGTGCGCCGACATGGGCGCTCATCGTCAAAGGGATCATGGTCTTCTCCTTCAGCCAGGGCAGCCGGCGGGTAACGGTGACGGCGCGTCCTCACGCCCCCGTCGTGGGTGAGCAACTCGACGAGCAACAGGTGCGGGCTGTCGAGCAGGTGGCGGTACTCGCCGCTCAAACGGGACGAGAGCCGGTACGAGCGGGCACCGGTCCGTGAGCAGGGCCTCCGCCCGCTCACGTCGATCTGGATATCGGACATCATGCATTGCAAAAGAGATCTTGTATGTAAAAATATTTTCTGTCAATGCTTGTCCAGAAGGTTCCGGCCGCGTGCTCCTCACCTGAGGTCGGGCTCGGGCCGGAGGGTCCCGGCCAAAGATCGCCTGGCCTCCACCGCCTCGCGCTGGACCGAGCGGATGCATCTCGTGGGTCATTGACGGCTGCGGCCCGCTCAAGGCCGGCGCAGAGATCAGCGAGTTGGCTCGATCACGCTGCAATGCGGCGATCAGGTTCCGCGACTTTCGAGTCGGGTTCGACAGTTGCCGACCGGCTTCCTGGCGGTCGAGTCCAGCCGAGCCCGTTCGATCGTGTCCACTTCGACTGGCCAGTCGGCGAGTGCAAAAGCTGTCATCTGCGATACTGCCAAAATCGAGCAGGCAGAACGCCCCGTCGAACCTGGGTCGGGTCGACATGCTCCCACCCTGCGCGCCTTGATCGCCGAGTTCGCCCCGTCCGGCAGCCACGCCCTGCTCGCCGAACTCGACGACGAACAGGGCACCGAGCGACTCACCGTCTGGTTCGCCCGCCAGTGGAACGGCCGCGCCGCCGCGACCTTCAACCGACACCGGGACGCCCTCCGTTCCGCGGTGACCTTCTGGATGGACCAGGGCTGGCTGAGCACCGACCCGACCCGCCGACTCCGGCGGCGAGGCCGCGCCCCTGATCGGACTCGCGCGCTGGCCGTCGCCAACATCGAGGCGCTGTTTCGATCTGGAGGCTCCGCTCCGGAAACCGCCGCGCGCGCCAGCGAGGTACTCGGCCTGGACGTCGAGCACCTGGACCGGCGCAACCGACGCGCCAGGGTCACCCGCAAGGGCAGCGCGGTCGACATCATCGTCTGGCAGACCCGCACTGCGCGCCTTCTACCGAAATTGCTCGCCGGCGCAGTAAGGGGCTGGTGTTCCTCACCGAGCGGCGCGCCCGCGTCGCCCTCGCCGCCGGCGACCTGGACCCGGTCACCGGTCGGGCCCGGCTGTCCTACCGGCGCGCTGAAGAGATCTTCAACAAGCTGACCAAACCGCTCGCGCACCCGGATCTCACCGACCTGGAAGACCTCGTCGCCGCGCCCGGGTGGACCCTGCACGACCTACGCCACTCCGCACTCATCACATTGTTGCCCTCAACAGCCGAACCTCTGCCTTGCGGCAGTTGGTCCTGCAAGCACCGGCACTGGTTGTCGCTCGAATGCTGGGCTACACCGACCAGCAGACCAGCCGCATCGCCACCGCCGCCGCGAGCCCTTGGAGCCGCTACGCCCCAGACAGCGATCACGCTGAGTAACAGCTATCAGCATCAGAAGCATCGAATAGGCGACACCTGATTACACGAGTCGCCAGTGATGGCGCCCCGTCAAGGAGTTCTCCGGCCACGAGTCGCGGCAGCATAGGACCGTGACGAGCGAGACGGCCTACGTCATCCTCGACGGCACCCTGATCGCCACCGATCGCTGCGCCGAGCAGACCATCAGCGTCAAGGGCGAGCCCATCGACGCCTGGTACTCCGGCAAGGCCCACCAGCACACCGGCAACCTGCAGGCCCTCTCGGCCCCCAACGGGCTTCCCCTGTGGATCGCCGAGGTCGAACCGGGCTCGGTCCACGATCTGACCGCCGCCCGCCTGCACGTGCTGGGCGCGCTGTACGCCGCAGCCTCAGCCGGCCTGCCCACCCTCGCCGACAGATCTTCGCGGCGTCCGGCCAGGTGAAGATGGTCAACGATCCGCAGCCCGGCGTCCGTTATCAGGGCTTCACCGAGGAATCCACCGTCCTCAACCGTACCGAGGGCACGATCCTGGTCTTCCCGGACCCGAACTGCCGGACCTGGGTCTTCATCCCGGTCTCACGGGGAGAGTCCGTTCACGGCCGATACGCCAGCTTCCGGGCACTGGACTGAAGGTCCGATCGAGCCCCCGCACCGCCGCAAGATCCGCCACACCATCCCCGAAAACCATGCGACCAACGTGCCAACCGGCGTCGGCGCGGTTCGGCCGGGGGATGGCCCAACGGCTTCGACGCCGAGTACTACCAAGCGCGCAACGTCGTCGAACGCGCGATCAACCGTGGCCACGCGATATGACTCGCCACCGCGGCCGGAAGCCCATGGAGCCGCTACGCCCCCGGCGACCACGAACAGTGACATCTCCCAGGCGATCAGGCAGGAACACGGATCACTCGATCATTGGCCTCTGCCAGTGTGCCGCCTCGTACTTGGCGCACAGTATCTGGGGTCCGGACGGCATGTTGGGCAGGTCAGGTGCGGCCGATCGAGCAGACCCACGCCACGCTCGTGGCGCTGTTTCACGGCCGGGTCAGGTGAAACGGCCACAACCGGGCCTGATGACATACAGCGCAGGTAGTCTCCCCACCAGGGCGGTTCCGGCTCAGGAGCCGGTCGGGCAGGGGGGCGCGAAGGCGAGCCCAGGGAAGTGCTCCTCCCACTCGGCCGGGGTGACGACGGGGTAGGCCAGGGCGCAGGCACGGGCGGCCACGCGCTCGGGGTCGGGATCCCACAGCCGCACCGTCCCGTCGGCGCTCGCCGTGGCCAGCGTGCGCCCGCTCGAGCCGAACGCTGCCGCGCGGATCGAGTCGCCGTGGCCGGTGAGCACGGCCAGGGGGCGCGGGGCCGCAGGGTCCGCGAGATCCCACAGCCGCACGGTCCGGTCGTCGCCGGTGGTGGCGAGGATGCCTCCCCGGCGGTCGAACGCGATCGCGCTGACCCCGGAGCGGTGCCCGGCCAGGGTGGCGAGCAGTTCCGGTGCGCCGGGAGGGGTGAGGTTCCACAGGCGTGCCGTCCGGTCGAAGCTCGCGCTGGCGAGCAGGCTCCCGTCCGGGCTGAAGCCGATCGCCTGGATGGTGCCCTGGTGTCCACGCAACGTGGCCGTCAGGGCCGGTCGGCGCGGATCGGAGACGTCCCACAACCGCACGGCGCCGTCGACTCCCGCGCTCGCCAGCCTCCGCCCGTCCGGGGCGAACGCTACGGAGTATAGAGAGCCGGCCCGGCCGTCGAACGCGGCGAGCGGTGCGGGCCGGCGCGGGTCGGTGAGGTCCCACAGCCGCACCGTGTTGTCGAATCCGGCGGCAGCCAGCGTTCGGCCGTCCGGGCTGAACGCGACCGTGCGGACCCGGGCAGTGTGTTCTGTGAGGGCGGGCAGCTCGACCGGTTCGGCCGGGTCCGAGACGTCCCACAGCCGTACCGTCTCGTCCTCGCCCGCCGCCGCCAGCACCGTGCCACCCCGGCCGAACGCCAGCGCGTACGTCGTGCCGGACGGGTTGGCGAGCACACCGCGCATGATGGGATGGTAGGGATCAGCGACCTCCCAAAGCCGCACCATGCGGCCGTCGCCGCCCGAGGCCAGCAGGCTCCCGCCGGGGAGGAAGGCCACGGCGCGCACCGGTCCCTCGTGACCGCGCGCGACAGGTTCGCCGGTCGCCCACAGCCGGACGGTGTGGTCCCAGCTCGCGCTGGCCAGGGTGCGCCCGTCGGGGCTGAACGCCACGGATCCGATGGTGTCGCTGTGTCCGGTCAGCACGGTGACCAGGCGGGGCCGGCCGGGATCGGCCACGTCCCACACTCTGATTTCGTGGTCCCAGCCGCCGGTGGCCACCGTCTGCCCGCCGGGGCCGAACGCGGCGGCGATGACCGGCCCGGAGTGGCCGGGCAGGGTGACGAGCCGGCGCGGTCGGCGCGGATCGGAGACGTCCCACAGCCCGCCCGTGCGGTCGTCGCTCCCGGTGGCGATCTTGGTGCCATCGGAGCTGAAGGTGACGGCCCAGATGTCCTCGCCGTGCCCGGCGAGAGTGCCGAGGAAGCGCGGGTGACGCCGGTCGGAGATGTCCCAAAGGCGTCCGGTGTCGTCGTCGCCCGTGGTCGCGAGGGTACGGTTGTCGGGGCTGAGTGCGAGGCCGCGTACGGCGCCGATGTGGCCGGTCAGCGTGGCGAGCGGGCCCGGGTTCCGGGGGTCGGAGAGGTCCCACAGCCGGGCGGTGCCGTCGTCGCCCGCAGTGGCCGCCACGGCGCCGTCGGCGGTCAGGGCCACCGACCAGGCCGCCCTCCTGTGGGCGGCGAACCCGGATACCAGGACCGGCCGCCGCGGGTCGCTCAAATCCCACACCTGTACGGAGCCGTCGAGCCCAGCGGTCGCGAGCCGGCGCGCGTCGGAACTCAGCGCGGCGGCCTCGACGTCGGCGCCGCCCGCGGCAAACTCCGACAGCAGGGCCGGTCGGCGGGTGTCGGTCACGTCCCAGAGGCGGACACCGTCGTCACCGGCCGCGACGAGCGTGCGACCGTCGCGGCTGAACAACGCCCGATTGATGTCCTTGCCCGCCGTCAGCCGCGCCGCGTACGGGGCGGTGAAGGCGGTGAGCAGTCCGCTGCGCGACTCGGGCGTGGCCGACAGCCGGTAGGCGGCAAGGCTGAGCTGCGCCGCCAGCGAGGGCGCCGCCTCGCGCAGGTCGGCGGCCTCGCCCGCGACCTTTTGCGACAGCGCGAGGTCACGCTGTTCAGTGGCCGTCGCCCGGGTGCGCACCGCGTAACCGGTGGCCGAACAGGCCAGCACCAGCAGGACAGCGAGCGTGACGGCCAGGTGTCGCAGGCGGCTGGCGCGGCGACGAGCCGCGGCCTCCTCCGCGTCGCGCAGCGCAATAGCGGCCTCGAGAAACTCCAGCTCCGGCGCGCTCAGCGCGGTGTCGGCGCCGACCGCCCAGTCCTGCGCCGCCTGCAGCAGAGTGCCGCGGTAAAGCAGGGACGGGTCGCACCCCTCGCGCTCCCACGTCTCAGCCGCCTCCAGGAGCCGACGGCGCAGCCGCAGGTCGGCGCGGCTGGCGAGGATCCACTCGCGCAGCGTCGGCCAGGCTCGCAGCAGCACCTCGTGCGCCGGCCACGTCGCCTCGGCGTCCAGGGTCAGCAGCCGGGCCCCGGCGAACGCCTCGACCACCGCGGCCGTAGCCACCGGCGGGAAGGGCGACTCGGGCAGGCGGCGCACGTCGACCGGGCGGCGGGTCTCGGTGTTGTCCGCACCCACGCACACCATCTGCAGGAACAGCCGGCGCGCGATCTCCTGGCCGTGCGGGTCAAGCCCGCCGTAGACGCGCTCGGCAGTGGTGGCGACGGCGCCGCCGATGCCGCCCGTCAGCTGGTAGTCCTTGACGGTCAGGGTGCCGCCGCGCCGGCGCTGCCAGGTGACGAGCAGCGCGTGGGACAGCAGCGGCAGAGCGCCAGGCTCAGGGCCTGGGCCGTGTTCGGGGGCGTCCGGTGACACGCCGAGGTCGCGCAGCAGCAGTTCCACAAGGCCCGGCTCCAGGGTCAGGCCAGCGGCGCGGGCGGGGCCGGTGATGACCTCGCGCAGCTCCGCGATGCTCATCGGGCCCAGCGGCACCTGCCCCTCGCGCAGGGCCTCCAACAGGGCGGGAAAACGGAGGCAGTGGCCGTAGAAGTCGGCGCGCACGCCGAGCACCACCAGCGCCGCAGGATGGCCGGTCGGGCCGGCGACGGCCAGGGCGTTCACTGCAGTCAGGAAGACCCGGCGCTCGGCCTCCTCGCCGCACAGCGTGAAAATCTCCTCAAGCTGGTCAACGACCAGCACCACACGGCGCCGGGCGGCGGGATCGCCACCGCGTGTCCCGCCGTTCACCGCCTCCGCTACCTGCCCGGCGAAGAGAGCGGGATCTTTCGCGAGGACGCCAGCCAGGTGTGCGGGGTCGAACCCGGTAAGCGCGCCGATCCTGGCCAGCAGCCCGGCGACCGGATGCTCGCCCGGTGTGAACGCGACGACCGGCCACGAGCGGGATCCGGGCGCCGGCAGCACCCCTCGGCGCAGGGCCGGCAGCAGTCCCGCCCGCAGCAAGGACGTCTTGCCCGCCCCCGATGGGCCCACCACGATCAGCGGTCCGCGCCCCGGCATCCGCTCGGTCAGTCGCCCCACCAGCACGCCCACCGTCCGGTCCCGGCCGAAGAACCAGCGGGAATCCTCAGGCTCGTAGGGCTGAAGACCTCGATAAGGGCAGCCCTCCCGCACTTCCGTGATCAACTCGGCCAGCTCGGTCAGCTCTCCATCGGTCTCCAGAACCGCATCGCACCGACGCGCGACCCCGACAGACAGCGCCTTCTCACCGGTCTCAACCTTGCTCAGATAGCCCTTGCTGTAGTGAGTCAGCCGGGACAACTCGTTCAGCGACAGCCCGCGCGCCGCCCGCAGCCGCCGCAACGCGGCACCGGGAGCCATCCCCGAACCACCGTCGCCCGTCGGAGCGGGCGGGCCATCCGCCATGCCCTCACGCACCCGCAAGACTTTACAGATGGTGATGGGTCGGACGCATTAAGTGGGCGAAGCTTGTGCTGGTACCTCCGGGTTTCCCTGCTCCCCGGGCCCACAGGGCGACGGGAAACCCCTTCTGCCCCTCCCACGGCCGACAGCACGATCAGGCCATGGACGCCGCCACACATCCCGGTGGCTCCCGAAACACGGCTCAAGGTCATCCGGACCGGAGTCCTCCACAGAACGGGAATCAACGTGCGTACTCAGATGAAGACGGCCGCTCTCGGTCTCGCCCTCGGTCTCGCCGCCCTCACTGGGCCGGCCGTCGCGCAGTCAACCGGTCTGCGGCCCACTGCCGCACTCATGGACGATCCGTGTGGCCACTACACCATGAGCGGAACGGAGTACTACCGCAACTGCAATAAGGACACGAGCGAAAAGATCTGGGTTACCTACCGGATCTCCGCCCACAACCAGCACTTTTGCGTCCCGGCGCGGGAAAAGGTAGAACTCGGCTACTACCTGAATGTCTACGGCGTCTATCACGACAGCTGGGGCTGCTGACGTTCAGTCCGCCCGGGCTGAACCAGCGCCAACGCTTGGTCCAAGCCCGGGCGGCCGACCTCGGCCTGACTCACCAGCCTTCAACACCAGCCAACGCGCCTGACGAGATCATCGTGCTCTGACCTGCGAGAGGAGGTGTCAAGCAGCTCGCGCAGCCTGCCGCCCAGCTCAGGGCGATTGAACGGGTAGAACCCGTGGAAAGTTGATGTGCTCGAACAGCAGAGGTGAGAGGTGGGCGCGGATCTCTGGCGTTCCTCCGCCGCCCAGGATGCCCGGTTCGCCGGGCGAACGGCTGCGCACCACCCCGGCATTCGGCATGCGCGTCCTCAGCGACCTGGGCCGGAGCGACACGTGGGACAGCACGAACGTCTCCTACCGGTGGGCGGCTCACGCCACGGGTGAACTGGACGGTCGAGTTCCACCACGCGATGTCGAACATCTTCCCACCGGCCGTGCACGCGAATCCGGTCTTGCCCGACACCTACCGGCCCGAGTTCTACCCGCTGCGCGGGCCCCCGACGGTGGTGGGGCGGCCCCTACCGTCGTCCGGGGGGAGCCTTCATGGTGTCCTCCGCCGGGCGCGGCCAGACTCAGCAGGAAAGTTGGCCAAGCGCCTGATCGACTGGAGGATCCCCATGCGTGTTCAGGTGAACGGCACGTCGCTGTACGTGGATGTCGAAGGCGCCGCCCTGGAGCCTGACGGCTACACGATGCGAGAGAAGCCAACTCTCCTGCTGCTGCACGGCGGCCCTGGTCACGATCACTCGATCTTCAAGCCTGCCTACGGTCAGCTCACCGACCTGGTTCAGGTCGTCTATGTCGACCAGCGTGGCAACGGCCGCAGCCAGAACTCCGACCCGGCCACCTGGAGCCTCGACCAGTGGGGCGACGACGTGCGCGCCCTGTGCGACACGCTCGGCATCGTCCAACCGATCGTCCTGGGCTGGTCCTGGGGCGGCGCCGTAGCCATGAGCTACGCCTCTCGCCACCCCGGCCACCCGGGCAAGCTGATCCTGCAGAGCACCGTCGCCCGCTGGGACCTGGACCGGATCGTCGAGGGCTTCCGCGCCGAGGCCGGCGACGAGGCCGCCACGGCCGCCAAGGCGTTCCTCACCGAGGGAACCCCGGAGACGTTCGCCGCCTTCGGGCAGCTCTGCGCACCCGCCTACAGCCCCGACCCGAACTTCCCCGCGGAATCCGACATCCAAGCCATGACCCGCATCATCGCGAACCCTGGGCTCACCATGAGCTTCATGTCCACCGCACGGTTCGACCTGACCGCGCGTCTGGCCTCCATCCGATGCCCGGCGCTCGTCGCGGCCGGTACCCGCGACCCCATCACCCCGCTGTCCGCGGCGCGGGAGATCGTGGACGGCCTGCCCGAGGCACGACTGGAGGTGTTCGAACGCTCGGGCCACTTCATCCCTGACACCGAGGGCGAACGGTTCTTCTCCCTGTTGCGCTCCTTCATCACCGGCTGACCCGGGACCATGATGAACCCGCTGGTCGGAGAGCGACGGCGCACCATCATCGACGCCGCCATCGGGGTGATCGCCGAGGAGGGAAGCGCCAGGATCGCACGCACTGGCGGTCGCCACCCCCTCAGTTGTGATCAAACGTGCGCGTCGGCCATGGACGGCGCCCACCGCGTCAGCATGGACCGGCGTCCGCTTCGGTCTCGACCCTCGTCCCAACGCGCCAGGCGACATCCACGCGTCTCAGGACGGCTCGCAAGCTGTCCGCCCGGATCCATCGGAGTCGTCTCCCCATAAGCCGAGGTGGTGTCCAAGCAGCTCAGCGGCCAGGAGACCGTGGTTGTCCGGCTACCCGCCAGCGGACGCGCCTCACCGGGATGCGCATGTCACGGCCGGAAACCGGCATCCCCATCGGATCTGGCCGATGCCGAGTGGTTGGCGCTGGAAGGCGAGGTGCGGGCGCTGATCACCGAGCTGGTCGCGGTCACGGGCCGGCCGATGGTGCATGACCTGCGCGCGGTGCTGGACGCGACCGGCTACGTGACCCGGTACGGGATCGAGTGGCGGGCCCTGCCGGTCAGGCCTCCCACCGTATGAGGCGTGCATGCGTTCTTCCTGCGGTGCTCGCGGTGTGGACTGCCCGAACGGCTGACCGGGAGGTTGCACGGCCGGCTGCGGATCCTGGACGGACGGGCGGAGCTGCTGACCGGCAGGGGCCTTGACCCCCAGACGGTCCGGGCGCCGCTTGAGCGACCCGCCGCCGCTGCTGGTCTTGTCCAGCCCGACCGGCGCGGCAAGGTGCTGCGGGTCCTGGCCCCTCAGCCCTGGCGGTCCGAGGTCGGCCGCGACTGGCCAGTCGCGGCGGACGGCGAGCGGGGGCATCCAGGGATTTCGTCCGCTGCTGCCTGGGCAACCCGCGCGAGGACGGCTGAGCCGTCGGTTCACCGGGGGCGCGCGCCGTCCAAGAAGATCGAGGTGAGCGCGGAGGCTGCCGGTTCCGCGCCGAGGTGGTGGTGCAGGCCCTGGCTCAGCACTCCCTCAAGCAGTGCGGTGTAGAGGCCGAGCAGGGTCTCGGTGCCGAGGTCGGCGCGTAGGGACCCGTCGGCGGCGCCGCGCCGGAACAGCATCGCGAGTGGTTCGCCGAGCTGGTCGGCGAACTCCGGTGGCATGTCCGCCTTGCGGGCGGTGTGCGCGAGCGCCTGGTACTTGCCTGCCGCGCCGAGCACCGCGCGGGTGACCCTGGCGATGCCGTCGGGGACCGAGGCCGATTCGAGCCTGGCCGCCACGAGCCGGTCGACCAATTCGGTCAGGGCGGCTTCGGTCAGCGCGTGCAGGAGCTTGTCTCGGTTGGGGAAGTAGCGGTACAGCGTGGTGCGGCCGACACCGGCGGCGGCGGCGACGTCGGCCATGCTCGCTGTGTCGCCCCGTTCGGCGAGCACGATGGCCGCTGCGTCGAGGATCGCCGCCGCGACGTGGTCGCGCAGGATCGGGCTTCTTGTCATCATCACCGCAATCCTAGCTGCCGTGTCCCTTCATGGAACATCGATGTACCGTTGCGGTACTAGCATGTTCGCCACGGAGCTTGCCGCACGGCGGGTGCCTGGAAAATGCCGACGGAAAGAGAAGACATGATCGACAAAGAGGCGCCGGTGTGCCTGGTCACCGGTGCGAGCAGCGGTATCGGGCGAGTGATCGCCGTGGAGATGGCCAAGGCGGGGTTCCGGGTCGTGGTCACCGGCCGCCACCCGGAAAGGACCGCCGAGACCGCCCGGCTGGCCGGGGGCGCGGAGAGCGTGGTGGCGGACCTGGCGGACCTGGCGGAGGTGCGCGATCTCGCCGACCACATGACCCGCAACCACACCCGGCTGGACGTGCTCGTCAACAACGCCGCCATGATCCGCAGCGGCCGGGCGGTCAGCCGGGACGGCTACGAGCTGACCTGGGCGGTCAACTACCTGGCCCCGTTCCTGCTGACCAACCGGTTGCTCGATCTACTCAAGGCGGGCGCGCCGGCGCGGATCGTCAACGTGACCTCCGCCGTGCAGGGATTCGGCAAGCTCGACTTCGACGACCTGCAGTTCGAGCGCCGCGATTACGCCCCGATGGGCGCGTACGCCCAGTCGAAGCTGGCCCTGGTGATGTTCAGCTTCGAGCTGGCCAAGCGACTCGAAGGCGCCGGAGTCACGGCCAACGCCATCCACCCGGGCGGGGCGCGCACCAGCCTGGGCAGAGACATCGACCCCAGCGACCTGGGCCTGCTGTCCAAGCTGATCGACCCGCTGATAAAGGTGCTCACCCCTGCCACGGAGCGGACGGCCAAGGCCCCGCTGTACCTGGCGACAGGGCCCACCGGCGTCACCGGTGAGTACTTCGGCGGTTACCTGTACAACCCGCTGCCGCCCCGCCCGAGGCGCGCCAACCGGCTGGCGAAGGACCTCGCCGCCCGCGAGCGGCTGTGGAATCTCTCGCTCAAGATGACCGGCCTCGGCTGATCGCCCCACCGATCGGAGACGACTGTGACCGCGATACCGCTGCCCATCCGCCGCGACGAGGTGTGCCGCTTCCGCCCTGACCCGGAATTCACCCGGCTCCGCGCGCAGGAGCCCGTCCTCCGGGTCGATCTGCCCAGCGGCGACTCAGCCTACCTGATCAGCAGGTACGAGGACGTCAGGCAGGTGTTCGGGGACAAGGACGGGTTCGGCGTGGGGGATGTCCCGGTGGACATCCTGCGCGACACCGCTGACGAAACCCGTCCGCACATCCCCGGCAACCTGCTCGGCTACGACCCGCCGGAGCGCACCGGGCTGCGGCGGCTGCTGACCGGCCAGTTCACCATGCGCCGGATGGAGTGGCTGAAGCCGCGCGTGACGGAGATCCTGCACAACCGGCTGGACGCCATGGAAGCCGCCGGAGTCCCGGCCGACCTGCTTGCCGAGTTCGCGCTGCCGGCGCCGTCCCTGGTGATCTGGGAACTGCTCCGCGTCCCATATGAGGACAGGCGGAATTCCAGGCGGGGGCGAACGTGCTCACCGACCTGGCCTGCTCGATGCAGGAGGTCGAGACCGCCACCGCCGCCTTAGACGTCGTCTCATTTGGTGAGTCGGCGGTAGCAAATGAGTGCTGCGGCGATGGCGACGAAGGAAATGAAGTGGTCGGCTCGGCGTTCGTAGCGGCGGTGTGAGCGGCGACAGCCGGCCAGCCAGGAGACCGTCCGTTCGGCTACCCAGCGGTGCCGGCCCAGGCGTTGGCTGGATTCGATCCCACGGCGGGCGATGCGCGGGATGATGCCGCGCCCGCGCAGGAAGGTCCGCAGGCGTGGGTAGTCGTAGCCTTTGTCACCGTGCAGCTTGCCCGGTCGGCGACGGCGCGGGCCGCCGCGGGACCGGATCGGCGCACTGCTGCGCACCAGCGGCTCCAGCCCCAGGCGGTCATGGGTGTTGGCCGCGCTGATCCCGACAGAGATCGGCAGACCGGTCCGCTCGGTGATGAGACGGATCTTCGACCCATTCTTGCCGCGATCGACAGGATTCGGACCTGTCAGATCCCCCTTTGACGGCCGGCACGCTGACGGAGTCGATCGCGCATCGCGACCAGTCCAGTTGCCCCCGCGAGCCGAGCTCATCGAGCAGGATGCGATACAGCTTGGCCTACACCCGGGCGCCGCTCCACCCGGCGAAGCGACGGCGCACCGTTTGCCAGGAGACACCGAAGATCGGCGAGAGCTGCCGCCAGGTGCACCCCGTGGTGGCCACGAACACGATCGCCGCCAAGATCAAGCGGTCATCGGCCCGCCGCCGGCCACCGCCCTGCGGTCGTATCGGTGACGGTGGCAACACTCGCTGAAACAGCTCCCACAGCTTGTCAGGAACCAGCCGATCCACGAACGCATCCATGATCAATCCAACGGTCGATCACCAAACAAGACACGGTGTAATGGCTGTCCTGCCAGTCCCGACCCCGGGAACGTGCCTGACAAAGTATCTGCGGTTGTCAGGCACGTCCTTCACCCCCTGAGGGGCCGATAGGCATCCGCGTCACTCGACCTGATCTTTGCCTCGGTCACCGCCTCGGCAATGCGTGGCGATCGCCCAGCGCGTTGCGCAGGCTGCTCGCGGGAACCTCTGGCCTGGCCGGGTCACGATGTGGCATCACGCGCCCCGGCACCAGGCCGGGCCTGGGTGCTCGTTTCCGTCTTGTGCGCCTTCGCTTCTGCGGCCGTCATGCAGGCGAAGCAGACCGAGGCGGGCATCGATGTCCCGGTCTCCGTGAAGGATGGTGCACCAGTGAGCAGGTAAGACCAGGCGCGTGGTGCTACGCCACCTTGGCCGAGGCGGCCGTCCAGGTGTTGCACGAGGCAGGGTCGGCGGTGGCGAAGCCTCGCTTGAGCCAGGAGACGATGCTCGACGTCTTGCCCCAGCGGCGATCCTTCGCAGAGGTGTCACCGCTGGGCAACGTCAGAAAATAGCTCCAGTCCTTGCCAGTACGCCCGGTCAGTGGCCAGACGCTTTTGATGAACGCGGCGGCCAGGCAATCCCGTTGCAAGCTGTAGCGCCGTTGCTGCTCTCGGAGCTCGGACTTATTGCGGTACTGCACCACGCTGTAGGCGTCCGCGATGCCGATGAGGTGTTGGACGTGATAGCTGTACATGTAGCCGACCTGATACAGCATCCAGAGGTCTGTGGGGTCTTCCAAGTATTCCTTGCCGACTTCGAATGTCAGCGTGCCGGTTTTTTCGCAGTAGTAGGCCTCTGAGTCGTCCTTCTGGTCGAAGGTGGCTCCGCAGTACTTCTTCGGTATTTTGTCTACCTGCCGCACCTTGACCGGGCGGTAGGGCAGGTTCGCGCTGGTGAGGTGTTGTTCCCAGGTCGTTTCCAGGCAAGCGAGCATCGCGTTGATGTAGGCGCGTCCGAGCTGGCGATTGTTGCGTTTGACCGGGGGTTCTTCACAGGTCGTCGTCGGGAGGACCCCGGCGTCGTAAAGGGGATTGGCGATCAGCTTGGGATGTTTCACCGGATACGCGGTTGCTGCGGCGGCCGTTCCGGCTAAGGGGGCCATGAGCACGCATGCCAGTACGGCGATCTTGACGATTTTCATGATTCCCGACCATAAGGGGAGGCGGCGGGTCACGCAATTGCGGAGCAGCGGGCCGTCTCCCGCGCTGGCTCGCCGGAAAGGTGAGCGACGCCTTCGCGGGCGGGCACCACCCCGCGCGAGACGACGGACACCACGTTCGGCGCCCCCGCGGGGCGGCGGCAACTCTGACGGCCCGCACCGGTCCGGCACCTGGTCCGGTGTGCAGCCGTTGGATGGAAAACCTTATTGCGGAGCTCATAGCCGGATCACCCACGCGGTCTTGAAAACTCGCACCGACATAAGTAGCGTATCGGCGTAATGGAGTGGGGCCTAGGGTCACGGCGGCGACATGAAACCTTCGGTTCTCTCAGCGGTTCCGGAACTTCCGTGGAGATTCAGCACTCGCACTCCTGACGTCGATCAGGCCAGCGAGCAGGGTGCACAGACCTATTACCCGCTGCGCATGACCGTTCTCAGCGGGTCGGAACGATTCCTCATGTCGATCGATGCCATGCAGATAGGGCCGATCCTGATGGGAAACTGCAGGTTCGACGCGGATATCAAGATGGATTTCGCCGAGCTGCACAAGTTCTACCACCTCAACATTCCGCTGTCGGGTTCCCTCAACTCCACGAACCTGCGGAACGAGATAACTGCGACACCGAAACGCGCCGTTCTGTACGGCCCGAGCGGGGATATCCGACTGACCCGGTGGAGCGCCGCCAGCCGCATCCTGTGCATCAAGATCAGGCGCGATGCGCTGGAAGCCGAACTCCGGCGTCTTCTGCAGCGACCGGTCCATTCGCCGATCGACCTCGCCCCCTCTCTGGATCTGACCCATGGTTACGGGCGGATCCTGAGGGATCTGGCGTGCCTACTCGCCGGGCAGATCGGGCAGGCGGAGCCGCTCGCGAGGCAAGAGATCATCGGTGCGCCACTGTGGCACAGCCTGCTCACCCACCTGCTCGCCGCGGCCGATCACCGCCGCCGAGAGGAACTCCTCACCCCGGGCAGGCCTTGCCGACCACCGGTGGTCAACCGTGTCATCGACGCGATGCGCGCCTCACCCGCGACCGTCTTCAGCGCGGCAGACCTCGCTGAGATCGCGGGAGTGAGCATCCGTACGCTCCAGGCGGCGTTTCAAGCGCACGTCGATCTGTCGCCGATGGCCTACCTCCGTGAGCTGCGCCTGGAACGGGCGCATGCGGAACTGTCAGCGGCCGAGCCGAGCCGTACGAGCGTGGCGGAGGTGGCGCATCGGTGGGGGTTTGCACATCTGGGCCGGTTTGCCACCGCATACAGTAGGAAGTACGGCGTGCGTCCTTCTGCCACGCTGCGGGCATCCAGGTGAACCGCCAGCTCGTCAGTCCTGAGAAAGCGGCGGCATCGCGGTCTGCACACCGGAGCAGCCGTTCCGGAAGGACGTTACGCGGCCACCTCGCCAGCCCTCCGAGCAGATGATGATGGGGCTGAGCAGGCAGACCACGATGGTTATCTTGGGTTATCAGGAGAACTAGCAGGTCGGTTGCCTAAATGCCTGTCAGGCACGTTAGACGAGTAGAGGGAAGCGCGGCTGGGACGAGGCACCGCCAGGAGGTCAGCCGGGCCGTGGAGGACCGAATCAGGGCAGCCCGTCGCCGACGATTAGATGTAATCCACCTCCGCCCAACCCGTTCACACAAGGTCTTGCGGCTCATTGCAGACGAGAGTATACGATCACAACATTGGATCTCATTCAGGCTCGCTTGTGGGGTGAGTGGATGAATCAAGACGTCGTGCGCTTACTCGGTTACGTGCGGCAGTGGAAATTGAGCTCGGATCAATGGGCTGAGGTCGAAGTCATCCTCGACGACCTGCAACGCGGACATGACCAGGCCACCCTGCTGGCCAGGCTCAAGCTCCTGTCGCCGGTAAGGGTCCGCCGCAGCGTCGGCGACGTCCCGGAGGTCCCGCCACCGCCGTTGATCACGGAGCGGCTGAACCGGATCATGACCGAGTTCCCCGTGGGGTTTGAGCCGCCCGCGCATGCCGGGGCCGATGGCTGAATACTCGCTGGTCGTCCATCTGTTCGTGCTGGCCCACGCTGAGCAGACAGCAGCGCACCTCCGGGGTCTGTGGGAGCGGTGCTGCTCCGGGCTGGGTATGACCGCCCCGATCGGGAAGATCCCCTTTCATCTGCCCGGCGACCTTGGGCCGGGTACCGCGGAAGGCGTGGTGGCCGCGCGGCGCGACCCCCGCCCGGTGGCGGGTGTCACCGAAGCTGTCCTGCACCGGCATCACGACACCTACCTGTTGTCGGTGGCGCTCGCGCCCGGCGATCAGTTGGAGGCGATGTGGGAGGAGGTCCTCGGCGACGCGCCCTGGGCGATGGGCGAGGCTCGCCTGCACGTGAGGGTGAGGTCGGTGAGGTGGCCGGGCCGCGGCCCGCACACCGTCCTCAAGGAGCGGCCGGTTCCCCCGACCGGCCGGACTCGCACGATTCTCTGCGCTACCACCGCCAACCGGCGTAAGCGGTTGGAGGCATGGGTGTGGAACGAGGGCGGCGTGCCCGCCCCTTTCGCCCTCTACCTGTTACAGGCGGCGAAGGTACGGCACCTGCTGCGGCTCAGGGAGGAGGCCGATCAGGGGATTGTGGGCTTGTTCTCCCGGGCGGAGTCCCTGATCGCGGAACGCACCCGCCACCGAGACGATCATCAGGCGCTGATCGGCATTCGCGCGGGCCTGACGCAACTCCTCACCGGACCCCACCACCTGCTTCAGACGTCGGTACGACTGCGCGAACTGGAACGCTCGGTGGAGATCGCGTCTGACAACCTCAAGCGGCACGGCGGAGCACCCGTCACCGAAGCACTGCTGAAGGCTGACCTTGGCCTGGCCAGCGATCTGCTCACCCGCTTGGCCGACGACTGTCACTTCACCGAGGCGGTCCGCGAGCGCGTCGCCACCAGCCTGGCCGAACTGACCCAGGTCACGCAGGAGAAGGCGCGCGAGCGCGAGGAGCGGCTTACTCTCCTGCAGACGGCCATGACCGGTACGATGCTCATGACGCTGACGGCCGTGCAGGCGTTCGCCTACAAGGTGCCACTCGCCGGTTCGATCCAGCCGCCGGTGATCACCCTGCTCGGCACGCTGGCCCTGCTCTTCGCCACGCTGACGCTCTGGAAGCGGAATGGTAGCCGGGCCGCCGGAGCGGTGATCTCGCTGATCGCCGCCTCGGTGGGCGCGGCGCTCGCGTGGCTGGTCTGCTCCGTCGTCGCGCACCTGACCGGCGTGAGCGCGGCACCAGTGCGGGTGTCGCTTCCCGTTTCAGCCGGCGTGTCCGCCCTCACCCTCGTCATGTCGCTGCTGTACGTGAGCCGTGACAAGAACTCCACGGAGAGCCATGAACCTGGTCGAGCTTGGCGCGCGAATTGAGCAACTGGTCAGAAGCGGTCACCCCGCCGCTCGCGCCGAGGCGATGGAGCTGGCCGGGAGCGTCAGGACATCAGCGGAGAGCCTGCCCCCTGAGCTTCGCACGGCGCTGTGCACGCTGCTGGCGGCGGCGGCCGAAACGGGCGGCCAGGAGGGCGCGGACGATTTGCTCGACGAAGCTGTCGCCCACGGCAAAGCCGCGCTTGAGTCAAGCCGAGGGCAGGGCAAGGTGGCGCCACTGCGTGAGCTCGCTTACGCGCTGACCGTCATGGCGCATGCCCGGCTCAATCACTCCTGGCTGGAGGAGGCCCTTGCTCTCGGCGACACGCTCATCGAACTCCTGCCGCCGCCCGCCCGGATGGCCGCCCACGAAGATCAGGCGAAACGGCTCCTTGCCCTGCACTCCTTCACCGGGGACGAGGAGCCGCTGTCCCAGGCCGACAGGCACGTGGCCGCCTTGCGGCTCGCCGCTCCGCACGACGCCCGGGTGCGGCTGATGGAAGCCGAGCTCCAGATGACGCGTTTCCGGTTTCGCCGTCAGCTCGATGCCTGCGCGGAGGCGATCAGGCTCGCCGACCACGCGCTCCAGGTCGCCGAGGGGATGATCCGTGTCAGGGCGCTGCACCTGCTCGGCGAGCTCCACATGCTCCGCGGCACGGAAGGGCATCATGACGACGCCCTGAGAACCGCCGTCGGTTTTCTCGAAGAGGCGATCGCCTGCGTGCCGGAACACCAGCCGGCCCCTGGCGAACTCCTGCGCGGCTTTTCGGTCGCGCTGCGCGCTCTCGCGCGCGCCGAGCAGGATCCGCAGGTGCTGCGCCGAGCGGTGCAAGCCGCCCAGGACGGTCTCGCGGTCACGGCCGGTGCGCCCTACCTCGGGCCGCGATCCGGCTGCCACGTCGCTCATCTGGAGGCCCTCCTGCAGATGCTGGAGCACACCGAAGACGAAGCGATTCTGGCGGAGGCGACGCACGCCGCGCAGGCCATGCTGCTGGACGCGCCGTCAACCGGCCCCCTCTACGCGGCCGCCCAGCACTACTGCTCACGCGTGTTCTACGGACGCTACGTGGCAGAACGCGACCCCGGCCTCATCGATCAGTGTGTGCAGGCGGCCGGGGAGTCCGTCGCCCACGCGGCTCCCGACCCGTATGAGAAGGGGCAAGCGCTGGCCTGGCTCGCCCACGTGCTGCGCCTGCGCGTCGACACGACGAACCGGGCGGACGTCCTTCGCGAGGTCGTCGACGCGGGACGCAGAGCGTTCGCCCTCGCCCCTGCCGAAGGCACCCTGGCAGCGCGTGAGATTCGCTCCTCGCTGCTGCCCGGGCTGCTGTGCCACGCGCTGACCTCCTACGCCGAGGTGGCCGCATCGGCGGACGAGCGGGCGGCTGCTCGAGCCGAGGCGCTCGAGCTGGCGCGCCAGATGTATGAGGCGCACTCACCGGAGCACCCGGCGTACGCCGATCACGCCCGTATCTTCTCCTATCTCCTGCTGCGCGATGCTCCTCACCAGGAGGTCATGGGCATCCTCGCCTCAGGGGCCGCAGCTTCCGGCTCGCCCCCGGCCGCCCGGCTGGAGTGCCGGCGCCTTCAGGCATACGCCCACTTCAGGAGCGGGGAGCATCAGCTCGCGCTCGACGCGATCAGGGCTGCGGTCGACCTGCTTCCGGCGACCGCACCCCGGACCGCCCCACTCGACGCGCGGGCCCGCCGCTTGGAGAACCACTTCGGGCTGGCCACGGAGGCGGTGCTGCTCGCAACCACCGCCGGACGTGTCGGTGAGGCCGTCGAACTCCTGGAGCAGACCCGCGGCGTGATCCTCGGGGATCTGCTCGGCCTGCGCACCCCGCCGAGGCTCGCCGACGAGTTCGCGCAGGTGCTGGACACGCTGACCGAGCAACTCCCTCAGGGCTCCGATCACGGGACACTGGTGAAGGCGGTGGAGGACCGCAAGGAAGCCGCCACTCGTTTCGAGCAACTGATGGCCCTAGCGAAGGACGACGGCGACGAGGGCAACCCGTTCCGGCACCCCTCCCTTTCTCGGCTCCAGCAGCGCATGGGCGGAACGACGGTCATCGTCTCGTGCGTGGGCGACGACGCTGACGGCTCCAACCATGGCCAGGCCATCCTCCTCGACCGGCTGGTCTCGTCCTACCTGCCTACCTTGCGCTCGCTTGCGTCCGCCCGTTCCAAGCCGGGCACCGCCGAACTGCTCGTGGTGACGCCTCGGGACGCTGACGAGGACGGGTTGCCGGCGATGCGAGACGAGGCCGAGGCGATCATCCAACGCGTCGTCAACGCTCACCGGGCCGTTGCGGAGCGCCCCCTGCACGAGGTGCTACCGCGCTATGGCGCGGTGCACGTTGCTGCCCATGCCACCGCGCACCCTGGCCTGCCCGCGTCGAGCGGCATCAGCCTTGGCGGTAGGCAGACGTTGAGCCTGCGCGATGTCACCCGGCTGCGCGGCATGGAAGCTGCGCGCTTCGCCTACCTGTCGGCCTGCAGTACGGCAAAGGTGCGGACCGGACTCGCCGACGAGGCCATCCATCTGTCCGCCGCCTTTCAGGTGGCGGGTTATGCGCAGGTGGTGGGCACGTTGTGGCCGGTCGCCGACACCATCGCCGCCGAGATCGCCATGGACTTCTACGGTTCTTGCTCCGACGCCCACGGGCTGTGGCCGGACCGGGCCGCCTTCGCTCTCCACGACGCGGTACGGCGGGCCCGGGAACGTTATCGCCAGGCGCCCCGGGCCTGGGCGAGCCACATCCACCTGGGCATCTGAGCCGACCGCCCTCAGCGCAACGGCGCGATCGTGAACCTCCTGGCATCTCAGTGCCTGAGGACTGTCCCTGCTCTGGCCTGCGCTGCGGGTAGCCGTGGAGTGCGGAGCCAAGGACTTCGAGAATTTCCGCGCGTTCATCCTCTCGGTCGCTGAACGAGGTGAAGGCGCGCTGTTCCACGTCACGAGTCGCACATCAGCTCACACTTGATCAATACGGTCGCTGAGAACGAGCCACGCTGTCTCTTTTCATGGCTGTTCGACCGGCACGTACGGCGGAAACAACTGTTCGGCGGCAACGCTGAGGGGAGCAACCTGACCGGGCTCCAAACGCGCGGGATGCCGCCGGATCCACCCGCGCAACCGCCCCGCCCGCAGCAGCGTCACTCCTGTCACCATCAACGCGCCCCACCGCGGCAGTTTCGCCCCGTGGACAGCTACCACCGGCACCACCGTCACCGCCCACCCGGCCGACCGCAGTACCTCACCGACCCGGCGCGCCTCGAACACGGTCGCCTTCACCACCGACTCGGCCGGCCGCCGTCCCACCCACAACCGCCCTTTACCTGTCGAGATCCGCGTGTTGCGATGCCACCTCTTGGAGTCCACCAGCACCACCCCACAGCGCCCGATCACCAGATGATCGAGATTCGCCCGCGACCCCGGCACCACCCGATCATGCAGCACCGTGTACCCAGCCGACTCCAGCGACCGCAGACGCCGAGCGGTCGCGCGTTCCCCGATCGCACCCTTACGCCACGCCGTCGCCGGCGAATGCACCCGCCACCGCTCGATCATGTCGCCCACAGCGACCACCACCGCCGCCAGCACACCGGCTCGCCAGTCCCACGCCCAGGTCACCACCGCGAACACGGCCACCGACAGCACCACCCGTACCAGCAACCGTTGCTTCCGCCCCGCACGCCATCGTCGGCGATATTCAGCTTGTGCCGACGCCCCGGCCCCCGGCCTTCCCCGACGCGACACCACAACCTCCAACGATTCCAGCACCGCCAGCACCTTCACGCTACGCAGCCACCGCAGGCCCGACCCGCCGAACGCCCAGGTAGAACCGATCGCTATAACGGCAATATTCAGACGCACGCGTCCCTGAGCGCGCCTGAGCGGCGTGTTCCCCCTAGCCAGAGAGGCTGTACGGTCGCAGGCACCTACTGCGGACTCGGGTGTGCCTGATCGTGTGTGACTGGGTTGGCCATCACCCGCAATGCGCGCGCGGTGGCCCGCCCACATACCCTTTCGCCTATGCCGGATCCCGTCGGAGCCGGATCAAGCTCATCCCCGCCACCAGCACCGGCCCACCCCAGTTCGCGATCCTCGGCCCCCTCCAACACCGACTTCTCAACCTGCTCAACGTCGATCCCACCCGGCCCCAATGGCTCGCGCTGCGGACCACAAACGAGCCAGCACAGCATCCACCTCCATGCGAAGAACTGTCCTAGCGCAGGAAGTGCTCCAGGTCGGCGATCGCCTGCTTGAGCCCCTCGATCCGCTGCCCGGATCGCCGTACGAGCGGTTCGTGGATCGGATCGGCCTTCAGCCGTTCCTGGATGTCGGCGACGGCGGCGGCCCACCCGTTGCCACCGCCCCGGAGAATCTCCTCCTCCAGGCGCGGCTTCAGCGCGGTGAGCTGCTCGCGCAGCGCCGCCCGCCGCTGCTGCTCCTCGCGTTCTTCGCGCCGCTCGCGGAGGGTGTTCATGACGATCGGGGCGACCGTGGACACGGCCACCGTGACGTGCCTGGCGGTGTTGATCGAGGTGACCCACGTCTGCGCGCTGCCGAGGTCGTCGCCGTAGGTGAATCCCCGACCTGACGAGAAGTACTCGTGGAGAGCCTCCTGGTCATGCTCATACCGCCTGATCCAGTCGAGTTCAACGCCCGCCTGGTTGACCGTCATACCGAACTTGAGCTGGAACAGCTTCTCGGCCGCTTCATCCGCGTCCTTGACGGCGTTGGCCAGTCTCCCGGAGGCGGAGGGGCGCTTGGATCGCGGAGCGGCCAGCTGACTGATCCAGGCGTCGAAGGCTTGGGAGGCGGGACGGGTGTATTCCAGCCGGAACTCCTCGGCTGCGTCCTCGGTGAACTCGCGCAGCCGCTCGGCGGAGGTCCTGAGCCAGGGCTGTAGCCGCCCTTCCAGTCGGGAATGCGCCTGCTCAAGCAGGGCCTCGTCGCTGGCGGCCCGCACGTCGATGAGCCCGCCGAGGACTTCGGCGAGCGCCGCGCGCAGCTCGTTGACCACCGCCTCGTCGATCGTCTTGAGCTTTGCCGCGAGCTGGCGGCGGCGGTGCGCTCGCGAGCGCGCCTCCTCGAGGACCTCGGTGAGGTCGGCGATCTGCTGCCGGCCTGTGTCCATGGCGGCGCCCGCGTGGAAGGACCAGAACCGGATGCCGCTCTCCGTGCGCAGGTCGGCGCGGCGCTCGAGCGCGTGCCGCAGCGAGTCGCGCAGCTCGCTGATCCCGTCCCAGCCCGCACGGTGGTAGTCGTCCAGCACCGGTTCCGGGGCGTTGCCCACGGCGGAGTAGGCGTCGGCGGCTACGAAGTGCACCAGGGGCCGGCTGTCGCCGCTGCCAAGCTGGAGCATCGCGTCGAGTTCGGCGCGCTTGCGCTCGCGGAGGTCGTGGAAGCCGTCGAGGTCGTCGAGGGGATCGGTGCCCGCGAGGTCGGCCCGCGCGATCACGATCAGCAGCGACCCCTGGCCGAACAAGGCGCTCGGCTGCGACGTGTAGCGCGTCCCTGTGGTGAACGACCTGATCCAGGCGGCATCGGCGGCGAGCATTTGCGGCGGGATCACGAGCATGACGACGTCGGTGGCGACGGTGGCATCAGCGGCCAGCGCATCGTGCTTCTCCGTCCCTGCGTGGGTGCCCGGGGTGTCGACGTAGATGATCCCGCGCGACTGGACGCTTCGCACAGATTGTGTCTCCCGCCGGCCGCTGACGATCAGCCACTCGGGCACGCCGGTCTCCTCCTCCACGAGAAGGCGTTTGATGAGCGACGACTTGCCCGCGTCATAGGGGCCGTGCACGGTGACCACGAGCGAGGACTTCCTGGCGTGCGCGGTCCACTCGCGCGTGAGCTCTTCGCGCTGCTCATAGCCGATGATCCGGGCGATGTGCTGCTCGATCTGGGTGATCCACTCGTCGGTCACAAGCTCCTGCTCCTCTGGTTGGCGTCGTCGGCGGCAGCTCGATAAAGCTCGAGTGCCGCGCTGATGGTGGCGATCTCCTGCTCGGCGCCCGCCAGGCCGCGATGGGCGCGATCCGCGGCCGCCTTCTGGGCCTGCTGGTGGGTCAGCAGGCGGGCCAGGTCCGGACTTTCCTCCCATTGCTTGCGCGCGTGCTCTTCCGCGTGGGATGTCAGCGCTGCGATGCTCGTTTTGCGTAACGTGTCGTGGTGCTCCTCGTCCTGGTAGTGACGGTAGATGTCGTGAGCAGCCAAGACGCCCTGAAAGGCGGTGACAGCGGGGGCGGCGACCCTGACCAGATCCGCCAGGTGCTGGGGGAGTGGCGCTGCCTTGAGATTCCCGATGAGCCGGCCGCCGACGTCGAACACCCGCCTGGCCATGCTCTTTCGGGGGCCTCGTAGCCCTTGGGCGTCACGGCGTATGTCGTCCGCGGTGTCCGGATCGGTGCCCGGCAGGTCCTCCCGCGCCCGGTCGTTCTCCTCGGTGAGCCTTTCGACACGGGCACGGGTCTCGTCCCTCCACTGCTCGATCTCGACCTTCAGATCAGCGGCGTCGGGGAATGCCTGTAGGCGCTCGATGATCACCTCACGGGTCAGATCCTGCGCGCCGAGCATCCGATCGACGTGACGCCTGACATAGTCGGCGACGATCCCGGTGATCGTGTCGCGGCGCTCCTGCAGCAGCGCCCCGGCCACGTCTACGGCCGCCCGGTGAGCCCTGAAGGTGGCGTTGAACCATTCCACCCCGGCCTGTGCCTCCTTGATGCGAGCCGCCGCGGCGGCGATCAGCTCTTCGAGCCGCTGGCCTGCCACGCCGAGGATGACCCGCTCGGCGGCGTCGGCGCGGACCTGCGCAGGCTGGGGGTTCAGCCCGGCGACGAGTTCGTGCATGCCGTCCCAGGCCGCCTCGGTTTCCACCCCGTCCGGAGCAGGCGCGACGCAGACCGCCGGCGGCCAGTCCACGTCGGCGTCAACGGTACGGCGAAGCGCCGCATCGAGCTCACCGGTTCGGTCGCAGCACTGCCGCAGGAATCCGTCGAGGTCGTCGTGGGGACTGATGGCCAGCTCGTCCGCCCTGCTGATCACCAGGAGGAGCCGGGCGGCGCGGTGGCGGCCCAGAACAGCCCGAAGGTGGGACAGGTCGCCGCTGACCGCCGACGGGGTGAAGACGTACACGATCACCGCGGCACGCCTGGTCTCCCGTACGGCCAGCGCGTCGTGAGCTGCGACTCCGCTCTGGAAGCCGGGCGTGTCCACCAGTCGGTAGCCGCACCATTCGTGCTCCTGGACCCGGGAGGTGGTTGGCGCGGCGCCTGCGAGCAGGGTGTCGGGCACGGGCTTGCCGCTCTGCCTGAACATGCGGGCGATCAGTGTCGTCTTCCCCGCGCTGTAGTCGCCGCAGAACACCACGGCGGGCAGCTCCTTCCTGCGGAGCCCTTTGAGTTCCCGGACGAGCGCCTCCCCCTCAGGGGTGCGCCTGAGCTGCGGGCCGTACGTCCGCAGCCACTCCCGTCCCTGCCGCGTCCGGCCGCGATCGAGAGCCTGGCGCACCCTGACAGCAACGTCCTCCCGCATGGGGGCGGCGGGCGGGGAGAGCGGGCGGTCAGACTGTTCCGACAGGGGCTGGCCGAGCCACAACTCGTCGCCGGTGTTCACGCCCGCCGTGGACACGCACCGGCGCGCCGCCCGCAGCAGAATCTGCGGCGGGTTGTCCGGCGGCGGGATGGCCTGGACCAGGCGAGCGAGGATCTCGGCCCGCCCGAGGTGGTCGGTGGCGCGCGCACGGATCTCGATCGCGTGGTCGAGCAGGGGAACGACGTTCTCCTTGACGATCGTGTTGAGGGTCCCGGTCGTGAGCTTGATCAGATCCTGGCGGACGTTCTCGAATGCGGTGTCGACCGACTCCAGCATCGCGGCACGGGTGTTTGCCAGGTCGCGATCCCGCGCCCGGGCGCTGAGTGTCCGTAGCCAGCCACCGAGCCAGCCGACCGCGAAGATCGCCGCGCCGATGCCTAGCAGCACCCATCCACCGGGGTTCCACGCGTTGGCTATGCCGGCACCGACCACCACGGACGCTGTTGCGGAGATGGCGGTGGCGGTGTTGCCGGCCCAACGCAGCACCCTGCCTCGGGCTCCCTTGACGACTACCCGCTTGTCCAGCGTTACCCGGACATCCGCAGCGACGTCGGCGGCGAGTTGGTCGAGGTCTGATCGAAGGTGGGCGGAGAAGTTGGCTGCGTACTGCTCCGCCGCCGCTGTGACATCGTCGGGATGCAGGACCTCGGCCTCGAACTGCTCGGCGGAGACCTGCGTCTGACTGGCCCTAGCTGTGTCGATCACCCGATCGGCTCGTTCGACCGCTTCGGCACGCAGCCGCGCGACCATGCTGGTGATCAGATTGTCCCCGTGCCGTAACGCCGACCCGCGCTTGGGGATGTGAATCGGCCTCCCGCCTAACTGCTGAAGCCGCTCGACGCGGTCGGCGACATGGGCCGCGGTGCGCTTGGTGGCGAGCAGGCGCAGGAGCCGGTCGATGCCGGACTCGTTCTCGTTCGCGGCCGCTGCCACGCTGTAGGCCTGGGCCTGGAAGATCGCCAGCGCGGTGGCGGCGGCGGTGGTGACCTGGCCGTGCAGGGCGGACAACCTCAGCTGTACGGCGTCGCCGCGGATCGCCTCGGCGATCAACTCCTCCAGAACCAGCAGGTTGGACCACCGCAGAAGCGTCTCCGCCGACCCCGCCGTCTCCTTGCGGACCTTGAACCCCTTCGGGTCCTTGCCCCGGTATTCATCGGGGACCCGGGCGAAAACCGCGTTCTTGGCACTCACCGCCACGACCGGAGTCCCCTCCAGGCCGATGGCCCTGAACCGCTTGCGGATCTCCCCGACATGCTCTGCCACCTCCGTGGCGGCGTTGCGGCGACCCGCCTCCGTGTGTTCGGGCGCCGGGAAGCGCCAAGCCCGGTTGCGCACGTTGAGCAGGGCGATGACCGGCTTGTCGTACTCGGCGATCCACTGGGCGACCGTGTCGAACTCGGCCTGCCGCTGGTTCTGCGAGTCGAAGCACAGGAGCACCAGATCGCTGGAGCGCAGCGCGGTCAGCGCGGTCGCACGCAGTTCGGCCGCGTCGGTGGAGCGGCCCCATCCCTCGGTGCCGGGCGTGTCGGTCAGCCGCAACGCCCCCGACCGGATGTCCCGGACTTCAGTGGTGTAGTCGCTGCTTCCATCGGAAACGGAGCCACCGTCCCCGTGCGTGAGTGCCTCCATCAGGCTGCTCTTGCCCGCCCCCGTCCGCCCGAAGAGGGTGATGTTGAAGGTCTCGATGTTCGCCAGGCGCTGCGCCACCGCGTCGGTCCAGTCCGCCATCACCCGCTCGGTCGCGGCCCGGTCCTCGTCGTCCTCAGCCGACCCGCGCGATGGGATCTTCTCAAGGTCGTCGATCGCCTCCTGTACGGCGCAAGCCACCCGCTTCGCGGCCTCGCCGGTCTCCTGGACGGCGCGATCACAGGCCGACAGCAGCTCCGCGTCGTTCATCAGTCATTCTCCGGCCTGGTCAGGTGGGTGAGGGTGTCGTCGATGACCACCGTGTCGGTGCGTTCTTCGCCCAGCGCGCGCCGCTGGTCGCCGTGGACCACGCGCAGCCTGGCCAGGCTTCGTCCAGGAGCCCTTGCAGGGCGATGGCGTGGGCGAGATTGTGTCCTGCCGCCAGCGTGCGCGGGCCGTCCTGGCTGAGCTCTTGCTGACGCCGCCCAGGCCGGGATCGCCTGGACCCGGTCGGGCGCCTTGTCCCGTCACCTGAGCACCCCAGCCCTGTCGTCGAAGCCCGTCGAGCTCTACGGCAGCCGCACGATAGCGAGCTTGGGCGCAGAAGGGCGGCCTCGACTGCGGCGGCCTGCTCGTTCAGGTGTATCTCGGAGCGCGCATTGCGGATCTTCATCGCTGCGATTACCCCCGCGACACCACGCTTGGTGCCCGTCGTCATGAGGTGCCACCGGCTGTGCATCCGAGTTCCGTGGATTCGGCGGCCACGAAGACGGCGAAAGGCCATGAAAGGCCCGATCGCCGTCCGGTTGTGAAGGTACAGCGGGCACCACACGACCCACAATCCGCCTTACGCGGTAAATGGCCGGATTACGCAACCTTCAGGGTTTCGGAGGGAGAGGGATTATCAGTTCGGGACGTGCGCCATCCGATGTTCCACGAGAGCATGGTCGGCGTTCTTGTGGGCGCGGTCACGGTGGTGAGTGGCGGGCAGGGAACCGGTTTGAGACCTGGCGTACTCGGCCAGCTCATGCTCAAGGGTGACGCGGTCGGTGTCCGCCCTGGGCGCGAGCCCCGCTGTGAAGTTCTCGCGCTCAGCCACCAGTCGGGCGCTCCGGGACTCTCGCGCTGCCGCCTTTGCGGCGAGCCACTCGTCTTCGGTAACGCGGCACCGAGGCCAACTACACCGCCTTCACCAGCAATCAGCTGCCCGTCTCCAGCTCGGCTTGGGCCGTTGGATGCCTCGGTGCGGGTGGTGGTGCCGAGCGAGTCGAGGAACGCCTCGACGGCTCCGGCGACGGAGGTACGGTTCAGCACGGCAACCTACGCTCGTTTCCTTGTACACCGCATCTCGGACGCGACCCCTGCCCGAGCAGTTTCGCATAGGCACCTTGGCTCCTGGCCAAAATGTCGTGGGTTCCTGTTTCCACCACTCGCCCCTCTTCCATGACCAGAATCAGATCGGCATCACGCACGGTTTCCAGCCGGTGGGCGATGAGTATGCACGTGCGGCCATGCAACACATGCGTGAGTGCGTGGCGCAGCTCGCGTTCGGTTCTCGGGTCGAGGTGAGAGGTGGCCTCGTCCATGACGATCACTCGGGGCTGCTGGAGCAGGAGTCTGGCGATGGACAGGCGCTGGCGTTCTCCGCCCGACAGCCGTGTGCCTCTGCCGCCCACCAGGGTGTCCAGCCCTTCGGGAAGCCGGGCGAGCAGGGGCAGGAGCTGCGCCGTACGGCAGGCCGCCAGGAGTTCCCGCTCGCCGGCCCCAGGATCGGCCAGCAGGAGGTTGGCCCTGATCGTGCCCTGGAGCAGGTACGGCTCCTGCGGTACGACCCCGATGACCGAGCGGAGGGCCGACAGCCGAAGGTCGCGCAGATCGACGCCGTCGATGCGGATGGAGCCCGCGCCCGGGTCCCATGTTCTGAGCAGCAGGCGCGACAGAGTTGTCTTGCCCGAGCCTGAAGGGCCGACGATGGCAACGGTCGTCCCGGCAGGGATGTCGATGCTGATGCCCTTCAGCACGGTGCGCGGGCCCTGGTCTTGCTCTGAGGAGTCGGCCAGGGACTCCAGAACCGCAGCCCTTTTGGGCGGGTAGGCGAAACTCAGGCCGGATATCGCCACGTGAGCACCCTGGGCGCGCCGGGCGGGCAGATCCAGTGGGTGCAGCGGGTCGGTCACCAGCGGAAGGAAGTCCAGCACCTCCCACACGCGGGCCATGCTGAGTTGGCCGGCCACGATGTCGGCCTTGAGGCTCGGCAACGAAGCGAGCGGTCCGTACAGGCGCGCCAGCAGTGTCAGCAGCGCGACCATGGTGCCAAGGCTCAGGCTCCCCGTCATCACCCCATTGCCCGCGACGACATAGGCGGCGGCGGTGGTGCCTGTCATCAGGCAGATCATGGAGGCGTGCGCACCGCCCTCCAGCGCGCTGTGCCTGACAGCAAGGTTGCGCGCGCGACCGCTTCGGGCGGCGAACGCGCTGATCTCCCGGCCCGGTTCGGAGAAGAGCTGCACGAGTTCGATCCCGCCTGGCGTGAGCCGCTCTGCGACCAGGGAGTTGAGTTCGGCCTGTGCCTCCATGCGGTGCCTGCCCACCGTCTTGAGCGCCTTCCCGAACCAGGACGCAAGCAGATACATCGCGGGAGCGAGGATCAGGATGGTCAGTGCGAGCCGCCACTCCAGGACGACGGTGGCCGCCAGTGCTGTGGTGAGCGTGACCAGAGCGCCGACCGCAGAAGGGAGCGTGGTGGTGACGACGCGCTCGATCCCGGTCACGTCCCCGTCAAGCCGGGACACGACCGCACCGGTCCTGGCCCAGGTGAAGAACCCCGGCGATTGCCGCAACAAGTGCGCGTACATTTCCGCGCGCAGCGCGCACACCATGTCGGCGCCGAGCGCGGTCGAAAACCGCATCGCGGCCAGTGCCAGCAGTCCCTGGCAGACGCCCGCGGCGACGAGGACGGCGCCCAGCAGCCACACGGTGCGCGCGTCCCCTCGGACCACGCCGTCATCGATGAGCCGCTGACCGGCGATGGCCGGCACCACGGCCAGGGCGGAGTGCAGGACGGTCAGAGCGGTCAGAGCGGCGACCTTGGCGCAGAAGGGCCGCAGGAAAGCGACCATCCGCGCTCGCCTAGACATTCTGCTCCCGGCTCGCGACCACTGTGGTGGCCTGCGCGGGCCGGAGGAACGCCGCAGCGAAGTCTCGGATGTCGTCAGGGGTGACCTTGTCGAGGTGGGCGCAGTGATCCCGCAGCCACTTCGGAGTGAGACCGCTGCGGGCCAGGGCGAATACCAGATCGGTGGCGCCGGACTGGGTAGCCAGCTCGAGCCGGGTCGAGCCGAGCAGGTGCCGCCTGGCGTGATCCACTTCTTCGGCCGGCGGACCTGCGGCGGCCAGGTCGCTGAGGTCGTCTCGGATGACCTGAAGCGCCGACCTCCCGACGTCGTCACGTACGTTCGTGGCGATCGCCAGAGCGGGCCCGCCAGGGTCACAGGTCAGGCTCGATCTCACCCAGTAGGCGTAGCCGCGTTCCTGGCGCAGGCGGCGTGTCAGCCGGGAGGAGAAGTAGCCACCGATGACCAGGTTCGCGATCTCAGCCGCTGGGAAGCGAGGGTCGCGCCGGATCACGGCGGGGAAGCCGATGGTGACAGACGTCTGGGTGGCGCCCGGCACCGCAAGTCTTCTGATGATCCCCTGTTCGGCCGGCTCGGCGGGTGGTGGCGTCCTGCCGTGCGGGTGGCAGGGAAGTTCAGAGAACGCGCCGGCCGCGGCATCGATCATGAGCTCCAGCGGCACACCACCGGAGAGGGTGAGAACGGCTCCGGCCGCCTGCATTCGCTCCTGGCGGAACCGCTCCACATCCTGCAGGGTGACCTTCCGCAGTTCCTCGGCCCCGGGGGAGAGGACGGCGAGCGGGTGATCCCCATACATCGTCGCAAGCAGTTCCCTCCAGGCCAGGAGCGTCGGCGCGGAGCCAGTCGATTCCGCCTGGTGCGCGAGCCGGAAGCGGGCCCGCCGGATCAGGTCGGCGTCGAGGCTGGGGGTGGACAGAGCCTGGGCGATCGCGGTGAGCCCCGGCTCCAAGTCGACGGCGAGTCCTTGCGCTCGCACGGTGAACGCATCGCTCGCGCACTCGGCGGAGGCGTGGAAACCGGACCGTTCGACGTCATCGAACTGGGTGGCCGCCACCAAGGTGCCGGCCGCCAGGTCGGCGTACCAGGCGGGCAGAGCCATACGGAGCTCGATGAGGGGGAAGTGCCGGCGCTGAACAGCCCTCACCACCATGCCGTTCGCCAGGGTGACCGTCGCCAGGCCGGGTAGCTGGATCGGGAGATCGGACAACGCTGAATCCTCATTCCCGCACGAGTTCGAGTGAGACAGGCCGATCCGCGAGTAGGACGCCGGCTGTCGCGGCGAGGTCCTCGCGGGTCACCGCGAGCAGTTCGTCGGCCCAGGACGCTCTGCCAGCGGCGCCTCTGAGATACTCACCACTGGCCAGCCAGCGGGCGCGGCCCAGATAGGAATCCAGCCCCTGGTGGAACATGATCAGCTCGTGTCTGCGGGCCCGCTCCACGGATTCGGGCTCGACCCTGCCGCGTGCCATCTCTGCGAGCGCGTCTTCCGCCAGTTCCAAGACCGTGGGGATGACGGCGCGGTCGCCGACGTGGAACGCGGCGGTGATCGCGGACGGAGGGCGGCAGTTCTGGCCCAAGCCGTGAACCCCCAGGCTCACCTGGGAGCGCACGTCGTACATCTCGGCCGCGGTGAGCCGTTGGGGTATCAGCAGCCCCAGCAGCCGGGACGCGATCGCCAGTGCCGTCGGCATCCGGCCGCCCAACTCGGGTGGGGTCGGCCACGCGACCGCGCACGCGGACGTCACCGAACTGAACTCGGCGAAGGTGTGATGTCGCCGGCTCAGCGGGTCGAGCACCAGCGGGACGCGCTCGGGCAGCGGGCCTGCGGGGATCACGCCGAACAGGCCGGCTATCAGGTCCGCTGTCCTGGACGGGTCGAAGTCGCCGGTTACGGCCAGGACCGCGGCGCCAGGTACGTAATGCTTCGTGAAGAAGGCCCGCGCCTGGGCCAGCGTCAAGGTGTCCAAGTCCTCCAGGAGCCCTGCCGGTTCGGATCGCCCGTCGAGCGCGGGGAACATGACGGGGGCCAGCCACCGCCAGGGGAAGCGGGCCATGGAGTCGGCGAGTCCAGCGCTGACCTCCTGCTTGATGACCTCGATCTCGCGGCCGAACGCGGGCTCGGTCACGGCGAGGCCCGCCATTCTGTCGGCCTCCATGGTGAGCAACTCGTCCAGGCAATCGGCGGGAACCTGCTGGTAATACTCGGTGTAGTCCGGCAGGGTCTGGGCGTTGACCGCGCCGCCCACACCCTGGACGAAATGGAAGTGCGCCAACGCGCCGTACCTGGCCGAGCCCTGAAACATCAGGTGCTCCACCAGATGCGCCAGGCCCCGCGAGCCCGGCCGATCGTCGTGACCGCCCGTGCCGTAGAGGACGGTCACTCCGGCCGCACCGACATCACCGTGCGGGTCGAGGACCACGCGTAGGCCGTTGTCCAGCCGTATGACCTCCGGCACCGTCATGACGCGTCCGGAATGAGGTGGTCGAGAAGGAAATTCCGATTTTCGGACCCTTCGAGCAGGTCCGTGGTGAACATCAGCGCCCCCGAGGCTCCCGTCAGAAGATCGGCGCTGACGGTACGCATGGTTTCGCCGGGCATGTAGAGGTGACCGCCGTGATCGATGCGGTACAGGGTCAACCGGCCCGCCACCTCCTCGGCTGCTCCTCGCCACCGCTCGGTCTCGGCGGGAATGAACCGGGCACAATCCATCAGGTACATTCCGAGGCCGGTCAGGCCCGTCGCAAGCGTGGACCAGGAGACCCAGCGATCCTCGCAGCCGTGTGCCAGCTCTCTGGCATGCGCCAGCATCTCCGCATCCCCGAGCGCGGCGCCGTAGCGCAGGCAGGCGGTGCCCACGCCGGCGGACCCCGAGTCCCAATGTGGGCCGATCCTGGTGAAGGGATCGTCGGCCGGGTCGAGCCGCATCTGCAGTCCGTCGCCGGCACGGAGCGGTCGCGCATGGCGGAGGGCCTTCAGCAGCCCTTCCCGTCCCGCCTTCGCGTAGCCGGGCTCGCCTGTGGCCAGGCTCAGGTACAGCAGGAACAGCGCAAGCCCGGCGACGCCGCCGGCCAAGCCCGGGTTCACGTTGTCGACAGTCTGCGCCCTCACTCCCCGAAGCACCTCGTCACCGAATACGTGGGCCTGCCGGAGATACCGCTCGTCCCCGCTTGCTCCGAAGAAGTGCAAGCAGGCCAGGCCGAGACCGGCCGAGCCGGCGAACAGGCTCACGTCACCCGCCGTGTCTTCCGCTCGGGCGAGCGCCGCGTCCATCACCTCCGCGGCCCTTTCAGGCAGGCCCTCGTCGCGGAGGGTCCATGCGATTCCGGCCAGCCCGGTGTAGAGGCCGGGGGAGGAGACCTGCTCCTCCACGCGCTGCCCGCCCAGCCATTGGGTGAGCTCGCCGTCCGGGCCTTGACGTAAGGCTCGGGCGATGCCCGCCGCCCCGTAGCCGGCGCAGTAGCGGTTCATGCTGAACACTTGGCGTCCGGAGGGGGCGACCGGGATCTTGCCGCGCTGCGGATAGCGCAGCGATGCGACGACGCCCTGCTCCAGCCTCTGCCGGAACTCGCGCAGGTCCAACTGCTGATCCAGAGCGAACCGCGCAGGCTCGCCGGCGTCCGGGCGCAGACCCCGGATGCCGGCCTTCATCCGCTCAACCTGGCCCGTGCTCGGGCGGGACCGTCCGGTGACGATCGAGATCAACTCTTCCGTCGAGGACCGCACCCCCGCTTGACCGGCCGCGCAGGAGACCAATCGCCTGTACGTCTCGGGAGCCCAGTTGACGAGCTGGGCGGTCGGCATCAGGCGGCTGAGCAACGTCGCCGCCAGGCCGTAGTAGTCGTCGGCGACGTCGGCGGGGCCGCTCCCTCTGCCGTCCTCGACCGCGAACCCGGGGGTCGTGAGCGGGGAGGACCGCGCACCGATCGGCACCGCACCTTCCAGATCGATGAAGTGGACCACGTCGAGGTCCTCACTGGCGATGATGTTGAATGGCGACACGTCGCCGACGACGTAGCCGAGGTCATGGATGCGTTCCATGGCGTCGAGCGTGGCCTGCCACAGCCGCGCGGTTTGCTGCGCGTACGCCTGCCGGTCCGCCTGGCCGGGCCGGCGAAGGAGGTAGGGCGCCAGGTGCCAGGCGCCGAGCGAAGCCAGCGGGCGGCCCTCGGCGAAGGTCTCGGCCAGGTAGTAGTTCTCCCATTCGGAGAACTCAGCAAGATACCGTGGAGTCCTCCCGCTGGCGCTGATCGCGCGCAACGCTCGAGCCTCGGCCTTGAGCTGGGCGACCGCGTCACCCACCCCGTCGATCCACTCGGTGTCGGGACGCGCCTCCTTCACCACGACAAGCTCGCCGGTGCCCGAGTCGCGCGCCAGGTACGTGCCACCGCGCGCGGAATGCGACAGTGCATGGGTGACCACGTACCGGCCGCCATGGAGAGCGATCTCGCCGGGAGTGCTGGTCTCTCCGGCCTCGGCACCGAACGGGTCGCTCACCCAGGGCGGCGCGGCGTAGTACGGATTGCGCTCGTCGACGTAGTCGCCGCCGTCCGGCGCGCGCAGGACGTGGGTCACCGTTCCCCCACGACCGGCCTTCTTGTTGGGGCTGATTCCGCCGTAGCGGTAATAGAGGCAGCGGCTGTCGCGATAGCGCCGGTCGGAGAGGATGTATGGGCCGCGAACCCCCGAGGTGCGGGAGTAGAGGTCGGCGAGGATCTGCTTGAACTGGTCGGTGCCCGCAGGATAGATCGTGACGAACTTGCCCGCGCCGCCGCGCGGCCAATGCTTCCCGTTCATGAGCGTGAGGATCATCGGGTCCAGGGCGAACTTGAACGCGATGCCGTGCTCGGCGCAGTGTCGGGCGACGACGTCCAGGACCTGTGTGGCGTGCTGCGGGATGCTGGAGACGTGGATCTTCCAGCCCTGTTCGATGATCGGAGCCGCGGGCTCCTGACACATGTACCAGGGCCCCTCAGGGCTTATCCGCCAGCCTGTTCCCACGATGCCGGCCACGAGGTCGCGGTATTCGCCGGTCGTGGGGAACATGTCCGGTGCCGAGAACTCGGGCGGAGGCTCAATCTGCGTGGTCATTCCCTGCTCTGTTCCTACCGGGTGTACGGGGGAGTGGCGGATACCGACCGGGCGGCGCCGGAGCGAGCAGCCGCCCGGTTCGTCTTCTGTGGTCAGACCGTCAGCGTGGTGATCCGGGCGCCGTAACGCTGCTCGTGGTGCTCACCCTCGTACACGAAGTTCGAGACCGAGACGTTGCAGCACGCTGCGGAGCTGGACATGCAGTTACCTCTCGTCTCCCAGCCGCTGAGGTAGGTGATGTCCTTGTTGCCGTCGGCGTCGTGAAGCGCCGCCCGGCTCGCGCCCAGCCGCTGCAGTGCGAGTACATCTGCGCTCATGGAAATGCCCTTTCGTGTTGGCTGGACGTCACGGTAGGGCTGGGCGCTACGACTTCCCTATGACTTCGATATGGGCTCCTGCCGCCGTCGTCACTGCCTTCGCTGTAGCGAGAGCGATCAGGCGGTCTTCGTGCTCCCACGTTGTCGTGGACGCCGTGCGAGGACTGCAGGCATGGGCGCGGGAGTGATCACTGGGCCGCCAGCAGCCTGGTATAGGCCCCACCTCTGGCGACGAGTTCGCCATGGGTCCCCATCTCCCGGATCTGCCCGTGCTCCAGCACAACGACGCGGTCGAAGGGGCCGAGTTTGGGGATCCGGTGCGCGATGATCACCAGAATCCTGTTACGGCAGTGACGGCGTACCAGGTCGTGGACGTGTTCCGCGGTGAGGTTGTCGAGGGCGCTGGCGGCTTCGTCGAGCACGACGACGTGGCCCGGCACGAGGAGCGCGCGCAGGAGCGCGAGGCGCTGGCGTTCGCCGCCGGACAGCTGGTGACCGTCCTCGCCAATGGTCGTGTCAAGCCCAAGCCGTACCCGGGCTGCCAGGTGGCCGAGGTGCACTGCGGTAAGCGCCCGCTCCATCTGCTCGTCCGTGATGTCCTCACTGGCGAACCGCAGATTGTCGCCGACGGTGCCGTGCAGCATGAGCGTGTGCTGCGGCACGAGGGTGACGGCGTCGCGCAACTCGGCGGGGTCGGCGTTACGTCCCGAGAGACGAATCGTCCCATCATCCGGCCGGAGCAGGCCCGCGAGGACGAGACCCAGGGTGCTCTTGCCCGAGCCGCTGCTTCCTACCATGACCGTGACGGACCTGGCAGGTAGGTCCAGATCGACCCCGGCCAGTGCCGGCGATTTCGATCCGGGATAGCTGTAGGAGAGTCCGCGCAGGTGAATCCGCGGCATTGCCTCGGTCGTGACCGGAGTGGACTCGATGGCTTCCTTGTCCAGCCCCAAGTAGTCCGTGATTCTCTCGAACATGGCGACCGATGCCTGCAAGGTGCCGCTGAGCAGCAACAGGCTCTGGACCGGTCCGGCGAGCCGCATCTGCAGGATCACCAGGACCACCACCGCACCGACGGACAGACCAGGGATGACGGTCCCGGCCAGGAAGTAGATGATCGGCGGCACACAGGCATAGGCGGCGAAGATGAATGTCCTGGCGGTCGCCCCCGCCACCCGCTGTTCGACGGTGACGTCCCGCAAGCGCTCGCTGATGGCGGTGAATCGCTCGAGCTGCTTTCCCGTACGTCCCAGCGTACGGCCCAACACGATCCCGGCCAGCGATAGGTCCTCGCCGACGTGGCGCATCAAGGTAGTGACGTGTTGCTGGCGCATCTTGGCCAGCGCCCTGCGTTGCGTCGCGAATCGCCTGTTCAGCGAGGACAGCGCCAAGGCGATGGCGAACGAGGAGAGGGCCAGCGGCCAGCTGATGATCAGCATCGCCGTAACGGCGACGGCGAGGCTCGCGATCGAGGCGAGGACACTCTGCGCTGTATTGGTGAGCAGCCGGTCCACACCGTCGATGTCGCTGACCAGCCGCGTCTGGATTTCCGCGGCTCCCTGCTCGGTATAGAACGGCAGCGGCTGCGCTCGTGCCCGGTCGTACACCTGCACCCGCATGTCGGTGACGACGCGCTGGCCGATCCAGTTGGTCAGCGCCGCCTCCCCGACGGCGATGGCGCTCCCGACCAGCCCGATGATGACCATCGACCCGCAGAGGATCACGAGGGAGTCGAAGTCCCGCGTCGGCAGCGCCTGGTCGATGATCCGCTGCAGGATCAGCGGGTTGGCCACCCCGAAGCCGCATTCGAGGAGGACCAGCATCAGCGAGCAGACGACGTGCTTCCGGTAGGGCCGGAAGTACGGCGTCATCACCCGGATGGTGGCCCACGTATCCATCGAGCGGTGAGCGGCCTGTCTCATCCTTCGACCGCATAGCCCAGCGCGACAGTGAAGAGGTGGCGGCTGCCGGGCGTCAGGACGTCCGACAGCTCGTGTACCGCCTGACCGTAGACGGAGCATTCCAGGCCACGTGACCTGGCTGCCAACCAGATCTCGTGTCCAAGGGCGCCGGCCTGGACCAGGAGTTGGCTGTAGGAGATGCCATCGGTGCGGCCGATCGACCCGCAGATCAGGATCAGCGCCGGCGCGGCTGCGTACCAGGCGGGCATCCGCCACAGCCACTTGGGAGTGCCGCACGAATCGAATGCCGCCGTCTCCGGGCGCCAGAGCTGGAGGGCGCTGGACAGTTCGTCGACCTGGTGTGCGGCCACGACGAGGGCGAGCCCGGGATCGCCGTGGTCGGCGGCCGGCCACTGGCGGTGCTGCGCCGCGTGCGCCGTGGCCAGCACCCGGGCCAGCTCTTCCACCGGTACTGCCCGGCCGCTGAAGTGCCGCACAGAACGCCTGCCCGCCAGGACGGCACTCGGGTACTGCTCCGCCAGGCCCTCGGCCCGTTCGGTGGAAGTCGTTCCGCGCGGCGGCTCGCGACGTCGAGACATGGCCGCGACGGCGCTGCTCGGCCCCTTGAGGGGCAGCAGGGGCATCATGCACCTCCCTCAGCCAGGGTGATCCCGGCGACAGCGGTCACCATGGCATCGTCTTCGGTCAGCCCCAGCAGTTCGGGCAGGCTCGCGTCCCAGGTGGACGCGAACGTGACGGAAAGGCCCAGACTGCGGGCCACGGTGGTGAGCTGGGTCGTGGCGCAGCCCGCGTCGAGATGGCTTACGCGGAGACTGAAGGTCCGATACTTCCCCGCGATGCGGCCCACGGCCCCGACGAGTACGAAGGCGGCGGTCAGCCGGTCGGTGTCCAGATCGGTTCCGGCCAGCAGTCCGGACAACGGATAAGGGTCCGGTCTGACGGCGACGAACTCGTCCTGGAGGTCGGCGTACCAGAAGATCGTACCTGGCAGGCCGGGCATCCCGGCCTCGGTGATCAGGTAGAGCTCGACCGAGGCCAGGTTCCCCCCGGTGGGAGCCCACCGCTGCATGGCCAGCGCATCCGGGTCTGCGCGCAGCCCCGCCACCTGGCGCGCGACGGCCGCCAGGGTGCCGAGCCCCTCCACAGCCGTCACGCTGGCGAGTCGTACGCGAGGGTGCGAGGAGAAGTCGGATCGCGCCACCTTCAGCTCCTCCAGCCTCTTCTCCTCCAGAGCCCGGCCTTCCACCCCCTCCCACAGCCGGCCAGGGCGCTCGCTCCACTCGTAGATCTCGGCCATGAAGGTGTCCTCATCCAGCGGGGCCTGCCCGGGCCAGCAGGCCGGACAGTCCGGGTACGGGGCCACCAGAACGTCCTCGACGCTCCAGCCGTCGATCGCGATACGCGTCAGTAGGTGGGCCGCCCGCATGTCAGGAAGCCCGGCGACGATGGCGAACGCCTCGGCTGCCGCGAGTCCCGCCAGCATCTCCACCTGGTCTTCACCTGTGGCGGGCGCGGCATCCCAGGCCGCGTCCTCCAGCCCGCGCCGAAGGCAATCCACGCAAGCCAGCGCGTAAGGCTGGAAGCAGGGCCCGACCTCGATGTGCCCGCTGGTCAGGGCCAGGCGGAGAGCGGTGACGCCGCGTGCGGAACACCAGCCGACGACCTTGTCCAGCGATCCCGGGTCCGTCACGCTGTCCAGCACGACGACCAGCGAGCGATCAGCCAGAAGCAGGCGGTCCGCGTCAGCGCCTTCTGGCGCTGCTCGGCTGGTCGCGACCGAACCCACGCCACATGTGCGCAAATCCTCTACCACTCGTCGGGCTACGGGCTCGTCGCCCACGACATGGACCGAAGCTGTGGCCAAGGCGTGGGCGCCAGTGTTCCGCGATGAGTAGAGTGCCACCTGCTCGCTCTGCGAGGCCGCCGGAGTGCCGGATTCCAGCAGCCCCCGGGCCCTCAGCAGCGCCACGACCTGCGCCACGCGGCGCTGGTCGAGGCCGAGCTCGCGGGCGATGCTCGCCTCATCGCGCGTGCCGTTCAGCGACGACAGCAAGCGGGGCAGCACCTTCGCCGCCACCTCACCCCGGAAGAAATGTCGCCGCGGCCCTCCGGCGATCAGAAAGCCGCCGGGGGCCGGAACCAGCACGAGCCCCTGACACAGCCGCGGGTGCTCAGCCTGCATCGGCGCGCTCCTTCTCATCCAGTCGTAGCAACTGCCGCAGGCCTGGCCGGCGGGTCTCCCGCCCGCAACGAGGACAGCCGTGAATGGGCACGATGGGGTACGTGGTCATGACGTGCGTGCGCAGGGAGATCGCGGTCACCACGCCTGCCTGCTTCCGGCTGACGGAGCGCGCGGCTATCCCCGCCACCAGCCGCGCGTGCTGCGGCAGGAATCCGGCGGGTCCGCACTCCGGATCCTCGTCATAAGCGGCACGCATCGCCCTGGTGGCCTGCCAGTCCTCGTCGTGCTGGTCGCGACGCCTGCTGTAGCACGCAAAACAGGGCCCCGCAGGCGGGGCGATCCACGGGCCGATGATCGCGTACGGATGCTCCACCACTACGGGCAGCCAGGGGATCCCCCTCTCGTACGCGCTCCGGTCTGCCGTCTCACACAAGGCGGGCCAGGGCCGCCAGAGGCTCAGCACCACGGCGTCCACGTTGGAGGAGAAGGCGCTTGCCACGTCCCGCGCCATGCGGCCGTGCTCGAACTGCGACGACAGGATGTCGGCGACGCGCTCTCCGAAGGGCCCGACCCCGACGCTGGCCGGCCGGATCAGCCGAACGGTTGTGGCCACGGATTCAGTTCCCTTTCACTGAGCACTCGATATCCCATCCGCTGCGGCGCCTCGTAGAGGCGTGGATGGCCCTTGAACTGGGCGAACGGCTGCAAGCTCATCGGCTGTAGATCGGGGATCACGACATTCACTGCGTACAGTCCGACATCGGCCAGTTCGGAAGGGGTTCGATCGACCACGACGGGGCGCGCACCGGCGGTGGCGAGTATCCCTGTCAGGTGAGCGAGGGCCTGGCTGGGATCCTGCGGCAACGAGGAGTGCAGGGCGGTAGCGGTACGGGGCCGCTCCAGCAGGAAGTCGAACGCGCGTGCCCGTTCGGCGACCGCCATGTAGCGCGTTCCGTCCGTCACCTCCGAGAACCGGGTGATCTCGGGCACGTTCTTCGCGTAGCGAAGCATGTCCTTCGCCAGGAACCCTTCGAGCAGAGCGCCCTGGGCCGCCTGCCCGAGCGTGCGACCGGTGGACGCACCCAGCGAGCGGCAGCCTGACATGTCGTGGTCGGCGGTCAGCAGGCAGTACACCGTCGGCACGCCGAGATCCGAGGTCGCGTCGAACAGGTGTGTACCGATGAATCTGTCCCGGCACCATGCGATGAGCTGGCGGTCCTCATCTGAGAGCAGGCCGGGGTCCAGCAGCGGAAGCGGCAGTTGCTGCAGCCACGTCGTGGCGATCATGTCCCGTTCGATGACCTCGAAGATGCCCCGGACGGTCGCCTCCACGGGGTCGGTGTGCACCGCGAACCCGGTGGAGATCCGGTAGACGAACCTCTCCTCCGGTCGCACGTCGGCCAAGCCGTAGCAGGCCATGACGGCAGGCAGCCAGATCTCCTCCTGTGACACGAGATCGAGGCCCCGCGCCCATCGGATCCTCGCTTCGGGATCAAACGGCACCACAGGGCATTCCGGCCTCGCGTACTCTCTCGCGGAGCATCGCGGGTAGCGTTCGGGCTCAAGGCACGCGCCCTCCAGTTCGCGTGCGGTCGCCCAGATGCGCTCCTCGCCCAAGAGGTCCGCCGCGGCGTAACGTTCCGCGCCTTCGGCGGTGGCCAGGAGATGGGTGTGTGCCACGTCGTCCCACGCTGCTCCACCGCTGGTGACGACCTGGTTGCGAGGGTGCGCGGCCCCCGGCAGGTGGATGCCGGCCGAGGCGATGGACGCCTGCAGCCGTTCCGGCCACCTCGGGTGCCGACGGCTCTGTATGGACGAGACAATCCCGGCGGGTGAGACGAGACTGCTGATGGAATTCCTGGTCATTCGATCTCCAACCCCGCCGGGGCCGTCATGAGTGGATAACCCTCAACAGCAGCTGTGGGAGCAACTGTCGCTGGCAGAGCCGCAGTAACCGCCGCCGCCCCCAGGGGGGTCGGCATGTGCCATCGGGCTGAAGAAGACGTCCTCATCGAGGTCGTCGACTGAGAGATCCCAAACCGTCACGTCGAACATGGTGTTCCGCCTTCCGAACTCCGCACGGCTCTCGAACCGCCGTGCCGCGTGGAAGGACAGTACGAAGCCGCTCTATGACCTCGATATGAGACGGCTATGTGGCGCCGCGCCGGGTGAGGCGCCCTCGGCCCTGACTCCTCACCCGGCTCTTGGGCGCTCTCACCGCGACGCGGGCCCGGAACCCGGCCCGCACGTCTGCTGGTACGGAAGCCGCGGAAAGTAGGTCTGCCACGCCGCCTCCGGCAGAGCGCCGCCGGCGCGACGGCACACGGTCGCCGCTGTGGTGGCCGGGGCGAGGTCGTAGCGCTGGACGGGCACGTGCTGACCGGCGGCGTACAGGGTGTTGCCGTCGGCGCTGAAGGACAGGGCGATGATGCCGTCGCCGGGGGTTGGCAGGGGCCCTCCGATCGGCTGGCGGGAGGCGACGTCCCACAGTTGGAGTACGCCGCCGGCGGTGCCGACCGCCAGCACGGACTCGTCACGGGAGAACGCCAGCGCGCTGACGGCCCTGCGCAGATTCAAGCCGCCCGTGGCGAAGGTGCCGAGCTCACCGATGCGGCGCCGCACGGCACCGTCCCACAGGACGGTCTTACCCGAGCTGTCGCCCGTGGCGAAATAGCCGCCGCCGGAGCTGAAGGCATCCGCCTGGGTGGGGCCAGGACCGGTCGAGGACGGGTTCTTCGCGGCCGATCGCAGATCCACCACGTCGCCCATCGACGTGACCACGACCGGCCGGCCGGGATGGACGGAGATTCGGTGCCCGGTGACGTCGGCCAGCGTCTTGGTGATGGCATGCCTGCGCAGATCCCATACCTCGGCCGTCCCGATCTCGGGGATCGGGGCGACCAGCAACGACGTGTCATCCGGCGCGAACGCGATCGCCCCGGCCTGCGGCCACGTTTTCAGCCGAAGCGTGTCTGTCGTGCGCCCGGCGGCCACGTCCCACAGGGATACCTGGGTCGGCCCCTCCCGTTGGTCCTGTGAGCTGCCGAAGGCCAGCGTCCCACCGTCGGAGGCGAAGGCGAGCAGGACTGAACAGCTCGGCACGTCCGAGCGGTGCGGGCAGGCAACCTTCGGCAGGTCAGCGGGCGGCCCGCCGGACAGTGGCCGGTGCAGACGGAACAGTACGTTCCCCGGGTCCCGCTGTGGGTATGCGAGCGCCAGCATCGCACCGTCAGGACTGAACACGGCCCTGTGCACGACGGCGTCCTGCCACGCGGAGGCGACGACGGAACCCAGATCGAGGGTGCGTACGGTGGCCGGCCAGGTACGGCCGGAGCCGCCCAGATAGCGGATCCGGTTCCCCCGCGGATCGACGCGGAGGTCGGAGACCTGCTCGCCCATGAGGGAATGGCGGAACACGGGCTCGTCAGACCATGAGACCCGCCACATCAGGAGGTCGATCCCGTCGGAGGCGGCCAGGAAGGTCCCGTCCGCGCTGAACCCGATCTCTTTGACGTTCTCATGGGGAATGGTGGCCACCTCCGCTCCGGAGGTGAGGTCCCACAAGCGGATCGCCTCGTCGGTGACGATCGCCAGGCGCCGGCTGTCGGGCGTGAAGCGCACCAACTCGTACTGGCACTGCCGCCGGGTCACGACCGGTGCCCAGGAGGTGTCCAGTCTTCGGCCCGCCCGCACGTCCCACACCTGCGGTCGCTGCCCTGGAACGCACAGCGCCAGGTACCGGTCGTCCGGACTGAGCGTCGCATCAGGAAAACCCGGATCGTTGAACACCCGTCTGTCGGCATTGCTGCGCACCATGCCGGGCCCGGCCTCCCACGTCGCCTGCAACGGCCCCGAGGGGGCCTTGCGGCGGATGCTCGCCTCATAGAGCTTGCGCCGCCGGGCGAGGTCCCACACCAGGATCCGGTACGTGGAGTCGTCGGCGTTGTAGCCGATGACGCTGCGGCCGCTCATCCCCATCTCGAACCCGCTGTTCGCACGGCCCAGCTCCCTCTCGTCCCGGCGGCCGGCGGCCAGATCCCACGACGCCACCGCTCCGTCCTGTGTGAGCATGGGGAGTGTCCACGCGTCGCCCTTTCTCACTCCCACCTCTTTATGGTCGGCGCCCAGGCCCGGAAGGAGCGCCGTCCTGCGGTGGGTGTCCAGGTCCCAGGCAGAGACCTGGCCCGCGCCGACACTGACCATGGTGCGGCCGTCGGTGCTGAGGTAACGCATGGTCGTGGGGTCGCCGTCAGGGTCGGTGAAGACGTCCTGGGGACGCTGTGCGCCGGCCGCGAGCAGGGCCGAGCGGGTCTCGGGCAGGTCGGCCACCTGCCAGGCGGCCAGGCTGAGGCGCATCGCCGTGACCGGGTCCGTATCGCGCAGGTTGTCGGCGATAGCGGCGGCGCGGCGGGCATCGGCCTCGCGCTGGCGGGTCTGGCCGGTCAGGTTCTGCTGCCAGGCCAGGAGAGCCGCCACCAGCGTCAGGACCAGCAGCCCCGAGATCGCGGCCGTCCGTCGCGTGCGGGAGCGCCGCTCCCCCTCCCTGGCGGCGACGCTGGCGGCGAGGAATTCGCGTTCCAGCGCGCTGAGCTCGGTCGAAAGCGTCCGCGGCTGCTCGCGGGAAAGCCGGCCCCAGCCCTTCGAGGGCTCGTCCGGGACCTCGAACTGCTCCGAGGCAGCCGAGAGGCGCACCCCGCGATAGAGGCCGCCCGGGTCGCGGTTGTGGTCCCGCCAGGCGGAGGCCGCCTCGGTCAGGCGGCGCTGCAGCCGGATCCGCTCGCGGCCCGCCTCGATCCAGTCGCGCAACCGGGGCCAGGCGGTGAGCAGCGCCTCGTGGGCCAGTTCGACCGTGTCCTCTTCGAGAGTGATCAGTCTGGCTGCGGCCAGCCCTTCCAGCAGGAACCGGGTATCGCCATCGCCCGGCAGTTCGGTGCGGCCGACCGGGCGGCGGGTGTCGGGCGTGTCATGGCCGGGCTCGACCAGGCGTAACAGCAGGTGGGGCAGTTGCTCCCGTTGTTGCGGGGTGAGTTCGGCGTAGCAGGCTTCGCAGGTGCGGGCGATGGCGGCGTGGATGCCGCCGGTCGACTCGTACGCCGCGATGGTCAGGGCCTTGCCGCTGCGGCGGCGCCACGTCTCCAGCAGTGCGTGGGACATCAGCGGCAATCCGCCGGGCTCGCCGTCGACCTCGTCGATGATGCGAGCGGTCAGCGCGCGTTCGACGATCAGACCCGCGGTGGCCGCGGGTTTGACGATCGCCTCGCGTAGTTCAGCCGCGCTCATCGGCCCGACCAGCAGCGTCGATTCCTGCACGGCCTCGGCCAGAGCGCGGTGCCCGGCGCAGTGGCCGAAGAAGTCGGCCCGCACGGCGATCACCACCCGGGTGCCGCCATCGCTCCGCGCAACGGCCAGGAGCGCCTCGATGAAGGCACCTCGCTCCGCCGTATCGGCGCACAGGGTGAACAGCTCCTCGAACTGATCGATGATGATCACATCGTCGGCCGGATCGAGGCGGACGCGGTTCGGCTCCGCGCCCGGAGTCACCACCCGGATCGACCGGGCCGGCCGATCCTCCAGCGTTCGCAACCGGGGGATCAAACCCGCGCGCACCAGGGAGGATTTTCCGCTGCCCGAGGGACCGGCCAGCAGGACCAGGCGGTGCGCGCGGACAAGCGCGGCCAGCCGACCGGCCAACGCGTCACGGCCGAAGAAGCGGTCATGGTCGCCTTCCTCGAAGCGCGCCAACCCCAGGTACGGGGCCTGACCGTCATCGCGGCCGGCGGCCGCGAGCTCAAGGGCCTCGCGACTGATCTCGTCCCAGCGGCGCCGCCAGCGCTCGAGATCGCCGCCGCACGCCTGGACGTAGGCCACGGTGACGGCCAGCGAGGGCAACCGATCTCCGGCGGCGGCTTGCGCGAGTGTCGCGGCGGAGTAGCGGGCCTGTACGGCCATGACGCGGTAGGTGGGGCTGCCGGCCGCCTGGCGTAGCTTGCGCAGTTCCTGGGCGAAGCGCGCCACAGGTCCCGCCGTCGGATCCAGCGGTCGTTCGCGCCGTCCCATCCCGCTCCCTGACTTCTGCCCGGCCTCCTGACCAGGGCGACCCGCGCGTGCACGAGGACTGAGCAGAGATCGTACCTGTCTGATACTGGGTTGCTCGATTTGTCAGCAGGGGCGGAACGGGCTTGGCAGACAATTGCCCGGTCCCGAAAGTGGTCCGGGTGAGCACGACATCGGGGAACGACACGCACGGGCAGGCGGGACCGCAAGAGGTGTGCTTCAGCATCCTGGGGCCACTGGAGGTGACGGTCGGCGGGCGCGTGATACATCTCGGCGGTCCGCGGGCGCGCGGGACGCTGGCGGCGCTACTGCTGGCCGAGAGCCGTATCGTGCCGGCCGAGCGGCTCGTGGACCAGGTGTGGGGCCAGGATCCGCCGCCGTCCGTGCGTAACCAGGTGATAATCGCGGTGTCGGTGCTGCGCCGGGCGCTGCACGCAGCGGGCGCCGAACCCGGGCTCATCGAGACGGTCGGAGCCGGTTACCGGTTGCGGGCGCCGCACCTGGACGCACGGCAGGTGGAGGCCGATCTGGCGCTGGCTCGCCAGGCACCACCTCAGCAGGCGGCCGCGTTGATGCGCGGCGCGCTCGATCTGTGGCGCGGCCGCGTGCTGGCCGGCATCGACGGCCCCGGGCTGCGGGCCGCCGCCGAGCACTGGGAGGAACTGCGGCTGACGACACTGGAGGACTGGGCCGACAACGAGCTCCAGCTCGGCAGGCACCAGGACGCGGCCAGAGAGCTGGGCCCGCTGGTGGAGGAGCACCCGCTGCGCGAGCGCGCCCGCGCGCTCTTCATGGTGGCACTGCACCGGTCGGGCCGGCAGGCGGCGGCACTGGAGGTCTATGAGCAGGGCCGGGCCGTACTGGTGGAAGAACTGGGCCTGGAGCCAGGACAGGCGCTGCGCGAGACGCACCGCGCGATCCTGCGCGACGATGCCACGGTGCGGCAGGCCGGCGTAAGGACCCGGCCGGCCCAGCTCCCTCCACCGGTCTCCTCATTCGTCGGACGGCGCGCGGAGCTGAAGCTGCTCGACGCGCTGCTGGACCGCGACGACGCGGACCGGCAGGTGCCGATGTGCGTCCTGTATGGAACAGCCGGAGTTGGCAAGTCCGGCCTGGCCGTGTGGTGGGCGCACCAGGTAGCGCACCGTTTCCCCGACGGGCAGCTCTTCGTCAACCTGCGGGGGCACGACGGGCAGGCTCCGCCGTTGCGTCCCGAGGCGGTGCTGGCCAGGTTCCTCAGAGCGCTGGGGGCGCCGGGCGAACAGGTCCCGCCAGGGCTCGACGAGCGCACGGCACTGTTCAGGAGCCTTCTTCAGGACCGCCGCGTGCTCATCGTCCTGGACAACGCGGCCTCGACGGCACAGGTACGTCCGCTGCTACCCGGCGCGCGCTCGTGCTGTGTCGTAGTGACCTCCCGCTCACCGCTCGGCGGGCTGGTCGCGCTGGACGGCGCCTCATCCATGGCCGTGGGCGTCCTCAGCACTACCGAGGCGGAGGAACTGCTGGCGTGCATGGTGGGGCACGAGCGCATCGAGCGGGAACGACTCGCCGCCCGCCGGATCGGCGCGCTGTGCGACAGGATGCCGCTGCCGCTGCGTATCGTGGCGGCCAAACTGATGTCGAGAAGCACCTGGACCGTTGAGCGCATGGCCGGCCGGCTGGAGAGTGAGCAGGGCCGGCTGGACGAGCTGACCCAGGACGAGGTGGGAGTGCGCGGCACCTTCGCCCTGAGTTACCGTGGCCTCTCCCCGTCGGCGAAGCTGGCCTTCCGCCGCCTGGGGCTGCTCGATCTGCCCGCCGGGTTCGACGCCTGGACGGTGGCCGCCCTGACCGACACCCCGCTTCCGGCCGCAGCACGGGTGTGCGAACAGTTGGTGGACGCGCAGCTCGTTCAGCCGCTCGACCAGGACGCAGGGAGCCAGCCGTGGTACGGGCTGCGCGACCTGGTCCGTCTGTTCGCCTGGGAACGGGCCCAGGAGGAGGAGACGGCCGAGAGCGCCGCGCAGGCCGTGTCCCGCTCGAAATGAGGTGCCACGGTGATTCCGGACAGCCGTCTTGTGGGCGTAGCCTATGCGGCTGTTTGGGTTGAAAGGGACTCGTTGAGTACTTCCAGGAGTGGTCGGTAGCCGAGCGCTGAGTGCAGGCGCCGGTGGTTGGAGAACCCTTCGATGTAGCGGATGATTGCCGTTTCGCCTTGGCTCGGGTGGTGAAGACGAAGCGGTGCAGCCATTCGTTCTTGAGCGCGGAGAAGAACGACTCGGCCATCGCGTTGACGCTCCTATAGTTCGTCAAGTCGTCGTAGTTGGGCGTGGACGGGCCTTGACGGCCTGGAAGATCTCGCGGGCCAGGTAGCGTTTGAGGCAGCGGATGATCTCTTGTTTGGTCTTGCCGTCGGCGGTGCGCCGAGCGACATAGTCGATGGTGGGCTGGTGGAAGCGCATGCGGACGATGACCACGCGATAGAGCGCTGCGTTGAGCTGGCGGTGGCCGCGACACGCAGCTCGCTACCGACACCCTGGCCGGCCATCACCGCGCGCATCGCGGCGTTGCGGCGCGGGCCGGGAGCGTCGGTGTTGAGGACACCCACCCGCCCTGGACCCTCGACCAACTGCTCGAAGGCGAAGGGGTGATCGCCATCCAGGTGGTCGCCCAGAGTCAGCCGGCGGGCGGCTGCTCGGCTGTAGCCGTGCTGCCTTGCCAGGAAGCAGCCAGCGCCGGTGACCGGGTCCACCGCGGCGAGCATGTATCCCTCGTGCGGTATCACACGCCCTATCCACCGCAAGATCACCATGCCCAGCTCGGTGGTGGAGCCGACCTCCTCCGCAGCCCCGATCGCCGCAGCGAGGGAGGCGCTCTCTGCTGTGCTCACCCACCAAGTATCAGCTACGCAACGCAGCCTTGCGGAAACAACCTGTCATCTCTCGCTGCCCTGCCTTCGCTTCGCACCCGCGGCGATCTCCGATGAAACAGCGTTCGTCCTGGCCGCCTCGACCGGCGCCGCCGTCTACGCCGCCGAACCCAAGCAGCAGCTCAACCCGATCGCCGCCGCCCAAGGAGTCGCCGCCTGCGCGTCCACCCTCGACAGCTTCGCCCGTCACGAACTGGACGTGGTCATCGACTTCGCCGGCATGAACACCACCGCCGACGCCCTACGGGTGGTCCGCCCCCGAGGCCGGATCATCCACGTAGTGCAGGCCGAGCGATCTGGTGCCGCGGGGGCCGTTGTGGCGGGCGTCGAAAGCCGCCGTCAACGTCCCGGGTCCGGAAGGGAGACGGCCGGGCACCGCGTAATCGTCACGGTGCCCGGACCTGTCTATGGCCGGATCCCCTCACCGCAGATGCAGCACGGGATGGGGCGGCCTGCCCGGCCGAGTAAGACGCCGAAGTGGCCCGCCCGGCTCCCGGCCGCGCGAGCTGAAGCAGGCGCAGGTGCAGTTCGGCGCACGCCTGGCCGCCGTGCTCAATGCCGAGCTGCACGGGCTTGCGGCCCGGCCGGACTGCCGATCAATGGAATCGGGTCTTTCCCCTTGAACGTAGACACCTTGGAGACTGGATCTTGAGGTCCAGGGGAAGAGATGTCCCTGATGGTGATGAAGAACTACCCGCCCGAGTTCAAGGCCGACGCGGTGGCGCTGGTGCTGTCGAGGCCGGATCGGACGATCACGTCGATCGCGCGGGATCTGGGGGTCAGCCGCGAGACGCTGCGGGTGTGGGTACGCGCC
>NZ_SSXE01000128.1 GCF_021699195.1 Nonomuraea sp. MG754425 | reverse complement strand
GAACGCGGCCACCGCCACGATCACCATGCCCAGCAGCACCAGCGCGATGGCCGCGTTCAGCACCCCCTGGCACGTGCTGACCGGCGGCCCGCCCGATCCGGCGCGCGACTTCACCGCCGCCCAGATCGCCAGGTCGCAGGCGTTCGACGCGGCCACAAGCCTGCCGAGCTACCTCTCGCTGGGCCTCACGGTGATCTTCGCCGGCCTGCTGGTCGCCACCCCGTTCAGCGCCAAGGTGCTCGGGTGGCTGAGAGGCCCGTGGTGGTTGCGGGTGGTCCTCGGCGTGCTGGTGATCACCGCGATCACCGAGCTGGCCCGGTGGCCGCTCGGCGTCTGGTTCGAGACGATCCTGCGCGACTACGGCCTGTCCGTCCAGGACTGGGCGGGCTGGAGCGTCGACCGGCTGAAGAACCTGGGCGTGGAGGCGCTGCTGCTCGGCGTCATGCTGCTGGCCCTGGTGGCGCTGGCGCGCAGGTTCCGGCGCTGGTGGATCCCGGCCGCGGTGGGCGCGTTCGCGCTGACGGTGGCGATGTCGTTCGTGTACCCCGTGGTGTTCGAGCCGCTGTTCAACGACTTCCACTCCATGCCGCAGGGCTCGCTGCGCACCAACCTGCTCGACATGGCCGAGCGTGACCACGTGCCGGTCGAGGACGTGCTGGTCGCCGACGCCTCACGCCGTACGACGGCGCTCAACGCGTACGTGTCCGGCTTCGGGGCCACGCGCCGCATCGTCGTCTACGACACACTGCTGAAGGCCCCGCAGGGGCAGGTCGAGCTGGTCGCCGCGCACGAGCTGGGGCACGCGGCGCGTAACGACGTGCTCTACGGCACGTTCATCGCCGCCCTGGGCGCGGCTCTCGGCGCGATCGCGCTGTTCCTGGTCTTCGGTCCGCTGCGGCGGCGCACCGGGGTCGGCTCGATCACCGACCCGCGCGCGGTCGGGGTGATCATGGGCATCATGACCTTCGGCTCGCTGCTCATGGGCCCCGCCCAGAACCTGATCAGCCGGCACATCGAGGCCAGGGCCGACGTGCACGCGCTGGACCTGACCAGGGATCCGGCCACGTTCATCGCCATGCAGAAGCACCTCGCCGTAGCCAACATTTCCGACTTGTCGCCGGATGCGGTGGAATATGTGCTCTATGCCTCCCATCCCTCTGGCCCCGAGCGCATCGCGATGGCCCGCGCATGGGCCAAGCTGAACGGCGTCCCCGAGCCGTGAACGGCCCCGCCCCCGCCGGCGTGCTCATCGTGACCAACGACTTCCCGCCCAGGCCGGGCGGGATCCAGTCGTTCGTCCATGGGCTCGCGCTGCGCACGCCCGGCGTCGTGGTCTACGCGCCGGCCTGGCCGGGGGCGGCGGAGTTCGACCGGCGCCAGCCGTTCCCGATCGTGCGGCACCCGACGCGGCTGATGCTGCCCACCCCGGCCGTCGCGCGCACGGCGGCCCGGCTGGTGGCAGGGCTGGTGGCCGAGCACGGCGCGGGCACCGTGGTGTTCGGCGCGGCGGCGCCACTCGGCCTGCTCGCCCCGCGCCTGCGCCGTGCGGGCGCGCGGCGGGTGGTGATGCTCACCCACGGCCACGAGGCGTCGTGGGCGAGCGCGCCGGGCTTCCGCGCCGTGCTGCGCCGGATCGGCGCGCACGCCGACGTGGTGACGTACCTCGGCGAGTACACCCGGCGGCGGCTGGCCGCCGTCATCGAGCCGGGCAAGCTCGTCCGGCTCGCGCCCGGCGTGGACGCCGACCGGTTCCGCCCCGGTGCCGCGGACCCCGACGCGGAGATCGTGCCCGTCCCGCCGGGGCGGCCGGTGGTGCTGTGCGTGTCGCGGCTGGTGCCGCGCAAGGGCCAGGACCAGCTCATCAGGGCCTGGCCCAGCGTGCTGCGCTCGGTCCCGGACGCCGTGCTGCTGCTGGTGGGCGGCGGCCCGTACCGCGCGGCGCTGGAACGGCTGGCGGCCGGGCGGGAGTCGATCAGATTCACCGGCACGGTGCCGGAGTCCGCCCTGCCCGCCTACTACGCGGCGGCGGACGTGTTCGCGATGCCGTGCCGCACCCGGCTCGGGGGCGTGGACGTGGAAGGGCTCGGGATCGTGTTCCTGGAGGCGTCCGCGAGCGGGCTGCCCGTGGTGGCGGGCGCGTCCGGCGGCGCGCCCGACGCGGTCCGGCCCGGCGAGACCGGCCTGGTCGTGAACGGCGAGAGCGTGGACGAGGTGGCGCAGGCCGTCGTCGAACTGCTCACCGACCCCGGCAGGGCCCGCAAGCTGGGCGCGGGCGGCCGTGACTGGGTCGCCCGCGAATGGGCGTGGGACCAAGTGGCCGCCCGCTTCCGGCAGTTGCTCTAACCCTTCGCCGAGCCGAGCGTGAGCCCGGCCACGAACTGCTTGTGCAGGAGCTGGAAGACGACCAGCGTCGGCAGCGCCACCAGCATCGAGCCGGCGGCCAGCAGGTTGTAGTCGGTGAAGAACTGGCCGCGCAGGTTGTTCAGCGCCGAGGTGACGGGCAGCTTGTCGCCCGACGACATCAGCACCAGCGCCCACAGGAAGTCGTTGTACATCCAGGTGAACTGCAACGTGGCCAGCGCCGCCAGCGCGGGCCGGCACAGCGGCAGCGTCAGCCGCCAGTAGCGCCGCCACACCCCCGCCCCGTCCATCAGCGCCGCCTCGTTGATCTCCTCGGGGATCGTGCGCATGAAGTTCGCCAGCACGAAGACGCAGAAGCCGAACTGGAACGCCACGTGGACGAGGATCAGCCCGAGGTAGGAGTCGTAGAGCGACTGCGAGTCCGACAGCCACGCCGGCAGCGGGACGAGCGTGTACAGGGTGTAGAGCGGGGTGATGAGGACCTGCGGCGGCAGCAGATTGCCCGCGGTGAACACGATCAGCAGCGTCCTGCGGCCCGGCACGCGCAGCCGCGCGATCGCGAACGCCGTGAACGAGGCCAGCAGCAGCGTCACCGCCACCGCGGGCAGCACGACGATCAGCGTGTTGAGGTAGTAGCGGGGCAACTCGGCCTGCGTCCACGCCTCCGCGTAGTAGCCGAGCGTCAGGTGCTCCGGCGGCGAGAGGTAGCCCAGACGGGCGGTCTCCTCGTACGGCCGCAGCGAGGCGTACACCGCCAGCGCCGGCGGCAGCAGCCACCCCAGCGCCACCAGCGCCAGGAAGAGGTGCAGCAGGATCCGCAGCGGCCGGACCGGACGCGCGCGCGGGGGAGCGGCGGCGTGGCTCATCGCTCCTCCCTGAACAGTTGCGACAGGTACGCGACGATGAACCCCATCGAGAGCACCAGCAGGACCACCGCGATCGCCGAGCCGAAGCCGATCCGGCTGGCCTCGCCCACGATGTTCTCGGTGACCAGCACCGACAGCAGCTCCAGCCCGTTCCTGCCCTTGTTGACGGCGTAGACGACGTCGAAGGCCCGCAGCGCCTCGATCACCGTGATGACCAGCACGATCACGTTGACCGGCCGCAGCGTCGGGAACACCACCCCGAAGAACGCCTGCCGCTCGTTGGCGCCGTCGATGGCCGCGGCCTCCTTCAGCGCCGGATCGACCGCCTTGAGCCCCGCCAGATAGATGATCATCACGTAGCCGACGTGCCGCCAGCCGGCGGCGACCATGACCACCCAGATGTTGACGGAGCTGTCGCCCAGCCAGTCCACGCTCAGCCCGGTCACCGCGTTCAGCACCCCGTAGTCGGAGGAGTAGACGAGCTGCGCGATGAAGCCCACCACGGCCAGCGACAGCACGACGGGCGTGTACAGGGCGCTCTGGTAGACCCGCGACCACCGCAGCCGACGGTCCAGCAGCACCGCGCAGAACAGCCCGAACGGCGTCGCGACCAGCCCGAGGAAGGCCAGCCACAACACGTTGTTGCGGACCGCCGACCAGAACGGCGGATACTCGGCCGCCAGGTCGTGGTAGTTGTCGAGGCCCACCCACTCGATCGGCCCGATGCCGTTCCAGCCGGTGCCGGACAGCACGATGGAGGCGAGCGTGGGCCCCCAGATGAGGCTCACGTTGACGGCGACGGCCACCCCCAGCCCGGCGACCAGGACGGTCACGTCGCGGGCGGAGTAGCGACGGGTCTTGACGCCCATCAGCGGAAGATGTTCGCCTTCTGCTTCTCGATGCTCGACAGCAGGGAGTCGATCTCGGCCGGCTCGCCGACGAACGACTGCAGCGACGGGATCATCACCGTGGAGGCGAAGTCCGGCCGCGTGTCGCGGTCGAGGAACTGGGCGATGTGCGTGGCCTTCGACACCAGCTCCGCGCCGCGTTTCTGCAGCGCGCTGTAGCCGGAGGTGTCGGCCCCCGAGCCGGCCGCCAGCGTGCCGGGGTCCAGCTTCGTGGCGATGTCCTGGGAGGACGGCTGGGCGAGGTGCTTGAGCACGGCCTTGGCGCCGTCCACGTTCCTGGCCTTGGCGGAGATCATGTAGCCGTCGACGGGTGCGTCGATGGAGTCGGTCCCGTAGGCCGGGTTGATCTCCGGGAACGTGAAGAAGTCGAGGTCGTCGAGGTCGGCCTCGGGGAACTGCTGGGCGACGAACATCCCCAGCAGGTACATCCCGGTCTTCTTCTGCGCCAGCGACTGCCCGGCCTCCTGCCAGGTGCGGCCCAGCGCGGCCGGCTGGTGGTACTCCATCAGCCCCCGCCAGGTGTCGAACACCTGCCTGACCCGGGGGTCCGTCCACGACTCCTGGCCGGCCATGAGCGAGATGTGGAAGTCGTAGCCGTTCGTACGCAGGTTGAGGATGTCGAACGTGCCCATCGCCGGCCAGCCGTCCTTGTCGGCGAACGCGATCGGGATCAGCCCGTCGGCCCGCATCCTCCCGGCCAGCGCGGTGAGCTCGTCGAGGGTGGCGGGCGGCTCGTAGCCCTTGTCGGCCCACACGCTCTTGCGGTAGAAGACGGCCCACGGGTAGTAGGTGAAGGGCACGAAGTACTGCTTGCCGTCCGCGCCGGTCGACTGGTCCTTGAACGCCTGCGTGTAGCCGCCGCCGATCTCCTGCCACACGTCCGAGATGTCGGTGGCCAGCCCCTGTTCGGCGAAGAACCGCATGCGGTAACCGGCGAACCAGGTGAACACGTCGTCCGGCGTGCCCCGCAGGTAGCGGTTGATGTTCTCCTGGAAGGTGTTGTGATCGACCGTGTTGATCCTGGTCGCGGCCTGGGTGAAGCCCTTGAGCACGGTGTCGAGGGTCTTCTTGGGGATCTCGTCGGAGGCGTTCGAGCCGATCGTGACGGTGCCGAGGCCCCCGCCGGACCCGCTCGGCGCGGGCGACGGGGCGCCGGAGCCGCAGCCGGCGAGCACGGCGGGCACGCCGAACGTGGCGGCGGCGCCCAACAGAAGATTGCGACGTGAGATCGGCGGTCGTCGGTGCATGGTGGTTCCTCCCTGCCGGACCCTGCACAATCCCCCGAGTTCACTCACCTTCCTTCATCGAAAAGCCAAGATCTCCGACTGTCAACGTGTCCGCGCCCGGCGGGCTCAGCGCCGGTCGTCGTAGAGTTCGTCGATCTCCTTGGCGAAGTCGCGCAGCACGAGGTTGCGCTTGACCTTGAGCGTGGGCGTGAGATGCCCGCCGTCCTCGGTGAGGTCGGCCTCCAGAATGGTGAACTTCTTGATCTGCTCGGCCTTCGACACCAGCAGGTTGGCCCGGTCGACGGCGGCCTGGATGTCGGTCCGCACCTTGGGGTCGGAGCGCAGCTCCGCCACCGTGGAGCCGGCCGGCACGGCCTCGGCGTCGAGTGTGACCAGGGCCGCGACGAACGGCCGCCCGTCGCCCACGATCATCGCCTGGGAGATCAGCGGGTGCGCGCGCAGCGCGTCCTCCAGCGGGCCGGGCGCGACGTTCTTGCCCGCCGCCGTCACCAGGATCTCCTTCTTGCGCCCGGTGATCCGCAGGTAGCCGTCGGAGTCGAGTTCGCCGATGTCGCCGGTGTGGAACCAGCCCGCGGAGTCGATCACGTCGCCGGTGGCGGCGTCGTCCTTCCAGTAGCCGTGGAAGACGTTGCGGCCCCTGGCCAGGACCTCGCCGTCGTCGTCGATGCGCAGCGTGACGCCGGGCAGCGGCTTGCCGACAGTGCCGATCTTGTTGGCGCCGGGCATGTTGACCGAGACCGGGGCCGAGGTCTCGGTCAGGCCGTAGCCCTCGAAGACCTCGATGCCGACGCCCCTGAAGAAGTGACCGAGCCGCTCGCCGAGCGCGGAGCCGCCGCTCACCGCGGCCGACAGCCGGCCGCCCGTGGCCGCGCGCAGCTTGGCGTAGACCAGCTTGTCGAACACCGCCCGCCGCAGCCGCAGCCCGAGCGGCGCGCCCCCGGCGCTCTCCGCCTTGCTCCAGGCCACCGCCACGTCGACGGCGGCGGCGAAGATCTTGCCCTTGCCGCCCGAGACGGCCTTCTGCTCGGCGCCGTTGTAGACCTTCTCGAACACGCGCGGCACGCCCAGCAGGAACGTCGGCCTGAAGCTCTGCAGGTCGGGGGCGACGTTCTTCATGTTGGGGGTGTGCGCCATGATCGCGCCCGCCTCGATCAGCACGACCTGGATCATCCGCGCGAAGATGTGCGCCAGCGGCAGGAACAGCAGCGCGGCCGGGTCCTTGCGGGCGAACAGCGGCTCCAGCGGCCCGCGCAGCACGTTGAGCGCGGTGAACAGCAGGTTGTCGTGGGTGATGCGGCAGCCCTTGGGCCGGCCCGTGGTGCCCGAGGTGTAGACGATCGTGGCCAGGTCGGCGGCCGAGACGCGCTTCCTGCGCTCCTCGACGTCGGCGGCGGAGACGTCGCCGGTCTCCGGTGTGCCGTCCACCCGCCAGATCGACTTCAGCTCGGGCGCGGCCTCCCTCACGGCCTCCTCGTGCCCGTCGAGCTCGACGAACGCCGCCTTGGCCGCGCTGTCGCGCAGGATCCACCGGACCTGCTCGGCGGAGGAGGTCTCGTAGATCGGCACGGTGACCGCGCCGACGGACCAGATGGCGTAGTCGATCAGCGTCCACTCGTAGCGGGTGCGGGACATCAGCGCGACCCGGTCGCCGTGCTCGACGCCGGCCGCGACCAGCCCTCTGGCCACCTCGACCACCTGGTCGCGGAACTCGGAGGCGGTGACGACAGGCCACCCGTCGCCGATCTTGCGGCGCATCACGATCGCGCCCGGCTCCTGCTCGGCGCGCCGGAAGACGGTGTCGGCCAGGCCCGCGGAGGCGGGCACGTCGACCAGGACGGGGACGCTGTACTCGCGCACGAACTCAACTCCTCTTCGGGGACCGCCTGGACGTTACCGCCTTAAGTTACGCGCCGGTAGCTCCGTCATTGAGGCGTTATGAAGGGCATTCCTCACGCTAGCAGCCAACACACGGGCGCACGCGCACGCGCACCGCCCATGTGGACGGGCCCCCGACGGCGGGCGGTCGTAGGATCTCCCTCATGAGGGTCCACGTCGTCAGCGATGTCCATGGCAGGGCCGACGCGCTGGCCGGCGCGGGCGACGGCGCGGACGCGCTGATCTGCCTCGGCGACCTGATCCTGTTCGTCGACTACGACGACCACGCCCAGGGCATCTTCGCCGACCTGTTCGGCGCGGAGAACGCCAGGCGGTTCATCGCGCTGCGCACGGCCAAACGCTTCGACGAGGCCAGGGCCATGTCCGCGCGGCTGTGGGCCACGCTCGACGGCGATCCGCGCGAGCACATCGAACGCAACGTGCGCGCCCAGTACGCCGCCCTCTTCGCCGCCATGCCCGTGCCCGCCTACCTCACCTACGGCAACGTCGACCTGCCGCGCCTGTGGGCCGACTACCTCAGGCCCGGCCACCAGGTGCTCGACGGGCAGGTGGCCGAGATCGGCGGCCTGCGGTTCGGCTTCGTCGGCGGCGGGCTGAAGACCCCCTACCGCACCCCGCACGAGATCACCGACGAGGAGTACGCCGCCAAGGTCGAGGCGATCGGCGAGGTGGACGTCCTGTGCTGCCACATCCCGCCCGCCCTGCCCGAACTGCTCTACGACGTGGTGGCCCGCCGCTTCGAGCGCGGCAGCGAGGCCACGCTGGCGGCGATCAGGCGCACCCAGCCGCGCTACGCCCTGTTCGGGCACGTGCACAACCCGCTGCACGCGCGCACCCGCGTGGGGCGCACCGAGTGCGTGAACGTGGGCCACTTCCGGGGCAGCGGCGTTCCGTACGTCCTGGAATGGTGAGCGCCGCCCGCCCTCACACGGGTCCGCCGCGTGTGGTGGTTCGTGCACTACGGTGGTCGCATGTCTGATCGCACCACTTCGAGCATCACGATCGGCGCCGCGCGGGCCGACGTGATGGCGGTCATCGCGGACTTCCCCTCCTACCCCGAATGGGCCGGCCAGGTCAAACGCGCCGAGGTCCTCAGCGCCGACGCCGACGGCAGGCCGCACACGGTCCGGTTCGCCCTCGACGCCGGCCCGATCAGCGACACCTACACCCTCGGCTACGCCTGGCAGGGCGACAGCGTGAGCTGGCAGGTCGCCGAGCCCGGGAAGATGGTCTCCGACCTGCGGGGCAGCTACCGGCTCACCGACGCGGGCGGCGGCACCGAGGTGACGTACGAGCTGGCGGTCGACCTCAGCGTCCCCATGCTCGGCCTGATCAAGCGCAAGGCGGAGAAGGTCATCGTGGACACCGCGCTCAAGGGCCTCAAGAAGCGCGTCGAGGGCCGCTGAGTTGAGCCCGCGGGTTCTGCTCTTCACCGGCAAGGGCGGCGTCGGCAAGACCACGGCCGCCGCGGCCACCGCCACGCTCGCCGCCCGGCGCGGGCTCAAGACGCTCATCGTCTCCACCGACGCGGCGCACTCCCTGGCCGACGCGCTGGCGGCGGGCCCCGGCGAACTCGCGCCGGGCCTGCACCTGCACCAGGTCGACACCCAGAAGACGCTGGAGCGCCACTGGGGCGAACTGCAGGGCTACGCCAGGGGCCTGCTGACCGAGCTGGGCCTCGACGAGATCACCTCCGAGGAGATCACGGTCCTGCCGGGCGCCGAGGAGGTCATCGCCCTGCTGGAGCTGCGCGCGAACGTCCGCGACGGCCGCTGGGACGTGATCGTCGTCGACTGCGCCCCCACCGCCGAGACGCTGCGCCTGCTGGCCCTGCCCGAGGCGCTCGACTGGCACGTCAGCCGGCTCATGCCGGTCGGCCGCAAGCTGGTGCGGCTGGCCGCGCCGTTCGTGCGCGGCGTGGCCCGCGTGAGCGCGCCCGGCGAGGACGTCCTCGACGCCGCCGAACGCTTCCACCGCGGCCTCATGGAGGTGCGCGAGCTGCTCACCGGCGAGCACGCCTCCGTGCGGCTCGTGCTCACCCCCGAGTCCGTGGTGCTCGCCGAGGCCAGGCGCACCCTGACCTCGCTCAGCCTGTACGGCTACCGGGTCGACGCCGTCATCGCCAACCGGGTCTTCCCCGGCGAGGGCGCCGACGAGTGGCGGGCCCGGTGGGTCACGGCCCAGGCCCGGCTGCTGGCCGAGGCGGAGCAGTCGTTCGCGCCGCTGCCCGTGCACGCGGTGCCGTACCTGCCCGCCGAGCCCGTCGGCGAGCCCGCGCTGGCCGAGCTGGGCGCGGCGATGTACGGCGAGGCCGACCCGTTCGCCCCGCACGCCGTCGAGCCGCCGCTGCGGATGAGCGCCGACGAGCTGACGCTGGCCCTGCCCGGGGCTGAGCGCGGCGACGTCGACCTGGCGCGCAAGGGCGACGAGCTGATCGTCACGGCGGGGCCGTACCGGCGGATCCTGGCGCTGCCGGCGGCCCTGGCGCGCCGGCGGATCAGCGCGGCCGAGCTGCGCGACGGCGTGCTCCGGGTCCGCTGGGCCCTCGAAGACGGCCCGCCCGCGCAGGCGGGGTCTGCACTAGCGTTCAACTCGGGGAGCGAATCCGCGTCCTGAGGAGTTGAACATGGAGGAGCGACCCCATACGCCAGGGAGGGCCAAAATGACCGAGAGCCAGGACAAAGACCCGATCGGCTCGGTAGCCGACGAAGCGCGCAAGTTGTTCGAGTCGATCCAGGGGCGGGCCACCCGCCAGGTCGGCAAGAGCGTGTTCAACTCCTTCACCGGCGGTGGCCGCAAGGAGCGGGACGTGTGGGAGGAGGCCGTGTCCGAGCCCCACGAGGAGTACATCTGCCGCGCCTGCCCGGTCTGCCGGGCGATGGCGGCGCAGCGCGAGTCCGGCGGCGACGTGGCCGGGCACCTGATGGCGGCCGGCGGCGAGCTGGTCGCCGCCTTCCGGGGAGCGCTCGACGCGCTGAGCCGGCCCGCCCCCCGGACCAGCGCGCCGCGTGAGCGGACCGGCGACGGGCGGACCGGTGACGACGGCCGCCGTGACGGCGTGGAACACATAGATCTGAACTAGGGAGACACGGGGCATGCTCACGATCGGTGTCGACATCGGCGGGACGAAGGTGGCCGCCGGTGTGGTCGACGACAACGGCGAGATCGTCGGACGAGACCCGCTCCGTCGTGCGCTTCGCCCCCAACCTCGCCTGGCGCGAGGAGCCGCTGCAGAAGAAGATCAGCGACCTGGTCGGCCTGCCGGTCATCATCGAGAACGACGCCAACGCCATGGCCTGGGGCGAGACCCGGTTCGGCGCGGGCAGGGGCCAGTCCCACGTGGTCTGCCTGACGCTCGGCACCGGCATCGGCGGCGGCATCGTCATCGGCGGCGACCTCTACCGGGGCCGCTGGGGCATGGGCGCCGAACTGGGCCACATGCAGGTGCTCCCGGGCGGGCGGCCCTGCGGGTGCGGCAACGTCGGCTGCTGGGAGCAGTACGCCAGCGGCCAGTCCCTGGTCAAGGACGCCAGGCAGATCGCCGCCGAGGAGCCGGAACGGGCCGCGACGCTGCTCGGGCTGGCCGGCGGCAAGATCGAGGGCGAGGAGGTGACCGAGGCCGCCCGGCAGGGCGACGACGCCTCGCTGGCCGCCTTCGCCGCCCTGGCCGACTGGCTCGGGCAGGGCATGGCCGACCTGGCCGCCGTGCTCGACCCCGGCTGCTTCATCGTCGGCGGCGGCGTCTCGCGGGCCGCCGACCTGTTCATCGACCGGGCCAGGCAGGTCTTCGCCGAACGGCTGACCGGCCACGGCCACCGCCCGCTCGCCGAGATCCGGCTGGCCGAACTCGGCGCGTCCGCCGGCGTGGTGGGGGCCGCCGACCTGGCCAGGCAGCGTTAAGTCCCGCGTGACGGTCCGGGTCGGCACGTACAACCTGCACGGGCTGCGCGACAGCGTGCCCGCGCTCGGCCGGGTCATCGCCGCCGCGCGGGCCGACGTGCTGTGCGTGCAGGAGGCGCCCAGGTTCGGCCGGTGGCGGGCCAGGCGGGCGATGCTGGCCGGCGCGGCGGGCCTGGCGGTCGCGACGCCCGGCAGGCTGGGCGGGGTGGCCGTGCTCGTCGGGCGGCGCGTGCGCGTGCTGCACGCCGCGAGCCACCCGCTGCGCTCGTTCCTCGGCCTGGAGCGGCGCGTGCTCGCCGTCGCCGTCGTGCAGGCCGAGGGGGCGCGGCTGGCCGTCGGCTCGCTGCACCTCGACCTCAACGGCCCGGCCAGGATGCACCACGCGGCCGAGGCCGTGGCGCTGATGGAGCGCGCGGCGGCCCGGCACGACGCGGCGATCGTGCTCGCCGGCGACGTCAACGAGCAGCCGCACCAGCCGGCCTGGCGCTACCTGGCCGGGCGGCTGGCCGACTGCCACGCCGCGGCGCCCGAGGGCGACGGGCTGACCTACCCCGCCACCAGGCCCTCCGTCCGCATCGACGGGGTCTTCGCCGCGCGCGGGACCCACGTCGTGTGGTGCGGGGGAGTGGACGCCGCGAGACCCGATCTGACGGGGGCCAGCGACCACCTCCCGGTCGTCGCGGAGTTGCGAGTTGGGCACCGGCGGGCGGAACAGGCCGTCCAGCCCGTAGCATTTCCCTCATGACCCGTCGCTCTCGGCGGCGTGCGCTCTCCTTGATCTTGGCGACGTCCGTGGCCTGGACGCAGGTCACGCCCGCCGCGCATGCCGAACCCCGCCCACCCCAGATCGAGGCGTGGCAGCAGTCGACGAGCGTGCGCCTGCAGGCCGACGGCTCGCTCTCCGACGTGCTCGCGATCTCGCCGAGCGACGTGTGGGCGGTGGGGCAGCAGGAGATCTGGGACGTCTGGAAGAACCGCGGCACCATCCGCCACTGGGACGGCGCCAGGTGGGCCGAGGTCGGCATCCGCGACAACACGGCCGCGGGCAACCTGCGCGGGCTGGCCGCCGCCTCGCCGTCCGACGTGTGGGCGGTCGGCGACGGGCACGACGGTGTTCCCTACCTCGCGCACGGCGACACCGGCGGCTTCGACCGGGTCAGGCCGTCCGCGCTGCACGCCGGCGACTGGCTGGGCGGCGTCGACGCCAAGGCCGGCAAGATCGTGGCGGTCGGCAGCCGCGAGCGCAACGGGCTGATCCTGACCGGCCAGGGCAACTCCTGGAGCGCCCAGGAGACCAAGGAGAAGGGCGCGCTCTACGCGGTGTCCGGCGGGTTCGCGGTCGGCGACACCGGCACCGAGCCGCTGATCGTGCACTACTCCGGCGGCTCGTGGAAGTCCATGCCGCTGCCCTCGGTCCCCGGCGGCTACCTGCGCGACGTGCAGGTCGACAACTCCAAGCGGGCGCTGGCCGTGGGCGGCATCTACCGCGGCCCCGGCGACGTCTCGCCGCTCGCGCTGGTCTGGAACGGCAAGCGGTGGCGCGAACTGCCCGTGCCCGGCCCCGAGACCAGGCTGTACGGCGTGACCGGCGACGGCAAGGGACGCTACTGGATGACGGGCTACGACCCCGCACGCGCCGCCGAGCCGTTCATGATGCGCTGCGAGAAGGGCGCGTGCGAGACCATCAGGGGCGGCGGCGCGACGGGCCGGAGCAGCGTGCGGCTGCAGGCCGTGACGTACCTGGCGGGCAAGAGCACGGTGTGGGCGGTCGGGCACGCCGTGGACACCAAGGACCGCTACACCGACGTGGTGGAGTCCTTCGCGCCCAGGACGACCACCTCGAAGTCCTAGGCGCCTTCCCGCAGGGCGCTCAGAGCACCGCGCCGTCGTCCCAGCCGGAGTCGTTGGGCGGGCCGTCGCCCATGCGGACCACCAGGGCCACGAACCCGCCGATGAACGCCGCCACCGCCGTGAACAGCGCCCACCCCTCCATGCGCCAGTTCGCCATCGCCGCGACCAGCAGGTAGGCGGGGCCGCCGAACAGGGCGACCCACGCCAGCTTGGTCGGCAGGTCCAGCTTGGGCAGCGGAGGCGGCGGCGGGGGCTCGAAGTGGCCCTCGTCCTCGTCGTCGTCCTCCTCGTCGTCGGCGTCCGCCCGGTCGAGGAGCGGGCCGTCGTCGGGCGGGGTGTCGCGGGCCGGTTCGTCCTCCGGGGGCCTGACCACCCGGCGGGCCGGCTCGGCAGGCACGTTCTCGCTGTCGGGCCATGGCTGGTCGGCCGAGTCGCGCTCGGCCGTGTCGTTGAAGGACGCGACGATCTGCCGCCAGACCTCGTCCTCGTCACTCTGGGGCGTCACCTAGATGGGCCTCTCCGCAGCGATCGCGACTTCCCCCTGGGTGCGATCAGTCCCTCTGCAAGGGTACCGAGGCATGTGTCCGGATGAAGTCGAGGCTCCCGGCAAAGATCCTGTCGGCATCGTTGTCAAGCGTCGCAACATGGTAGCTATCGGTAAGCTCCTCGATCGTGGCCTGCGGGACCTTCGCGCGAAGGATCGCGACACTCGTCGGCTTCACCACGTGGTCCTGCGTGCTGTGGAAGACCAGCAGCGGCTGCGTCACCTTGGCCAGGTCGGCCTGCACCAGCGACCACAGCCCCGGCAGCGAGGCCGCCGCCTTCACCGGGGTGCGGGTGTAGGCCAGCTCGCGCACGCCGGGTTTCTTGACGTCGTTGGCGACCCCCGGAACCGACGGCACGAACCACTTGAGCAGCGGGGCCAGCCGCATCAGCGGCACGTCGTTCGCGATCGAGGGGTTGACCACCATGACGCCCCTGATCGCCGCGCCGTGCACCTCGGCCAGCCGTAACGCCAGGCACCCGCCCAGCGACAGCCCCGCCACGAACACCTCCGCGCACCTGCCCTGGAGGTCCGCGAACGCCTTCTCCACCTCGGCGTACCAGTCCATCCAGCGCGTCCGGTTCATCTCCTGCCATCTGGTGCCGTGACCGGGCTGGCGGGGCAGCGACACGCTGACCCCGTGCCCGGCCAGGTACTCACCCCACGGCCGCAGCGACTGCGGCGTGCCGGTGAACCCGTGGCACAACAACACGCCGATCTCGCCTGCTTCGTGGTGGTAGGGCTCCGCGCCTGGCATGAGCGGCATAACAGCTCCTCTGTGCCGTTTCATTCCGGGAATTTCCGCCGGAACGGCCCGATCGTCGCATGTTCCGGGGTGTTTGTGCGAGAGCTGATGTAGGAGCATGGTCGTTGGGATGGGAAGATGACTCTGCTCGCGGACATGCTCGGGAACATGCTCACGGTCACTGCCCGCTGACGACGAGGCCGACGAAAGTGCGCAGGGAAGAGGTGCCAGGGTGTTCTACTGGGTGGTCAAGGCCATCTTGGGGCCGCTGCTGCGCCTCCTGTTCCGGCCGTGGACCGAAGGCGCGGAGAACGTGCCCAGGCAGGGGCCCGCGATCCTGGCCGGCAACCACCTGTCCTTCGCCGACCACTTCTTCGGCCCGCTGCAGATCCGGCGCAAGGTCATCTCGCTGGGCAAGGCCGACTACTTCACCGGGCGCGGCGTCAAGGGCTTCTTCACCCGGATGTTCTTCAGCGGGGTCGGCACCGTGCCCATCGACCGCTCCGGCGGCAAGGCCAGCGAGGCGGCCCTGCGCACCGGGCTGCGCGTCCTGCGCGAGGGCAACATCCTGGGCATCTACCCCGAGGGCACCCGCACTCCCGACGGCCGCCTCTACAAGGGCAAGACCGGCGTGGCCAGGCTCGCCCTGGAGTCGCGGGTGCCGGTGATCCCGTGGGCGATGGTCAACACCTACGAGATGATGCCGCCCGGGCGGGTGCTGCCCAAGATGGGCATCCGGCCGGGGGTGAAGTTCGGCAAGCCGCTCGACTTCTCCCGCTACTACGGCATGGAGGACGACCGGCTGGTGCTGCGCGCGGTGACCGACGAGATCATGTACGCGCTGATGGAGCTGTCGGGCCAGGAGTACGTCGACAAGTACGCCGCCAGCGCCCGCGTCGAGATGGAACGCGCCGCCCGCGCCTCCGCCGCCGCCAAGGGCGACTGAGGCCCGCCTGCCCGAGGTCAGGCGGAGGTCCGTAATGACGCCTCCGTCTTGCGCATGGCCCGCGTCACCGCGTGCAGTTCCTCGCGGCTGAGCTGGTCGATCAGGTGCTCGCGCACCACCTCCACGTGACCGGGGGCCACCCGCTCCAGGCAGCGCGCGCCCGCGTCGGTGAGCACCGCCAGCACCCCGCGCTCGTCGGACGGGCAGGTCGTCCGCTCCACCAGCCCGGCCTTCTCCAACTGGGTGATCTGGTACGTCAGCGCGCTCTTCGACACCACGACGCCCCTGGCCAGCTCGGTCATGCGCATCTGCCGCCCGGGGGACTCCGAGAGCACCACCAGGATCTCGTACTGCGGATGGGTGAGCCCCGCCGCGGCCTTGAGCTGTTCCTCGATGCGCCGCTCGAGCAGGTGGGAGGCGGCGACGAAGGCGCGCCACGCGGCCATTTCCGTCGCGTCCAGCCATCGGATGTCCGTCACTGAATCAGTGTACTGTCGTTCGAAATTGAACAAATCACTGCTAGAGTCATTGTTCAAATCTGAACGATCATCGAGGAGTCCGCATGGTGGATCAGGCGCGTCCCATCGTCCTGTTGCTGGCGAGGGTCGCCATCGGGGTGATCTTCCTGGTGCACGGCTATCAGAAGTTCGCGTCCATGGGGATCGCGGGCACGACCAAGTTCTTCGAGTCCGTCGGCATCCCGCTGGCGGGCCTGGCCGCTCCCGTGGTGGCCACGCTGGAGGTCGCCGGCGGCCTGGCGCTGATCCTGGGGGTGGCGCTGCCGATCTTCGGCACGCTGCTGGCCCTCAACATGCTGGGCGCGATCACCTTCGTGCACGGGGTCAACGGGCTGGTCGGCGAGGGCGGCTACGAGTTCGTGCTGGCGCTGGCGGCGGCCAGCCTGGTCATCGGCTTCACCGGGGGCGGGGCGCTGGCGCTCGACCGCGTCCTGGGCCGCCGCCGCGACACCGCCACGCTGCTGGCCTAGCCGGGCCCGGTCCGCGCGCACCCGCCGGGTCAGGGGGCTCAGGCCGGGTGCGCGCGGATCCGCCTGACGTGCTCAGGTCAGATGCGCGACGTGTTCAGGTCAGGTGGGCGCGGATCTGCCTGATGTGCTCGGGGGTCGTGCGGCAGCAGCCGCCGATCAGCGACGCGCCCGCCCGCCGCCACTCCTCGGCGGCCCGGCCGTACTCCACCGGATCGGCCAGGCCCAGCCAGCGGCGGGCGGCGGCGTCCCACGTCTCGCCCGAGTTGGGGTAGACGACCACGGGCAGACCTCCCGACAGGCAGGAGATCAGGCCCGGGATGTGGCGCGGCGCGGTGCAGTTCGCGCCGACGGCCACCACCCGCGGGTCACCCGCGAACAGTCCGGCCGCCTCCCGGATCGGGGTGCCGTCGTTGAGCCGTTCGCCGTCGCGGCACGAGAAGCTCACCCACGCCCGCACGCCGGGCGTGCCGGCCAGCAGCCTGGCCAGCGCCTTCGCCTCGGGGTAGGACGGGATGGTCTCGCAGGCCAGCAGGTCCGCTCCCGCCGAGGCGAGGATCTCCCAGCGCGGCAGGTGCCAGGCGTACAGGCCGTCCTCGTCGAGGTCGTAGTCGCCGGTGTACTCGGCCCCGTTGGCCAGATAGGCCCCGTACGGGCCGACCGAGGCGGCCACCAGCCCGCGCCCGGCCGCGTCGCGCGCCTGGGCGGCCAGCTCGACCGACAGCCGGATCAGCCGCCCGGCCGCCGCGGCGTCCAGCCCGCGCCGCGCGAAGCCCGGCAGCGTGGCCTGGTAGCTCGCCGTGGTGGCCACGTCGGCTCCCGCCGCGAAGAAGTCGGCGTGCGCCTGCCGGATCAGCGCGGGCTCCTCCAGCAGCAGCCGTGCCGACCACAACTCGTCGCTGAGGTCCGCGCCGAGTTCCTCCAGCCGGGTGGCCAGCCCTCCGTCCAGGACCAGTGTCGTCACCTGTCCAGCGTAAGGGGCCGCCGGAAATGCTCCGATGGCATGACCGGGGCGCCCCTGCGGCGGGTTGACCGCGATGACCGCCCGGCACCCCGCCGGGCGGTCGGGTGCGGCGCGGGCGTCAGGGGCGCTTCCAGAAGGGGCGTCGGCCGCCGGTCGAGGGCCCCTGCTCCGAAGGGCCGGGAGGTGGGGTGTCGCGGCCGACGAGTGCGGTCAGGGTCGCGACGGCGTGGTCGTGCAGCGTCCGCGCGTCCGCGCCCGGCTGCTCGGCCGCCTCCAGCTCCCTGGCCAGCGCCTCCAGCTCCGCGCTCCCCCCGAGGAACCTGGCCAGCGCCGCCAGCCGGGTGCCCAGATCCGCCAGGTACAGCAGGTCGGGCAGGGGAAGCGCGTGGAGCCGGTCGAGCTCGGCGACCAGTTGCGGCAGCACCGCATCCAGCCGGTGAGCCGCTCCGCCGCCCCCGCGTCCGCCGGGCCTGCGCCCGCGCAGGCCCCCGCCGGGCACCGGCGGAGCGGGCGGCAGGACCGGCCCCGCGCCGGGCGCGCCGTAGGGCGGCGGGCCGCCGGCCACGGGAGACTCGCCCTCCGGCGCACCGGTGCCCACGAATCCCTGGTCCAGGCCGGACTGCCCGAGCCCCGGAGCGCGCATCCGGACCATCGGCGCCGCGGCCGGGGCCGCCGCCAGCATCACGTTGGCCCCGAACGCCATCGGCGCCGCGCTCGGCAGCTCCCAGCCGCTCGGCGGCTCGACCGGCTGGATGACCCGGTGCTCGGGCCCCTCACCGGCGACCTGCCTGGTGTCCACGGCCACGTACGCGGTGAACCGGCACAACACGCCGTACTCCAGCGACGTACGCACGATGCGCGGCTCCAGGTCGTGCTCGCCCATGGCGTAGCGGTCCTCCAGCTCCCGCAGGTGCGCCCGCGCCCACACCGCGCGCAGGGCCGGGTTGTCCACGGTCACGCCGTCCACCCGCTCCTGCCACGGCGTGCCCGCCGCGATCCCGCGTACCGTGACGGAGGAGCCCTCGTGGTAGCGCCCGTACGCGCGCAGCGGCACGCCCGGGAAGATCGAGCCGAGGTGGGTCACCGTCTCCGGCTCGACGGCGAGATCCGTGAGCGACAGGTCGGTGACCAGCGGAGCGCCGATCCGGCGGTGGATGTGGTCCATGGCGGCGTCCAGCCGGTCCTCCGACTCGACCAGCTCGCACCGCCCGGCGCCGATCCCGGCCAGCCGGCCGAGGAAGCCCGCGTTCACCGCCCGGTCGATGCCGACCGTGTGCACGCGCATGGCCGACAGCGCCCCGCCCGCCCGCTCCAGGATCTGGTCCTCGTTGCCCACCTGCCCGTCGGTGACCAGCACCACGACGCGCTCGCGCCCGCTCTCGGCGTCGAGCAGGGCGATGGCCTGGAGCAGCGGCTCCAGCAGTTCCGTGCCGCCCCGGGCGTCCACCCGGGCCAGGTGCTCGACCGCCCGGTACCGGTTGCGGTCCGACGCCGCCACCAGCCCCTCGAACGCCTGCTCCACCACCGTGTCGAAGGTCAGCACCGCGAACCTGTCCTGCGGCGTCAGCGTGTCCACGATGCGCGCGGCGGCCCGGCGGGCGCAGATCATCTTCCACCCGCTCATGCTGCCCGAGCGGTCGAGCAGCAGCACGAGGTCGCGCGGCGTCCTGGCGCCCGCCGGCTCGGGCGGCAGCACGGTCAGCGCGAACGTGTCCCGCCCGTCGAGCTGCAACGACGTCGAGGCGTCGAACGACAGCCGCAGCACGAAGTCCCGGTCGAGCCGCTCGCCCGGCCGCAACCGCACGGTCCGGCCGTCCTCCTCGACCACGTGCAGGCTGGAGGCCAGCTCGCGCAGCTCCAGCCCGGACGCCTCCACGGTGGCGGTCAGCGACAACCGCACCGGGTTCGGGAAGCCCGGCAGCAGCACCGGCGGGCTGATCCTCGACGCGTCGGGCACGGCGTCGGTGTCGGGAGCCGTGCCGTCACCGGCCGGCGGGCCGTCGAGCGGGCTGCCCGGGATGTAGCGCGGGGCCACCACCAGCGGGAACCTGAACGTGGCCGCGCCGTCCTCGTACGGCAGCGGCTGGCTCATGGTCAGCCGCACCGAGACGCGCTCGCCGGGCAGGATGTTGCCCACCCTGATCGTGAACACGTCCGGGCGGTCCTCCTCGGCGATCGCCGCCCGCCGGCCCTCGCGCAGCGCCCGGTCGTAGTCGGCCCTGGCCGCGCCGCGCTCCTTCAGCACGCCCTCGATCACCCGGTCGTCGGCCTCCATGCGGAAGCCGGTCACGGCCGCCCTGTCGGGCAGCGGGAAGACGTACGTGGCCTCCAGCGTGACGTCGAACGGGTTCCGGAACCCCTGCGTGACCTCGACCCCGGCGATCAGGCCCGAGATGTCCGCGTTCACGTCCACGCTCTCCAGCGGCAGGTTGCCGCGTTCGGTCAGCAGCGCGCCGAACCCGGCGTCCGGCACCGGCAGGCACCGCGCGGGCTCCAGCGAAGTGATCCTCATGTCAGCTCCCTCTCCTCGAGCACCGCGAGCAGCGGTCCCGCCGCCGCCAGCACCGCCTGAACGTCCTCCTCGGACGGCGTCCGGCCCGCGTCCAGCACGAGCCGCACCCCGTCACCCAGCCTGACCCCTGTCACCACCGCACCCCGGGCCACGTCCGCTCCGCGCGGCGGGTCGTTTGCGGGTCGCTCGGTCCAGAAGCGCCCTCGGACGGGCTCGCCGCCGCCCGGCCCGCCACGCTCAGGAGTCACCCGGGGCTCTCCCGCCGTGTGCCCGTCTGTCAGGTGGTCATCCAGGGGGAGGGCGCCGCCGTCCGGCCACGGCGGGGTGTCCAGCAGGGCCGCCGCCTCCAGTGTCTGGTTCGTGGCCCCCGCCAGCGCCACCTGGATCTCGGCGATCGACCGCCCGGCCGCCTGCAGCCGTTTCACGGCCACGAGCTGGAGCAGGTGCCGCCGTCCGTATCGGGCGACCCGGCCGCGCCGGGTGAGCGGCGGGTCCACCAGCCCGATCGTCGTGTACCACCTGATCAGCCGCTCTCCCGGCACGTCGCGGACGCGCCCGTTGGCAGGGGGCGGCGCACCGGCCCGCAGCGTCCGCGCCGCGTGCTCGGCCAGCTCGCCGATCGTCCAGGTGTCACTCATATCTCCACAATGACACTGTCACTGTTGCACTGTCAATGACAGGAAGAACGGGTCCACGGATGTGGTTCTCCCATGTGTAAATTCCGACCGAAGGGGAGGAAGTAGGACATGGCTACGATCACCGGCCCACTCTCGGGCGACGCCAGGACCACCGTTGCGGAGGCCCTCCAGGGGGCCCTGGTCGACCTCATCGACCTGTCACTGGTCGCCAAGCAGGCGCACTGGAACCTCATCGGCGCCCACTTCCGTCCGATCCACCTCCAGCTCGACGAGGTCGTCGCGCTGGCCAGGGCCCACATGGACACGATCGCCGAGCGCGCCGTGGCCCTCGGGGCCAACCCGGACGGCCGCGCCGCCACCGTCGCCCGCTCCACCAAGCTCCAGCAGCCCGAAGGCGGCTGGATGGAGGACGGGAAGGTGCTGGCGACGATCACCGACACCCTCGACGGCATCAGCAAGCGCATGTACGAGCGCATCCGGGCCACCGAGCAGCCCGACCCGGTCAGTCAGGACCTGCTGATCGCCGTGGCGCAGGACATCGACAAGCAGCACTGGATGTTCCAGGCCCAGCGCTGATCACCGCGAGGAGGGCCCGGGCCGCGGGTGCCCGGGCTTTCGTCTGCCGGATCCACCCCCGGACCCGTGCGTGTCGTGCCTGTCCAGGGGGCCCGGCACAGGGCGGCCGGAGGGCCGGACGGGGTGCGGGCCGGGCCGCCGGAGCAGCCGGAATCGGGGTTTGCGCAGAGTTTGATGTCGCGAGTCCCTGCCATTCATGTCGGTGCGGTCGACTAGCGTGGCACCTAGAGGGAGGCCCCACGATGTCGCGCAAGACTCTCCTCCGCACGGGCCCGCTCGTGTCGGGCGGCGTCAGCCCGTACGGTCCGCTCGGCCTGGCCGGCCCCGGCGGCCTGGCGTTGCCCCCGGGCTTCGCCGGCCGGGTCGTGGCCAGCTCCGGGCACAAGGTCGCCGGCCTGACCTGGCACGCGGCCCCCGACGGCGGTGCCTGCTTTCCCGACGGCGGCGGCTGGATCTACGTGTCCAACTCCGAGCTGCCCCTGCTCGGCGGCGCGTCGGCGCTGCGCTTCCGCGCCGACGGCAGCATCGCCGACGCCTACCGCATCCTGTCGGGCACCGACCTCAACTGCGCCGGGGGCGCCACGCCGTGGCACACCTGGCTGTCGTGCGAGCTCGGCCACCGGGGCCGCGTCTTCGAGTGCGACCCCTACGGCGCCCGCGCCGGCCGTCCCCGCCTGGCCATGGGCCGCTTCAAGCACGAGGCCGCCGCCTGCGACCCCGAGCGCCGGGTCATCTACATGACCGAGGACGAGCCCGACGGCTGCTTCTACCGCTTCCGGCCGGGCGACTGGGGCGACCTGACGGAGGGCACCCTGGAGGTGCTGTGCGCCTCCGGCGGCTGGCAGGCCGTGCCGTCGCCGGCCGCCCTGCTCAAGGAGGCCCGCCACCAGGTCGAGGGCGCCCGCCACTTCGACGGCGGCGACGGCTGCCACTACGCGGGCGGCGTGTGCTACTTCACCACGAAGGGCGACACCGGCCTGTGGGCCTACGACGCGCAGACCACGTCGCTCGACCGGCTCTGCGAGGGCGTGCGGGCCATCACCGCCGCCCCCTCCGGCGATCTGTACGTCGCCAGAGACCGCGCCGAGATCGACGTCATCGCGCCCGACCGGGCGGTCACGCCGTTCCTGCGGCTGGAGGGGCACGACGGGGCCGAGCTGACCGGGCTGGCCTTCTCGCCCGACGGCGCGCGGCTGTACTTCTCGGCCCGGCGCGGTCGTACGGAAGGGCACACGTTCGAGGTCGCCGGCCCGTTCCGTCCCTGAGCCCGAGCGGCCAGGGGCCCATCAAGAGTCGGTCCGGTCAGCTCAGGTACCGCACGAGCATGTGTTTGAGCTCGTCCACGAGTTCGGCCGACCGCTCCGGCGCCGACGACGTGATCATCGGCATCACCGCCTTCACCATGGCCAGCGCCATGGTCCCCATGATCTCGGCGCGCTCCTCGGGCAGTTCGGGCGAGCGGCGGCGCAGCATGCCCGACAGGTGCCGCGCGATGTCCTCGTGCAGCCGCTGCGACGCCGCCGCGAACTGGTCGCCGGTCGCCGTCCCGTACAGCAGCGACCAGTAGGCCGGTGACGCGCTCTTGAACTGCACGCTCTCGTCCACGAGCTGGGCCACCAGCGCCTCCAGCGGGATCTCCGGCGTGACCATGGCCAGCCGGGCGGCCCAGAACTCCTGCCGGTCGACCGTGTAGCGGGCCACGAGACCGTCGAGGATCTCGTCCTTGTTCCTGAAGAACTGGTACAGCGATCCCGGTGACATGCCGGCCCGCGCGGCGACCTGGTTGGTGGTCAGGTCGGGGTAGCCGACGTCGGCGATCACCTGCTCGGCGGCGTCGAGGATCTCGGCCATGCGCTTCAGGCCGCGCGCCTGCCGACGGACCGTGCGCTCAGCCATGGGTCTCCTCGTTGACAAATACGAGCATTTACTTGTATTTCTGTTTCCGGAAGCAGAACGCGAGTAGTTTACCGAGTTTCCCGGGAGAACCCCATGAGAACCGTGCTCGTAACCGGGTGCGCCAGCGGCTTCGGCCTGCTCACGGCACTCACCCTGGCGAGGAGAGGGGACCGCGTGCTGGCCACCGTCCGCGACCCGGGCTCCGAGGGCGCCGAGCGCCTGCGCCGCGCCGCCGCCGGCGAGGGCCTGCCCCTGGAGGTGCGGCGCCTGGACGTCACGCAGCCCGTCCCCGCCGTCGAGGACGAGCTGGACGCGCTGGTCAACAACGCCGGATACATCCTGCGCGGCCCCGTGCTGACCCTGTCGGACGAGGAGTTGCGCGCCCAGTTCGAGACGAACGTCATCAGCCCCGCCCGCCTGACCAGGGCGCTCGCGCCCCGGATGAAGCCGGGCGGCGTGATCGTCAACGTCTCGTCGATCGCCGGGACGGTCGGCGTGCCCTACGAGGGCGCGTACTCGGCGAGCAAGGCCGCCCTGGAGTCGCTGTCGGCCGTGCTCCGCTTCGAGCTCGCCCCGTACGGCCTGCGGGTGGTCGTGATCGCCCCCGGCAACTTCGGCACCTCCATCCGCGCCCGCTCCCGCTGGGCCGAGGCGTTCACCGCCGACCACCGCGACCGGGGCGAGCACGAGCGGTTCTGGGCGGCGTTCGACCGCTCGCTGGCCGGCCAGGGAGATCCGCAGGACGTCGCGGACGAGATCGCCGCCGCGATCGAGGCCCCCGACGCCGCGTACCACCGGCTGGTGGGCGGGGATGCCCGGTTCCTGTACGACCTGCACCGCGAGCACAGCCAGGAGGACTTCGAACGCCTGGTCACCGCGGCCCTGGGACTCGAGCGATGACGGCGGTCGGCACCGGGCTCCGCCCGGACCGCCGGGCCCCGGCCGAGCCGGTCCTGCGCCGGCTCGGCCACCTGCTCGTCCGCCGCCGCCGGCTGGTGCTCTCGCTGGCCCTGGTCCTGCTGATCGGGGCCGGCGTGCTGGCGGCGGGGGCGGCGTCGGGGCTGTCACTGGCCCGGTTCGAGGCTCCTGGGTCCGAGTCCGACCGGGCGCAGGCCGAGCTGACTGAGCGGTTCGGCACCGGCAGCCCCGACATGATCTTCCTGGTGACGGCGCGGGCCGGCACCGTGGACGACCCCGCGGTCGAGGCGGCCGGCCGGGCGCTGACCGAGCGCGTCGGCCGTGAGGAGGGCGTGGCCGAGTCCGCCTCCTACTGGACCCGCGGCAAGCCCGCCACCCTGCGCAGCGCGGACGGCCGGCACGCGCTGATCGTCGTGCGCATCCCCGGTGACGCCGATCACGTGCGCGCCCAGGTCCTGCCCAGGCTGGTCCCCGAGATCACCGCGGGCGACGACCTGCTCCAGGTGCGGGCCGGGGGAGGGGAGGAGGTGTTCAGGGAGACCGTGCCGCTGGCCAGGCAGGACTTCGTCCGGGCCGAGCTGGTCATCTTCCCGCTGGCGTTCGTGCTGCTCTGGCTCTACCAGCGGCGCGCGATGGCGGCCCTGGTGCCGATCCTGGCGGGCGTGTACGCCATGGTGGTCGGCCTGGCGCTGCTCAGCGGCGTCCTGCTGGTCGCCGAGATCTCCACCTTCGCCCTCAACCTGACCCTGGCCATGGGCCTCGGCCTGGGCATCGACTACTGCCTGTTCGTCATCCAGCGCTTCCGAGAGGAGAGCGCGCGCGGGGCGAGCCGGGCCGACGCGGTCGCCGGCGCCGTCGAGCACGCGGGCAAGACCGTGCTGTTCAGCGGCCTGACCGTGGCCGCGTCGCTGTCGGTGCTGTTCGCGCTGCCGTTCGACTTCCTGCGCTCCTTCGCCTACGCGGGGATCGCGGTCGTGCTCGGCGGCCTGGTCGCGGCGGTGATCGTGCTGCCGGCCGCGCTGGCGGCCTTCGGCGGGACGATGCTGCCCAAGCGGGTGCGGCCCGAGCGCCCCGACGGCTTCTGGCACGGGCTGGCCACCCGGGTGATGCGCCGTCCGCTGGTGTTCGGCGGGCTGGCCACGGCGCTGCTGCTCCTGCTCGCCTCGCCCTTCCTGGGCCTGCGCTTCGGCGTGGCCGACGATCGCATCCTGCCGCCGGAGGCCGCCTCCCGGCAGACCCAGGAGGTCATCCGCCAGTTCTTCCCCGCCGAGGAGACCGACGCCATCCAGCTCGTCTCCAGGGACGCCGCCACCGGCGACGTCTCCGCCTACGCCGCGAGCCTGTCCCGCCTGCCGGGCGTGGCCCAGGTGGACTCGGCCGCGGGCTCGTACGCGGCCGGCGCCCGCGTGGGCGACGGCGACCAGGCCCGGTTCCAGAGCCAGGGCCGGGGCACCTGGCTGTCGGTGGTCCCGTCGGCGGCGGCGCTGGCCGACGACCCCGTGCGCCTCGTCGAGGCCGTGCGCACGGTCGAGCCGCCCTTCGAGGTGCTGGTCGGCGGCTACCCGGCCGAACTGTCCGACTACCGCTCCTCCGTCGTGGACCGGCTGCCGCTGGTGCTGGCGCTCATGCTGGGCGTGACGTTCGTCGTGCTGTTCCTCATGACCAGGAGCGTCGTCATCCCCGTCAAGGCGACCATCCTGAACGTCCTGAGCCTCGGCGTGATGTTCGGCGCCATCGTCTGGATCTTCCAGGACGGCAACCTGTCCGGCCTGCTCGGCTTCACCCCGACCGGCACGCTCGACCCGAGCATCCCGATCCTGATGCTCTGTGTCGCCTACGGCCTGTCGATGGACTACGAGGTCTTCCTGCTGTCGCGGATCAAGGAGGAGTACGACAGGACCGGCGACACGGAGTCGGCCGTGGCCACCGGCCTGCAGTCGGGCGCGCCGCTGATCACGGCGGCGGGCGGCATCCTGGCGCTCTCGTTCGCCGCCTACGCGACGGCGTCGGTGACGTTCGTGCAGATGCTGGGCGTCGGCATGGCGGTGGCCGTGCTGGTGGACGCCACCGTGATCAGGGCGGTGCTGGTGCCGAGCCTGATGCGCCTGGCGGGCCCGCTGAACTGGTGGCCGAGGGATCGGCCGGCCGCCCCGCGCCGGTAGTGACCTAGAGGTCGCGCGACCACATCTGCTCGACGACCTCGACCCCGCCCTCCATCCCCTTCTCCTCCGAGTCCAGCTCTAACCCGGCTGCCTGGTAGATGCGCCGCGCGCTCGCCAGGCAGTCGCGCGTCCACAACACGATCCGCTCGTACCCCTCGGCCCTCGCGTGGCGCAGGCACTCCGCCACGAGCCGCCGCCCCAGGCCCAGGCCCCGGGCGGACGGCTCGACGAGCAGCATCCGCAGCTTGGCCGTGGTGTCGTCCTGCCGCACGCAGAAGACGCAGCCGGCCCGTTCCCCGTCCACCTCGGCGATCCAGCCCGCGTCGCGCGGGAAGTCGAGGCCGGCCACGATCCCGGCGACGAGCCGCTCGAACTCCGTGCCCCAGCCGTACTCGGCGCTGTAGAGCACGCCGTGCCGGTAGACGACCCAGCCCAGGTCGCCGGTGCGCGGCGGCCTGATGACGTACGGCTCGCGCGCCGTGGCCCCGTCGCCGTCGAGGATGCCCCTGATCGTCGCCATGCCGGTGACCAGCCGCCGCTGGTCCTCCTCCGGCAGGCCGCCGAGCAGGCCCCTGATCTCCTCGGCGGAGCGCCGGTCGAGCGTCGCGAACACCTCGGACCCCAGGGGGGTGAGCCGGACGAGTTGCCTGCGCGCGTCGGCCGCCGAACGCTCCCGCGTGACCAGCCCGTCGCTCTCGAAGCGCGCCAGGATCCGGCTGAGGTAGCCGGCGTCCAGGCCAAGCAGCCCGCGCAGCTCGCCGGTCTCCATCCGGTCGCGGTGCGCCAGCTCGTACAGCACCCTCGCCTCGGTCAGCGAGTACGGCGAATCGAGCATCCCCGCCTGGAGCGCGCCGATCACCTTCGTATAGAACCGGTTGAAGGCGCGGACCTCAGAGACCTTTGCCTCTGTCAACGAACTCATTGCTGTAGTCAACCATAGGAGAATCGCCACTGTGAAGTACGTGCGGATAGGCGGATACGGCCCGGGCATCGTCACCCTCGACGCCGGGGAAGGGCAGGGGCTCGCCCGCGTGACGTCGCCGACGTTCCTGGCCGCGCACCCCTCCCTCCCGGTGCTGTACGCCGCGGGCGAACTGGAACGCGGCTGGCTCACCGCGTTCCTGGCCGACGGGCCGGCGCTCGCCCCGCTGGACGAGCGCCCCAGCGAGGGCCACAGCCCCTGCCACGTCGCCGTGCACCCCGAGGGGCAGTTGCTCGCGGCGGCCAACTACGGCGACGGCACGGCCACCCTCTACCGGCTCGACGAGCGCGGCGCGTTCACGGGGGAGCCGATCGTGCTGCGCCACGAGGGTTCCGGCCCGGACGCCGAGCGCCAGGAGCGCTCACACGCCCACCAGGCGGTCTTCCACGACGGCCTGCTGCACATCGCCGACCTGGGCACCGACGAGATCCGCCGCTACCGCCTCGACGGCACCCCGCTGGAGCCGATCACCCTGGCCCCCGGCACCGGCCCGCGCCACCTGGCCTTCTCCGGCTCCCGCCTGTTCGTGGCCGGCGAACTGGCCGCCACCGTGACGCTCATCGAGGGCGAGCGCCGCACGGTCGTGCGCGCCTCCCGGCACGAGGGCGAGAACTTCCCCTCCCACCTGCAGCTCGACGGCGACTTCGTCTACGTCGCCAACCGCGGTCCGAACACGATCGCCGTGCTGCGCGCCGCCGACCTGTCGCCGGTGGCCGAGGTGCCCTGCGGCGGCGACTGGCCCAGGCACTTCGCCATCGACGGCGCGCGCATGTACGTGGCCAACCAGCGCGCCGACACCGTCTCCTCCTTCCGGCTGCGCGACGGCGTCCCCGAGCCGGACGGGCAGTCGTACGGGGTGGACAGCCCGGGATGCGTGCTGATCACGTAAGCAGTTCGCCAAGTCGGGGCTCCTGGCGGGGGGCGGTCGTGAGCATGGCCTCGTGCGTAAGATCCTGCTCGTCCTCGCCCTGCTCGCCGCCGGTTGCGGCGCGCCGCCGCTCTCCGCCGGGCCGCCCGCCGCTCCCCCGGTCGCGCCGCCGTCCACCTCGGCTCCGGCCTCCGCCGCCGTCGAGGCAGACCCGGGGGCGGACGTGCGGGAGTCCTGGCGGATCACCCGGCAGGGCGCCGAGCACGAGATCGAGGGGTACGCCGACCGGGTGAGCGTGCTGCCGGGCGAGCGGTTCCGGCTGCACGTCTCCACCACCGCGCCGCGCTACACCGCGCTGGCCTTCCGCATGGGGGCCAACCCCGCCAAGGTGTGGGAGTCCCCCCGGATCCGGGGAACCCGGCAGGCGCCGGCCCGGGTCGTGAACGGCACCGTGACCGCCACCCACTGGGCCCCGTCGCTGACCGTGGACACCACGGGCTGGCCCGAGGGCGCCTACCTCATCAGGCTGGACGCCTCCACCGGCGCCCAGCGCTACGTCCCCGTCACCGTGCGGTCGGCCTCCGCCGCCGGGCGCGTGGTGATCGTGAACGCGGTCACGACGTGGCAGGCGTACAACCTGTGGGGCGGGCGCAGCCTCTACAAGGGGCCCGGCGGCTTCGGCGGGCGCTCGCGCGCGGTCTCCTTCGACCGTCCCTACGACGGCAGCGGCGCCCGGCTCTTCCTCGACTTCGAGAAGGACGCGCTGGCCCTGGCCGAGCGGAGCGGGGCGCGGCTGGCGTACCTGACCAGCCTGGACCTCGTGCCCGGCGCGCTCGACGGGGCCAGCGCGGTGGTCTCCCTCGGCCACGACGAGTACTGGTCGCCCGGCATGCGCAGGGCCGTCACCCGGGCCAGGGACCAGGGCGCGAACCTCGCCTTCCTCGGCGCCAACGCCGTCTACTGGCGCATTGCCATGAACGGCAGGCAGGTCGTCTGCGACAAGGAGCGGGTCTGCGAGCTGTGGCGGGCGTCGAAGCCCGAGAGCTCATTGGTGGGGCAGATGTACGACTGCTTCCCGGCGGAAGGCGTCTACCGGGTGAGCCGTCCCGGTCACTGGATCTTCGACGGCACGAAGGGGCGGCGCTTCCCCGGGATGCTCGGCGTGGAGACCGACCGGGTGTCGGGGGGTTCGCCGGCCGGCGTCCGGGTGCTGGCCGAGTCGCCGTTCTCGTGCGGGGGCCGGGCCAGCGTCTCGCACAGCACGTACTATGTCGCGCCGAGCGGGGCCGGCGTGTTCGCCTCCGGCACCATGCGGTGGGTGTGCGCGCTGCGCGGCCGGCGGTGCGGCCACGGCGTCACCGACTCGGCCGCCGCCTTCACCCGGCGGGCCACCCTGAACCTGCTGCACCGCTTCGCCCAGGGCCCCGCGGGCCGCGCGGCGACCGGCCGGGAGTCGTGACGGCCGGACGTTCCGGGCCCGAAAATACGGCGTGAATTTCGTCCGCCGCTGAAGATGATCTGCCCGTTTTTTGGGACAACTGTCACTTCCGCCCCAGTTGTCCCAGCAGAAGTGCCCGACACGCCCGGGAAATTTCCGCAGTCGTTTCGGTCCGGCGCGGGTTTAGATTTCCGGACACGCGTTTGGTCTAGACCACTGCGTGTGATGCCGGGCACAATGCGAGTCTGACATCAAGGTCTGGTTCGTGACCCCTATCTGGGAGGAACCCGCCATGCGTATTGGAGTGCTGACCGGAGGCGGCGACTGCCCCGGGCTCAACGCCGTGATCAGGGCAGTGGTGCGTAAGGGGGTGAGCGCGTACGGCCATGAGTTCGTCGGATTCCGTGACGGCTGGCGCGGTCCCCTCGAAGGCGACACGATGCCGCTCGACATCCAGGCCGTACGTGGCATCCTGCCGCGCGGCGGCACCATTCTGGGCTCCTCCCGGACCAACCCGATAAAGATCGAGGGCGGGGTCGACCGGATCAAGGAGAACCTGGCGACCACCGGCGTCGACGCGTTGATCGCCATCGGCGGCGAGGACACTCTGGGCGTCGCCAAACAACTGTACGACCGCGGCGTCAACGTCGTGGGCGTGCCCAAGACCATCGACAACGACCTGTCGGGCACCGACTACACCTTCGGCTTCGACACCGCGGTCAACATCGCGATGGAGGCCATCGACCGGCTGCACACCACCGCCGAGTCCCACCACCGGGCGCTGATCTGCGAGGTCATGGGCCGGCACGCGGGCTGGATCGCGCTGCACGCGGGCATGGCCGGCGGCGCGAACGTCATCCTCATCCCGGAGAAGCCGTTCGACATCGACCAGGTCTGCGAGTACGTCGAGTCCCGCTTCCGCACCCGCTACTCGCCGATCATCGTGGTCGCCGAGGGCGCGCACCCCGTCGAGGGGCAGATGGAGCTGCAGGCGGGCACCCTCGACGCGTTCGGCCACGTCCGGCTGGGCGGCATCGGCGAGGTGCTGGCCAAGGAGATCGAGAAGCGCACCGGCAAGGAGGCCCGCACCACGGTGCTCGGCCACATCCAGCGCGGCGGCACGCCCACCGCCTACGACCGGGTGCTGGCGACCAGGTTCGGGCTCCAGGCGATCGACGCGGCCCACGAGGGCGACTACGGCAAGATGGTCGCGCTGCGCGGCACCGACATCGTGCGCGTCGGGCTCGACGAGGCCACGGCCGAGCTGAAGACCGTGCCGGTGGAGCGCTACGCCGAAGCCGAGGTTTTCTTCGGTTAACGCGCTGAAAGCGGCTTGCAAGCGGGCGGCCGTACTTTTGGGTCAGCGGGGTTACCGCTACAACCCCCTCAGGGTACGGCTTGCGCCGCAGCGAGTAGGCGGCCCACTTGTGGCGCAGGCCGTACCCAGCACATAGCTCAACCGCGGGGCGTGCCGAAGAGATCGACCTCCGGCACGCCCTCGTCGCGTTCGCGCAGCCGCTGCCTGAACTCCGCCTCGCTGCGCAGTTCCTTCTCCGAGGGAGAGAGGATCACGGTGAGCAGCAGTCCCACGGTGATCACGCTGATGCCCACGATGAGCGGCAGCAGGAAGTCGACGGCCTTCGCGCCGTCCAGCGGCACCATGTCGGCGTGCGCCGCGACCGACATCGAGGACATCCCGGTGTAGTGCATGCCCGCCACCGCCACCCCCATGACCAGCGCCGCCCCGCCGATCCTGAGCGCCCCGCTGACCCGCAGCGCGAACCACAGCGCCGCCGTGGCCGCCGCCACCGCGATCAGCACCGACAGCGTGACGAGCACGGGGTCGTAGGACATCCGGCCGGAGACGTTCATGGCGGCCATGCCGAGGTAGTGCATGCTCGCCACGCCGAGCCCGGTCAGCACGCCGCCCCCGAGCAGGTAGGCCGGCCGTCCCCTGCCGTGGTAGGCCAGGAACAGCCCCACCCCCACGACGACGATCGCGATGAGCGCGGAGGCGACGGTGAGCGGGACGTCGTAGCGGATCACCGAGCCGTGCACGGAGAAGCCCAGCATGGCGATGAAGTGCATGGTCCAGATGCCGGTGCCGCCGATCGCGAAGGCCGCGCCGGCCAGCCACCACCAGGCCTCACGCCCGCCGGCGACCCGCGCGCGCGAGGCGAGCAGCAGCCCCAGCATGGAGCCCACACTCGACATGACGTACGCGAGCAGGGGTGTCAGCACCCCGAGAGAGAAATGATCGATCGGCGACATGCCCCACCCATCCCTTATGCACCGATAAGGGAGTATGGGCAGGGAGATGCCGGCTGCGCAACTACCTTCGCCGGGCCGGCGCCGGCTGGTGACGCGGTGCCGGCGCGGGGTAGGTGAGCTGCTCCTGCTGGGCGGTACGGCGGCGCAGCTCCAGCTTGGCCACCAGCTCCGCGTCCTCGTGCAGTTCCTCCTCCGACGGCGACAGGATCACCATGAGCAGCATGGTCAGCGTGATCAGGCTGATCACGGTCATGAGGGGCACGAGGAAGTCGAGGGCGTCGGCGCCCGGCACCATGCCGGGATCGGCGTCCACCGAGACGTGCATGGCGTACATGCCGGTGTAGTGCATGCCGGAGACCGCGACGCCCATGACGAGGGCGGCGGCGGTGATCCAGATCGGCTTCTTGACGCGCAGGGTGAACCACAACGCCACGGTCGCGGCCACCACGGCGATGCCCACGGAGGCGGCCACGGTGATCCGGTCGTAGGAGACGTGGGCGGACATGTTCATCGCGTACATGCCGAGGTAGTGCATGGAGGCGACGCCGAGCCCCGTCAGCAGGCCGCCGCCGAGCAGCGCCAGGAGCCGGCCGCCGCCGTAGGAGACCAGGAGCAGGCCGGTGCCGACGACCACGATGGCCACCATCGCCGAGGCCACGGTCAACCAGACGTCGTACTTGATCTGGGTGCCCTCCACCTCGAAGCCCATCATGGCGATGAAGTGCATGACCCAGATACCCGTGCCACCGATGGAGATGGCCGCGCCCAGCAGCCAGCGCACGCGGGCGCCGCCGCGCGAGGCGTGCGCCTGCGCGGTGAGCCGTAGCCCGAGCATCGAGCCGATGCAGGACATCACGTAGGCGAGCAACGGCGTGATCAATCCGTAGGTGAAATGATCAACAGCGGAAGTCATCTTCGGTTCCTTGCCATTTAGGGGTTCCCGGATTGTGCCATCCCGGATGTCCCTTTCGCATGGATACCCGAACTATCGGTAAACTTGCGAGTCGAGAACATGAGAGGGTCTCATGGCTTCCGGAGGGTCGGCCGCCGGACCGCACACGAGACCCGGCCGGACTAAACTCGGGTGGTCGCGGCGTTCCCTACACCGACCGCCGCGCTCTCCCACCCTTTCCCCGGAGGTTCCACCATGACGATGTCCGCCCTGGGCGAGCCGTGCGTACTGCTCAAGCTGGGCGAGATCGTCCTCAAGGGCAAGAACCGCGAGCTGTTCGAACGCCGCCTGATCGCCAACATCCGCCACGCCCTCCAGACGGTCGGCATCCAGGTCGACGTGCGCAGGCGGCACGGCGTGGTCGCGATCTTCCTGCCCCAGGGCGCCACCCCCGAGCAGGCCGACGCCGTCGCGCAGCGCGTGGCCGACGTCCCCGGGCTGGTCTGGATCCACCGCGCCTGGCGGGTCGCCAAGGACCCCGACGCCGTGCTGAAGGCCGGCCTCGAACTGGCCGGCGAGAGCGAGGAGGCCAAGCGGGGCGCCCGCTTCGCGGTCCGCTCGCGCCGCCGCGACAAGCGCTTCCCCCTGCGCTCCAACGAGCTCGACCGCCTCGTGGGCGGCGCCATCAACGACGAGTACGGCCTGCCCGTCGACCTCAAGAACCCCGAGCTGACGGTGTTCATCGAGGTCGACAGGGACGAGGTGTTCGTCTTCACCGGCGGCATCCCCGGCCAGGGCGGCCTGCCGGTCGGCAGCAGCGGCCGGGCCCTGGTGCTCATGTCGGGCGGCATCGACTCGCCCGTGGCCGCGTACCGGATGATGCGGCGCGGCCTGCACGTCGACTTCCTGCACTTCTCCGGCATCCCGTTCACCACGTCCGAGTCGATCTACAAGGCGTACGCGCTGGTCAGGAAGCTCGACCGGTTCCAGGGCCGCTCGCGGCTGTGGGTGGTGCCGTTCGGCAAGGCGCAGCAGTCGATCCGCAGCTCGGGCCAGGACCGGCTGGCGGTGATCGCCCAGCGGCGGCTGATGCTGAAGACGGCCGAGGAGGTCGCCCACCGCATCCGCGCCGCCGCGCTGATCACCGGCGACGCGCTCGGGCAGGTCTCCTCGCAGACGCTGGCCAACATCACCGCCCAGGACAACGCCGTGGAGCTGCCGATCCTGCGGCCCCTGGTGGGCTGGGACAAAACCGAGATCATGGCCGAGGCCCGGCGCATCGGCACGCTGGAGATCTCGGAGCTGCCCGACGAGGACTGCTGCTCGCTGCTGGCGCCCAAGCGCGCCGAGACCCGGGCCAAGATCGAGGACCTCAAGCTGATCGAGAAGCGGCTGGACGCCGAGGAACTGTGCGTCCAGCTCGCCGACTCCATCCAGGAGTACACCCTCTGACGCGTCCGCCCCCGGCTCACCGGGGGCGGACGGCCGGTCAGACGGTGGCGGGGGCCTTGCCGAGCAGCGCGGGGAAGTCGGTCATGATCTGGGCCAGCTCGCCCAGGTCGGCGTCCACCAGAGCCTGCGGCCCGTCGCAGAGCGCCTGCTCGGGCCGCGGGTGCACGTCGATGATCACACCGTCGGCCCCGACCGCGATGGCCGCGCGGGTCAGCGGCAGCACCAGGTCACGCCGCCCGCCCGAGTGCGACGGGTCGATGATCACCGGCAGGTGCGACAGGCGCTGGGCCACCGGCACGGCCGACACGTCGAGCGTGTTGCGGGTGGCCGTCTCGTACGTCCGCACCCCCCGCTCGCACAGCACGATGTCGAGGTTGCCGCGCTGGGCGATGTACTCGGCCGCCATCAGCCACTCCTCGATCGTGGCCGTCATGCCGCGCTTGAGCATCACGGGCCGCCCCGCCGCGCCGACCTCCTGCAGCAGCGCGAAGTTCTGCATGTTGCGGGTGCCGACCTGGAGCATGTCGGCGTAGGCGGCGACCGTCGCGACGTCGCGCGCGTCCACGACCTCCGTCACGATCGGCATACCCGTCTCCTCCCGTACGTCGGCCAGGATGCGCAGGCCCTTCTCGCCCAGCCCCTGGAAGGCGTACGGGGACGTGCGCGGCTTGTACGCCCCGCCCCGCAGCAGCACCGCGCCCGCGCTCTGCGCCATCCTGGCCGCGGCGAGCGTCTGCTCGTGCGTCTCCACCGCGCACGGCCCCGCGATCAGCGTCACGGTGTCGGGGCCGATCGGCACGCCGCCCACGTGGACGGTGGAACGTTCCGGATGGTTCTCCCTGCTGACCAGCTTGTACGGCGTGGACACGCGCATCACGTCACGCACTCCCGCCATGCCCCGCAGGCTCGTCGCGTCGAGTTGCGTCACGTCGCCGACCAGGCCGACGATCGTGCGCTGCACGCCCCTGCTGACGAACGCCTCCACCCCGGCCGTCCGGACGACGGACACGATCGCCTCGACGTCGGCGCCGGTGGCCTCGGACCTCATCACGATCACCATCTGCTCGCTCCCCTTCTACGGAACCGTCTGCGAAAAACTGTGAACTGCCTGCGAAAACTGCCGGAAAAACGCAGAAGGCCCCGGGTCCTGTCGGACCCGGGGCCTTCGCTCGCCTGTCTGCTACCGCAGCGTCAGATGGCGAACGGAGTCGGGTCCGTCGCCATACGAAAACAGGAACGCGGTGCGCATAAGCCGTAATGCTACCGCACCGCACCCACTGGCGAGGCACGAACGGTCCGATGGCAGGATGGCCCAAGACGCGAGATCGGTGAGGGGAGTGATCATGGAGGAGCCGCGCCTGCCGCCCGGCCAGTACGTCCCGCGCGGCCGCCCCGTGATCCACTACGGCCGGGTCCCCGCGTTCCGGCCGGACCGCTGGGACTTCCGCGTGTTCGGCGCCACCGCCTCGGGCGAGGAGCACTGCCTCGCCTGGGACGCCTTCGAGCGGCTGCCGCGCGACACCCGCCTCGCCGACTTCCACTGCGTCACCAAGTTCTCCCTCATGGGCAACGAGTGGCGCGGCGTCACCCCGGCCACGATCCTGGCCGCCGCCCCGCCCGACCCGGGCGTGCGCCACGTGATGATCTGGGCCGAGTACGGCTACAGCGCCAACCTGCGGATGTCCGACCTCACCGCGCCCGGCACGCTGTTCGCCACGGAACTGGACGAGAAGCCGCTCAGCCCCGAGCGCGGCTACCCGCTGCGCATCGTGGTGCCCCACCTGTACGCGTGGAAGAGCGTCAAATGGGTGCGGGGCATCGAATACCTCCTCGAAGACCGCAGAGGCTTCTGGGAGGAGCGCGGCTACCACAACCTGGCCGATCCCTGGCGCGAGCAGCGTTACTCCTACCAGGAGGAACCCGGAGAGGGCCCGCCCTGACGCAACTCCGGGTTTCGCCCCGGACACGCTCCGTCATTGGTTACGGTTTCCAGCATGCTGACCACCGCGTGCGTGGCGCTGTGCTCTGTGACCTTCCTGCTGGGATTCGGGCTCGCCCGCGTGCCATGGCGCCGACGTCCCGTGCCGGAGGGCCGCGGGCCGGGCGATGCGACGTTCACCACGCTGCACACCGCCGCGATGGCGGCCCCGGCCCTGCGCGCGGGGCTCGACCGCGACTCCGCCCGTAAGGCCGTACGGCATCTGCGCACCCTGCTCGGCACCTCCGCCGTCGCCATCACCTCCACCGAGGCCGCGCTGGCCTGGGATGGGCCGTGCACCGACGACGTGCTCACCTACGCCCGCGCCGCGCTGTCCGCCGGGCGCGCCCAGGTGTTCCCCGAGGGGCCTCAGGGGGCGGTGGTGGTGCCGCTGACCGTGGACGGCACCGTGGTGGGCACGCTGGCCGCCTTCGACGACGAGGTGAGCGCCGCGCTCGTGCGCACCGTCTCCGAGGTCGGCCGCTGGGTCTCCGGGCAACTGGAGCTGGCCGAACTCGGCGCCTCCAGGCGGCGCGCGCTGGAGGCCGAGATGCGCGCCCTGCGCGCCCAGATCTCGCCGCACTTCGTCTACAACGCGCTCACCACGATCGCCTCGTTCGTCCGCACCGACCCGCAGCGCGCCCGCGAACTGCTGCTCGACTTCGCCGACTTCTCCCGGTACGCGCTGCGCCGCGCCCACGACTTCACCACCCTGGCCGACGAGCTGACCTGCGTGGACCGCTACCTGCTGCTGGAACGCGCCCGCTTCGGCGACCGGCTGCGCTTCAGCATGCAGGTGGCGCCGGAGGTGCTGCCGGTGCCGGTGCCGTTCCTGTGCCTGCAGCCGCTGGTCGAGAACGCCATCAAGCACGGCATGGCCGGTCGCGGCGGCCCCGGGGAGGTCCGCGTGGTGGTGCGCGACGCGGGCCCGGAGGCGCACATCACGGTCGAGGACGACGGCGCCGGCATGGACCCCGAGTGCGCCCGGCGCATGCTGGACGAGGACCCGGCGCGCGAGGGCAACGGCATCGGGCTGGCGAACGTGGACCTGCGCATGCGCCAGATCTACGGCGACGGCTACGGCCTCGTCGTGGAGACGGCGCTCGGCGCGGGCACGAAGGTGCGGCTGCGGGTGCCGAAGACGCAACTCAGCTCTCTGTAGTCAAATAATTACGCTACGCTGGCGTGGCGCTTGCCACCTCTGCTTTCATACGACAGCGTGGTGGACATGCTGAGAGTCCTGGCCGTCGACGACGAAGTGCCCGCTCTGGAGGAGCTCGCCTACCTGTTGCGCCAGGACGACAGAATCGAACACGTCATGACGGCCGCCGACGGCGTCACCGCGCTGCAGGACATGGTGCAGATGATCGGCGGCGGCGAGCGGCTCGACGGGGTGTTCCTCGACATCCGGATGCCCGGCCTCGACGGGCTCGACCTCGCCCGGCTGGTCGGCGGCTTCCCCAGCCCGCCGAAGCTGGTGTTCGTCACGGCGCACGAGGAGTGCGCGGTGCAGGCGTTCGAGCTGGAGGCGGTCGACTACCTGCTCAAGCCCGTCCGGGCCGAGCGGCTGTCGGAGGCGGTGCGCCGGCTGGAGGCCGCCACGTCCCCGGCCGTCGAGCTGGGCCCCGACGACGTGATCCCCGTCGAGCTGGGCGGGCGCACCCGGTTCGTGCCGCAGCAGGCCGTCTGGTTCGCCGAGGCCAAGGGCGACTACGTGCGCCTGCACACCGTCGACGGCAGCTATCTCGTCCGCATGTCCCTGGCGGCGCTGGAGCGGCGCTGGTCCGACTCCGGGTTCATCCGCATCCACCGCAGCACGCTCGTCTCCGGGCGGCACGTCAGCGAGCTGAGGTTCGAGGGCGGGCGGGTGACGCTCACCGTCGGCACCGAGACGCTCCAGGTGAGCAGGCGGCACAGCCGGCAGGTGCGCGAGCAGCTCGTCCGCCAGCACCGGGGCGCGATCTCGTGAGCGGCCGCCCGGCGGCCGGGCGGCGGCGCGTGGTGGTGTCGCGGCGGCCCGCCGCGCTCGGGGCCACCGTGATCGGGCGCCTGTCGGCCCGGCCCGCGGCCGTGGTGCACCGGCTCGCCGGGCGTTCCGGGGGGCGGGGCCCGGCCCCGACGGACGTGCCGGCGATCGTGGGCCTGCAGTTGCGGCGGGCGCTGCGCACGGTGGCCGCCGTGGCCGGGCTGCTGGTGGGCGTGCCGGTCGCCGCCGCGTGGCTGCCCGACCCGTGGGTGTGGGTGGCGCTGTCGGTGGCCGTCCAGGGGGCCTGGGTGGGGTTGTCGGTGTGGCAGCTCAGGTGGGCGGAGCGGCTGGAACGATGACGGTCGCGGTGCTGACCGGGGCCGCCTTCGTGCTGGTGCTGGCCGTCATGGCGGGCGCCGCGCGGCCACGCCGCTCCAGCGGCGCCGGCGACTTCTACGTGGCGGCCAGGGCGGTCCCGCCCTGGTGGAACGGCGCGGCGATCACGTCCGAGACCACCTCGGCCGCCGCCTGCCTGGGCACGGCCGGGCTCATCGCCACCAACGGCTCGCCGATGTTGTGGTACCCGGCGGGGGCCGCGGCCGGGTTCGTCGTGCTTCTCGCGCTGGTCGTCGCACCGCTGCGGCGGTCGGGGACGTACACGTTGCCGGACTTCGCCCAGTGGCGGCTGGGCTCGGTGCGGCTGCGGCGGCTGACCACCTGCCTGGTGCTCGTCGTCGGGCTGGCGCTGATGGTCGCCCAGTTCCACGCCGCCGGGGTGGTGGTGCGGCTGCTGACCGGGCTGCCGCCGTGGCTGGGCTGGGCGGCCGTGGCGGCGGCGGCGCTGGGCGTGGCGTGGGCCGGCGGGCTGGGCAGCGTGACGAGCGTGCAGGCCGCGCAGTTCTGGCTGAAGCTGGCGGTGTTCGTCGGCGTGGGCGCGGCATGCTGGTGGATGGCCGGCACCTGGCCCGTCGCCTGGTTCGACGGGGCCTACCGGGCCGGGCCGCCGGGGCTGGCGGGGGCGGGCGACCCGTCGCTGCCGGGGGTGCTGTCCGTGCTGGTGTCGTGCGCGCTGGGCACGATGGGGCTGCCGCACGTGATCGTGC
>NZ_SSXE01000127.1 GCF_021699195.1 Nonomuraea sp. MG754425 | reverse complement strand
CACCAGCAGCGCCCCGTTGTCAGCCGAAGACCCCGTCACGAGAACACACTTACCGGACGACCCCGACGCCAGCGTGTACACGCCACCGTCGCCGGGTGTGGCCGCCTGGGCGGGTCCTGTCGCCGTCACCAGCGCGGTGGCGGCGGTCAGGACCGCGAGCGCGGCGACGCCGATCGAGCGGGCCGTCCTCCGTCGTTCGAACAGGTGCATGTGGTGCCGTCCTTCCCGATGAGATCGAGCGGGTGGATCACTTCAGCCCCGTGGTGGCGATGCCTTTCACGAGGTATTTCTGGCCGGCGATGAAGAAGCCGATCACGGGGGCCAGGGACAGGAAGGACATGGCGAACATCTGTCCCCACTGGGACTGGCCCTCGGAGTCGATGAACTGCCGCAACGCCAGCGGCACGGTGTAGAGCTCGGTGTCGGTCAGGTAGATGAGCGGGCCGAAGAACTCGTTCCACGTCGAGATGAAGGTGAAGATCGCCGTGGTGGCGAACGCCGGCACGCACAGCGGCATGATCACCTTCCAGAAGATGCGGAACGGGCCGCAGCCGTCGATCCTGGCGGCGTCGTCCAGTTCCCGGGGCAGCGAGCGCATGAACTGCACCATCAGGAAGATGTAGAACGCGTTCGTGGCCAGGAAGTTCGGCACCAGCAGCGGGTAGTAGGTGTTGAGCCAGCCGAGGTTGGCGAACACGATGTACTGCGGCACGAGCAGCACGTGGCCCGGCAGCATCATGGTGCCGAGCATCAGGGTGAAGAACAGCTTGCGGCCGGTGAAGTTCAGCCGGGCGAACCCGTACGCGGCCAGCGAGCACGACAGCAGGTTCCCGGCGATGCTCAGCACCACGATCACCAGCGAGTTGACCATGTAGACGGTGAACGGCTGCTCCAGCGCGGTCCAGCCCTCGGTGTAGTGCGTCAGGTCCCACGCGGCCGGCCACAGGGACAGGTCCTTGAAGATGAGCGCGTCCGGCTTGAGCGAGCTGGAGATCAGCCACGCCAGGGGGTAGAGCATCACCGCGCCCGCCAGGCACAGCAGCACGTGCTTGGCGAAGCGGGTGCTCCGCGTGCTGCCGACGCGTTCCAGGTGACTGTCCTCTTCGTACGGCGGAGCCGTCATGACGGTTGACCTCAGTTGTCGTAGTGGACCCAGAATCTGGCCATCAGGAAGTTGAGCCCGGTGAACGCCGCGATGATGACCAGCAGCATCCACGCCATGGCCGAGGCGTAGCCCATGTGGAACTGGCCGAATCCCTGCTGGTACAGGTACAGGTTGTAGAACATGGTGGAGTTCGCCGGCCCGCCCGCGCCGCCGCTCATCACGTAGCCCTGCGTGAAGGTCTGGAACGACGAGATCAGCGACTGGATCAGGTTGAAGAACACGATCGGGCTCAGCAGCGGCAGGGTGATGGAGCGGAACCGCCGCCACCTGCCGGCGCCGTCCATCGCCGCGGCCTCGTAGTACATCGCCGGAATCTGCCGGAGCCCGGCCAGGAAGATCACCATGGGCGAGCCGAAGGTCCAGACGTGCAGCACGATCAGGGTGACGAGCGCGAAGTCGGGGTCGGAGGTCCAGCCGGGCCCGTCGATGCCGAACCAGCCCAGGAAGGCGTTGACGATGCCGTTCAGCCCGAAGACGTACTTCCACAGCAGCACCACCGCGACACTGCCGCCGAGCAGCGACGGCAGGTAGAACACCGCCCGGTACAGCGGCAGCCCCCGCACGCCGCGGTTGAGCAGCATCGCCACCCCCAGCGCGGCGGCCAGCGACAGCGGCACCGACACGAAGGTGTAGACGAACGTCACCTTCAGCGACTGACGCCAGACGGGATCGCGGAACATCTCCGTGAAGTTGTCCAGCCCGATCCAGGCAGGCGGGTTGAGCAGGTTGTAGTCGGTGAAGGCCAGGTAGAGCGAGGCGAAGAACGGGATGACGGTGAAGAGCATGCCGGCGAACCACGGCAGGAGGAACAGGTATCCCGCCCGGTCGCGGCGCGGCCGGGGCCGCCGCCGGCGCTGCGGGGCGGGCACGGGGGCGAGCCCCGGCCGCTCGTCCACGACGGTGCTCACGGTGCTCACCCGCCGAGCGCCTTCCTGCCCGACTCCAGCAGCGCCTTGGCCCCCTGCTCGGGCGTCTGCCGCCTGAACTCGACCTCGGTCGCGATCGTCAGCAGGTCGGCGGCGATGCCGCTGGAGCCGGGCGGCAGCGGGTAGGCCCGCGGCAGCTCCTCCTTCTGCAGGCTGACCAGGTAGTCGGTGGCGATCTGATCGTCGGGTGACAGGGTCGGCTTGACCGCGTCGGCCACCGCCGGGTTGGCCGGCACGCCGCGCGTGGTGCCGGTCGCCTTCGACGCCTCCGGGTCGTTGATGAGGAAGTCGAGCAGCTTGAGCACCTCCTGACGGTGCTCGGTACCGGCCGCGACCGACCACAGGGCGGGCGTGTCGATGGACTGGCCGCGCCGCTTCTCGGTCGTCTCGCCGGGGACGCGCAGCAGCGCCAGGTTGCCGCCGGCCGCGCTCTGGTTGACGGCGAAGTTGTTGGTCGGGATGATCTGCGCGGCGACCTGGCCCTTGGCCAGCGGCGACTGCTCGGCCGAGCTGCCGAGGTTCTCGACGAAGCCCGCCGGGGGCAGCGCGCCCTCGGCCCGCATCGTCCGGAACATCGCGAACCAGTCGGTGAGCGTCGCCTCGGTGACGCCCAGGCCGCCGTCGGCGGTGTAGAAGTCCTCGCCGCGCTGCCGGACGTAGACGATGAGATTGGCCAGGGTGCCGGCCTCGAAGTGCGCGCCGTAGACCTTGCCGCCGCTCGCCTCGGTGATCTCCTTGGCGAAGGCGGACAGGTCCTGCCAGCTCCAGGTGTTCCCGTCGGGGATCCGGACGCCGTACTGGTCGGTCAGGGTCTTGTTGACGACGAAGCCGATGGTGTTGAGGCCGGAGGGGATGCCGTACATCTTGTCGCCGACGGTGGCCAGGTTGCGGGCGCTCTCACTGAGCCCCGTGACGTCCACCGCGCCGGACTGGGCCCGGATGTCGAGCAGGGCGCCGCGGTCGGCGTACTCGCGCAGGCTGTCGATCCGCATCATCATCAGGTCGGGCGGGTCGCCCGCGGCGAACCGGGTGGCCAGCTTGTCCTTGTACGGCCCGCTGTCCTGGTACTCGGTCCGCACCGTCACGCCGGGGTTGGCACGCTTGAAGATGTCCAGGGCGGCCTGGGTCTTCTTCGCCCGCGTGGCGTCGCCCCACCAGACCATGTCGAGCTGGACACCGCCGCCCGCGCCGGCATCACCGCCGCCGCCGAAGCCGCGGCCGCACGCCGCCAGTCCCAGGGTCATGGCAGACAGTCCGGTCATCCTCATGAGGTCTCGTCTGGAGACACGTTCTGTCATGGGGGCATGCCTTTCACGAGGCAATGAAGGGGGGTTGCGGGCGGATTCGGCGGCCCGCCGCGTCAGTGGGGTGAGGTTACGACCGGGTTTCTGATTACGTCAATCCATGAAACAAACGCGGACGGCGGGTGCGCGAGGTGGCCCGTACGGGGCCCGTCCAGGTGCGGAAACCCACCCGGCCACGGCGGTGAGCAGCGCCTCGACCGCGCCCGCGCGGCGGCGCGGACGCCGGGGCCGGGGCGGCGGCGGGCCGGGCGTCCGGCGCATCTTCGAAAATTTCGGCCGTCGAAAGACCAGGGCGGGCATGAAACTTTCTCGTGTCCGGCCCGAGGCGTGGTGCCGTACCCTCGGTAGGCACGGAGCGGAGGCAGGCGGCGGGAGGATCATGCGAGCTCGCGGCGCGCACTCCGCGCCCGACCCGGCGTCCGCCGAGGCGCCGCACGGCACCGCCCCGTTGCGGCTGCGCGGGCGCGAGGTCGCCGCGTACGTCTGGCAGCCCAGCCTGCCGCGCTCGGCCTCGCCCCGGCCCTACCTGCATCCCGTCCGCACGCTCGGCGGCCTCACCGTCACCGACCGCACCCCGGCCTCCCATCCCCACCAGCTCGGCATCAGCGTCGCCACCCCCGACCTCGACGGGCACAACTTCTGGGGCGGGCGCACCTACGTCGCCGGGCACGGCCCCGCCTGGCTGGACAACCACGGCACCCAGCGGCACCAGCGGTGGCTGCACCGCACCGGCACCGAGCTGGTCCACGACCTGTGCTGGCTCGACGCCCACGGCCGGACGCTGCTGCGCGAGCGGCGCACGATCGGCTGCCGGCCGGCCGGCGCGACGGCGTGGGCCCTCGACGTGCGGACCCGGCTGACCAACGCCACCGACCGGCCGCTGGCCTTCCGCACACCCGCCGCGCTCGGACGGGCCGGCGCGGGTTTCGGCGGCGTCTTCTGGCGCGGCCCCGCCGTCGCCGCCGCCCACGTCCTCAGCCCGGACGGGCCCGGCGTGCCCGCCGCGCACGGCCGGCCGGCCGCCTGGGTCGCCGTCGGCGGCACGTCCCCAGGCCCCGACGGCGCGTCGTGGACGATGCTCTTCACCGCGGGCGACGACGTCACGGCGCGCGACAGGTGGTTCGTGCGGGCCCGCGACTACGTCGGCGTCGGCTCGTCCCTGGCCTGGGACCGGCCGCTGACGCTGCCCGCGGGCGAGAGCCTGGCCCGGCACGTCGTGGTCGTGGTGGCCGACGGCCTGCTCTCCCCCGCGACGGCCGCCGGACTGGCCCGCGCCGCCGGGCGGGCGCCATGAGCCCGCGCGCCCGGCCGAGCCGCTCCCCCCGTCCGGAGGAGCCGGTCCGGCAGGAGGACCTGCGCCCGCTCAACCTCGAACTGGTCTTCCGGCACATCCTCGCCGCCGGGCAGCCGATCTCCCGCACCGAACTGGCCGCCGCCACCGGCCTGACCCGCCCCACCATCACCCGGATCACCGAGGAACTGCTCGCCGGCCGCCTCATCACCGAGACCGGGCTGGCCCGCAACGGCCGGGCCGGGCGGCCCAGGGTCGGCCTGACGCTGTCCGCGAGCGGCCCCGCCGGGCTCGGCCTCGACATCCGCGCCGACGGCCTGGCGGCGTGCGTCGTCGATCTCGGCGGCACCGTCCGCCACCTGGCCTTCACCCCGTTCCGGTACGCGGGGCGGGCCGCCGCCGACGTGCTGGCGCAGCTCGCCGGCATGACCAGGGCCGCCGTCCGCGCCGGGGCCGCGCAGGACCTCGACGTCGTCACCGTCACCCTGGCCGCCCCCGGGCCGGTGCGCGACGGCGTCGTGCGCTCCGCGCCCGCGCTCGGCTGGCGGCACGTCGAGGCCGGGGCGCTGCTGCACGAGGCGCTGCGGCCCCTCGACCTGCCGGTCATGGTGGACAACGAGGCCACCCTCGCCGCCCTGGGCGAGCTCTACGCGGGCGACGACTCGCTCGGCGACTTCGTCTACGTCTCCGGCGGCCTGGGCATCGGGGCCGGCATCGTGCTGGACGGCCGGCTCATGCGCGGCGCCCGCGGCTGGAGCGGCGAGCTGGGGCACACCGTGATCGAGCACGACGGCCTGCCGTGCCCGTGCGGGGCGCGCGGCTGCCTGCAGTCCTACGCCAGCCTGCCGGCCATCCTGGGCGGCGAGCCGGCGCCCGCGGGTCTCACCCCCGACGTCGCCGTGACCAGCCGGGCCGAGGCGGGCGACCCGGCCACGCTCGCGGCCCTCGACCGGGCGGGCACGGCGCTGGGCATCGGCCTGGCCAACGCGCTCAACATCCTCGACCTCGACATCGTGCTGCTCGGCGGCAGCTTCTCGCTCCTGGCGTCCTGGCTGACCGGCAACGTCGAGGCCGAGATCGGCCGCCGGGTGCTGACGGCCGCCTGGGCTCCCGTGACCGTCCGTCCGGCGCTGCTCGGCCCGGACGCCGCCGTCATCGGAGCCGCCCTCACCTCCGTCGACCAGGTACGCCGGCAGCCGAGCGCCTGGCTCACCGGGGGCCCGCGGGCCCGGCTCCCGAGCGTGTCGTAGCCGGGGCCGCCCCGGCCGCGGGGCCGGGGCGGCCGGGCGATCAGTAGTCGATGAACCCGTACAGGGCCAGGTGGTTCGACTTCGTGCCGCTCACCGTGTGGCCGATGGCCGACGACCGCACGGCGCCCTTGACGAACAGGTAGTCGATCTTCCTGGAGCCCATGGTCGCCTTGCTGCCGTAGCCGGTCATGCCGAGGCCGCCGAGCGTGGTGGGGGCGATGCCGGAGCGGTTGGCGTCGATCCCGACCACCCGGATCGTCGAGGCGTTCATCAGGCTGGTGGCGTCCGCGCCGATGTGCATGCCGGAGCCGCCGATGCCCGTGGTGCCCGCGCCCGCGCAGGCGTTCGCGCCGTTCTGCTCGGGCAGGTGCATGGTCGCGGCGAAGACCGTCGTGCCGGTCGCCTTGATGGTGAAACGCGCCGCGATGGCGCTCGTCCGCTTCCACTTGTGGGTGTAGGCGGCGCCGTCGTCGTTGCTCGGCGGCTTGTACAGCGTGCACCCGGCGCCGCCCTGGTACGACGTCCCGGGCTTGAGCCAGCCCGCGCTCCAGTACTTGGAGATGTCGCCGGCCGCCAGGCCCAGCGTCCTGGTGTTGTAGATGATCGCGTTGGTCTGCCGCTTCTTCAGGTCGCCGAGCGACTGCTGGCTGCAGTGGTGCGAGCCGCCCCACTCCTCGGGGTTGTCCCAGGCGACGATCGCCTGGTAGGTGCCCGCCGGGTAGCCGAACTTGGCCCCGAGCTGGTCGGCGTACGCCGTGGCCTGGCCCGTGCCGCGGAGCTGCTGGACGATCAGCAGGTCGGGGGCCGCCACACCTGACGTGCCGGTGTTGCCGTTGTCGTCGACCAGGATCGAGGTGAGGTGGTCGGGGCCGGAGATCCGGGTGCAGGTGCCGTCGGCGTTGTTCGTCACCAGGTTCTCGATGTTGTTGTTGTAGACGCGTAAGACCCGGTCCGCCGCGGCTGCTGGGGTCGCTGGCGCGGCCGTGACAGTGACGGTCGTCGTGAGCGCGGCGGCCGTGGCGAGCGCCGCCACCCGGGATCGCCGGTGCGTGCGTCGATAGATGAAGGACATTTAGGCAGGATAGGTCCGCCACTCCTCGGTGGGCCGAGCGGCCTCGGCCTGGGGCGGGTCAGGCGCGCGGGGATCGGGCGGCGGGCGTGCCCGCCGGGCCGGCGTGGGCCGGGCCCTGGTCCGGCTCGGTGCGCCCCAGGAGCGCGAGCGCGCGCAGCTTCTCGTATCCCTCGCTGCGCGGCGGCGCGGTGAGCACGAGCAGGGCCTGCGACTGGTCCTCGGTGAACAGCACCTGGCAGTCCAGCTCGATGCCGCCGAGGTCGGGGTGGATGAGCACCTTGTGGTCCTCGAAGCGCTTGGCCACCTCGTGCCGCTCCCACAGCCCGGCGAACTCCGCGCTCGCCCTGCACAGCTCACGGACCAGATCGCCCGCCCGCGACCGCGGGCCCCTCGACCCGTGGGCGGCACGCAGGTTCGCGACCAGGGCGCGGCTCTGCCGGTCGCGGTCGCGCTCGGGGTAGCGCAGCCGCTCCGACGGGTTGGTGAACCACCGGTAGATCTCGGAGCGGGCGTGGCCGGTGTCGCCCGACCGGTCGCCGAACAGCGCCTCGGCCATCCGGTTCTGGACGAGCGTCTCGGCCAGGTCGGACAGGATGAGCGCCGGGGTGTCGGCGAGACGGTCGAGCACCCGCAGCAGCGCGGGGGCGACCTGGGTCGTGTCCGACAGCGTGGTGGGGGCGTTGTGCCCGGTGATGAGGAACAGGTAGTCGCGCTCGTCGCCGGTCAGCCGCAACGCGCGGGCGAGGGAGGCGAGCATCTGCACGCTCGGCTGCGGGCCGCGCCGCTGTTCGAGACGGGTGTAGTAGTCGGTCGACATCACCGCGAGGGCGGCGACCTCCTCCCGGCGCAGGCCCGGGGCCCGGCGTCGGGAGCCCTCGGGGAGCCCGACGTCCTCGGGCCGCAGCGCCTCGCGCCGCCGGCGCAGGAAGTCCGCCAGTGCCGCACGATCCATCTGACCATTATGTACGCCGCCGGCCGCTGCCCCGGACCGCCGTTCCCCCTGCCGCCCACACGACGACGGTCAACCAAAAGTAGCCATCTGGACACCCTTCGTCACGATCGGTCCGGGTAGGACCAGTCCCGCGCGGGCGGGAGCCCCGTTCCGCCGGGCGCATCTCACGCGAGAGGACTCGCTCCGTGCGGCGGACCCCGGCTCACGACCCCGTCCGGCTGGACCGGCTCGGGCAGGGGGCGCGCTCGCTCGTCCTGCCCGAGTTCTTCATGCCCTTCCCCGAGCGCCGTCCCAACCCCGCCCACCGCCGCGCCGAGGCGGGCATGTGGCGGTGGATCGGCGAGACGGGCCTGTGCCCCACCGAACCCGCGCGGGCCAACACCGAACGGACCATGCCCGCGCTCCTGATGGCCCTCTACTATCCCCGCGCCGGCGCGGGGATCCTCGAACTGCTCGCCCAGTGGACCGCCTGGGCGTTCATCGTGGACGACGAGTTCGACGACGGGGCGGCGGGCCGCGACCCGGCCACCGTGCTGGCGGCGATCACCTCGCTGGTGGACGTCATGGACGGCGCTCCCCCCGCCAATCCGCTCGCCGAGGCGCTGGCCGGCCTGTGGCAGCGCCTGACCGCCAGGTGCCCGGCCGCGTGGGGCCGGGTCTTCCGCCGCGACGTCGTCGCCTGGCTGAACACCTACTACGTCGAGGCCGTGGACCGGATCGCCGCGCCCGTGCCGTCCGGGGCGGACTTCGTGCTGCACCGCCGCGAGTCCGTCGGCATCCGGACCTTCCTGGACGGCTGCGAGCCGGCGCTCGGCCTGCACCCCCCGGACGCCGTCCGGCTGCTGCCCGCCTTCGCCGCCGCGCGCCGGGCGGCCTGCGACCACGTGGGGCTGATCAACGACATCTTCTCCGTCGGCAAGGACCTGGAGGTCGGCTACTGGCACAACGCGGTGTTCATCACCCGCCACCACGGCGGCCACACCTTGCAGGAGGCCGCCGGGCAGGTCAACGACCTGCTCACCGAGGTCGTCCACCGGCTCGTCGAGGCTCTGGAGCGGCTGCCCGCCGAACTGGACGCCGCCGGCGTCGGCGAACCGGCCCGCTCCCGCGCGCGGGCGCTGGTCCGCGGCTACCTCGACGTGGTGCGCGGCAACTACGACTTCCACTTCCTGGCGCCCCGCTACCAGCCCGCCACGCGCTCGCCCGACGGGCCGGGCGGCTACGTCGCGAACCTGTTCAGCCGACCGGCGCGCGGGCCCGCGGGCCAGGGGACGAGCACGAGGTGAGGATGATGATCGGCACGGACGTCCCGGCGGCGGCGGGCGCCGTCCCCCTGCTCGGCCACACGCTGCGGCTGCTGCGCGACCCGCTCGGCTACCTGGAGGCGCAGCGCGCCGCCGATCCGCTGGTGCGGCTGCGCCTGGGCCGCCGCGACTGCTACCTGGTCAACCGCACCGACCTGGCCGTCCGCGCGCTGACCACCCAGCAGGACGACTTCGACAAGGGCGGCCCGTTCATGGAGGCGGCGCGGCTGCTGGTCGGCAACGGCATCATCACCTGCGACGCCGACGACCACCGCGGGCAACTGCCGCTGCTCCAGCCCGCCTTCCACCGCAGGGGCGTGGAGGGGCACGCGGAGGTCATGCGGCGGTGCGTCCAGGAGGTCGTCGGGTCCTGGACGGACGGCTCGGCGATCGCCGTCGGCCCGGCGATGCACCGGCTCTCGTCCCTGGTCATCGCCCGCACGCTGGTGTCCGCCCCGACGGGCCACCGGGCCGCGGCGGTGATGGCCGAGACCCTGCCCGTGCTGCTGCGGGGGCTGTTCCGCCGGATGGTGCTGCCGCCGCCGTGGCCGCACCGGCTCCCCACGCCCGCCAACCGGCGCTTCGCCGGGGCGACCGCCCGTCTCGACGGCGCCATCGCCGAGGTCGTCGCCCAGTACCGCGGCTCCGGCGAGGGCCGGGACGACCTGCTGTCCCGGCTCGTCGGCGCGACGTCCGGGGACGGCCGCCGCCTGACCGACCGGGAGATCCGCGACCAGGTCATGTCGCTGCTGTCGGCCGGCATCGAGACCACCGCCACCCTGCTCACCTGGACCTGCCACGTCCTGGCCAGGAACGACGAGGTCGCGGCGAACCTGCGGGCCGAGGTCGATCAGGTCGCCTCCGGGTGTCCGCCCGCGTTCGCGGACCTGGCCGGCCTCCGGTACGCCAAGGCGGTGCTGACCGAGGCGCTGCGGCTCTATCCCCCGACGTGGATCCTCAGCAGGCAGGCGATCAGGGAGACCGGCCTGGGCGGGTACGCCGTGCCCGACGGGAGCGTCATCCTCATCAGCCCGTTCGCGCTGCACAGGGATCCCGGGCTCTTCCCCGACCCCGGCGCGTTCCGCCCGGAGCGGTGGCTGTCGCACGACGGCACGGCGCGCCCGCGCCAGTCGCTGCTGGCCTTCGGCGGGGGCCGCCGCCGGTGTCTGGGCGAGTTGTTCGGCCTCACCGAGGCCACGCTGGCGCTGGCCGCCGTCGTCTCCCGGTGGGACCTGCGGCCCGTGCGCCGCGAACCGCCCAGGACCGTGCCGCGCATGCTGCTCGTCCCGGAGCCGCAGCCGTTGCTGGTGCGCGAGCGGCGGTGATCGGGCCCGTGATCAGGCCCGTGATCAGGCCCGTGATCAGGCCCGTGATCGCACCGCTCCCGACCTCAGCCAGACCACGACCAGGACGGCGCCGACGGCGGGCCCGAGCCCCCACGCCACCGGCGCGACCGCTCCCATGAGCGCGGTGGAGTCCACGAACAGCGCGATCGCGCCGCCCAGGCTGAGCACGCCCACCACCCCGAAGGCCGCGGCGATGCCGCGTTCCAGGCCGCGCCCCCGGAAGGCCGCGGCGAGGAACAGGCAGGCCAGTGCGAAGAACAGGCCCCAGCCGAGCAGTTCGAAGGCGAACATCAGCGACGGCCAGCCGTAGGGCTGGAACCACTCCAGGCCCGCGGTCCGGCCCAGGCCGGGGCTCTGCCTGACCATCGTCAGGGCCACGAACCGGTTGGCGCACACGACCACGGCCAGCATGACGGCGAACGCCGTCGCCGCGAGCGTGAACACCTGCCGGCCGGCCGGGACGGCGAGGTGCACGGCGCACCACAGCGGCACCATGACCAGCGCGGACAGCAACATGATCACGTGGAACGCGGTCGTGTAGGGCTCCTGGGGCGGGAACGGCAGCCCCTGCGCCGTCATCACCGTGAGCAGTGCCAGGTAGAGCAGGGTCAGGGCGGTGAAGCCCGCGCCCGCCCACGTTCCCACGACCACGGGCGGCGTGCGTCCGTTCATGTCGTCCTCTCCGTTCCCGTTGATGGCGTATGGCGTTCACCATAATGGCGAATGGCGTTCGCCACCATATACTTTCGAGCACAGCGCAGGTCGAGGGGAAGGCCGTGATGGGCGAGCAGCACAGGACACGCACGCCGTCCGGCATCGAGCTCGCGTGGCGGGCCGCGCGCACACGTGGCGAGAGCGGAACCGGCGAGGCCCGGTCCGGCCCGCGGCCCGCGCTCAGCCTGGAGCGGATCGTCGCCGCGGCGATCGGCATCGCCGATCGGGAGGGGCTCGCCGCGGTGTCCCTGGCCCGCGTCGCCGCCGCCCTGGGGTCCGCGACGACCTCGCTCTACCGGCACGTCCGCGCCAAGGACGACCTGGTCGTGCTGATGCGCGACGCCGCCGCCGCGCCGCCGTCCGGCCCGCCGCCCGAGGCCGGGCACTGGCGTGCGGCCCTGGCCGCCGTCGCCTGGCAGATCCACGACCTGCACCGCCGCCACCCGTGGGTCCTGTCGGTGCCCGCCTCCGGCCCGCCGAGCACGCCCAACGAGCTGCTGTGGGGTGAACGCATGCTCGCGGCCCTGGCGCACACCGCCCTGACCCCGCACGACCAGCTCCGCGCCGTGACCCTGATCTACGGCTACGCCCGCGAGCAGGCCCGCCTCGCCCTCGACCCGGTCGTCGCCGGCGCAGGCGCGGACGGGGCGCGCGACTACTTCGGCTTCCTCGCGAGCGTCATGACCCCCGACCGCTATCCCCGGTTCTGCCGCCTGTTCGCCGACGAGGCGAACACCGGCTCGATCGGCCACACGGCCGAGGACTTCCAGTTCGGCCTGGACCGCATCCTGGCCGGGCTGGCCGAACTCGACCGCGACGGCTGACGACTCCCCGGGAGCGGGTCGCGGTGGACGCGATGCCAAGAAGGTGTGCGTTCCAGGCCGATGACTTTTCCCTTGACCTCCGGTGAGACTTGATGATCACGCCACGGGGTTGCCGCGTACGCCCCCGTCGCGACGCACATCACCATCCGCAGGAGTCAGGACATCATGAGCAACCTTCGAGCGCTGCTGGCCGCCACGATGGCGGCGGGCGCGCTCACCACGCTGCCGGTCGCGACCGCGCAGGCGGCGTCCGCCCAGACCTCCGCCCGCACGTCCGCCTCGGCGGCGGCGACCGCCCCGGTGCACCGGGCCGCCCTCGCCTGCAGCCGTCCCAAGGGCGGCAGGAGCAACTATTCGTGGGGTGACGGCCGCACGTCCGTCACGGTCTACTTCAACAACCACTGCTCGCACCGGGTCTCGGCGAAGCTGCACATCAAGAACGCCATCGGCCGGAACTACACCATCTGCATGACCACGAACGGCGGCACCCAGGGCAAGAAGAAGTACTCCATCGGAGCCGCCCGCACGCTGACCGCGATCACGAAGGGCTGCTGAGCCCCCGTTCATGAGGCCCGCCGGGATTCACCCGCGCGGGCCTCATGGACGGCCGGCGCCGCTTTCCGAAACGACTTCGACGAGTTTCCGGAAATGGACGCGGGGAATGGACGCGGGGAATGGACGCAACGTCAAAGAACCGGGTACTTCGTGCTGATGACAGCGCACCCGAATTCCCCGATCATGGATATTCGCCACCCCCGCCCGATCGACGAGAACCCCTTACGGCTAAAGCCCGGCCGACGCCATTCTCCTGCCGGCCCTTTCACGCCCGCGCGCCCTCATCACCGCCGACGACCTCACCGGAGCCCGACATCAACAGCCGGCCCACGCCGCCGACCGTCTCGGACCCGGGCAGGAGCGCGCTGCCCTGGGAGCAGGTCGAGCCGCTGGTCGCGGCCTCCGGCATCACCGACTGGGACCGGCCGCTGTCCGGGGCGGCCGACGTCCTGGTGCCGGTGTTCAGGAAGGGCACGCGCATCCCCGACCGCCTGCTGAGCGACGCGCTGGCCCAGGCCGAGCCCCGCTTCCTCGACGCCCTGCTGGACAACGTGGCCCTCATCCACGACCCGGCCAGGCTGGCGCGGCTGGTCGGGCTGGTGCTGGCCGGCGACGTCACGCCGTTCGCCGAGACGCTGCTGGCCCGGGGAGCCACCTGGAAGCGCGCCGACGTGCGGGAGCGGCTGGCCGCGACGGGGCACCCCCAGGTGGTCCGGACGGCGCACTGGCGCGAGCAGGCGTGGTCGTGGCGGCTGCGCCGCACGGTCGTCGCCGCGGCCCGGCCGGCGGATCTGTCGCCGGTGCTCGACCACGCCCGGCGGGTCCTGGACGCCCGGCAGCCGCTGCTCATGCGGGCCGCCGAGCAGGTGCACGCGCTGCTCGCGCTGCACGACCACGGCGGCGGCGTGCCACGGCTCGCCGCGATCGCCGCCGAACGGCTCGAACCCGAGGTGGCGGACGTCCTGCGGACCGTGCTCGGCACCGGCGACGCCACGGCGCTGCGCGCGGCGGTCACCCGGTCGGAGGGCACACCGGGCCTGCTGCCCGAACTGTACGACGCCAGGTCCCCCGGCGACCGGTCCCAGTGCCTGGCCTGGCGCGAGCCGCTGGACTGGCCGGCCCTCACCGAGGCGGCCCGCCGCGAACCGTTCGCCAAGGACGCCGCCGCGGCCATCACCGCGCACCCGGACTGTCCCCGCGCCCTGCGCGACCTGCTCTACGCCCGCCACCCCGTCGCGGTCGCCGAGCACGCCGCCCACCTGGACCTGGACCTGGTGCGGGCGGCCTGCCCGCCGCGCAGCCGGGCCAAGGCCGTGCGCACCGCGATCCGGCGCGGGCTCGGCCCCCGGCTCGGCGGCGCGGCCATGGTCACCGAGGCCGCCCCGGCGTCCGCGGTCCTCGAGGCGATGCGCGTGCGCCCGGCGGAACCCGGTCCCGCCGCGCGGGAGTGGGACGCCTTCGCCGGCCGGCTGGCGGGCCTGGTCGGGGAGCGACTGGGGGACGACGTCGGCGCCTGGCGATCCGTACGCGCCCTGCTGGAGGACTTCCCCGGCACCGTCGCCGAACTGCTCGCCCACGCCGCGGCGCGTCCCGCGGACGGGGCCTGGCCGCAGCCCGCCGGCCACCCCGGGACCTCACCGACCGGGGCCGGAGCCGCCTTCGTGACGCTGCTGGCAGCCGCGCCCTGCTCCGCCCACGACGCCCTGGCGCCCCACCTCGACGAGCGGAGCCGGCACGACCTCCACCGCCTCTGCTCCCGGCGGCCGACCTGGCCGGACCAGGAGCCCGTGCCCGGCCCCGGCGGCGAGGCGTCCGGGGCCGGGATCCGGACCGGCCGGACCGGCCCGGAGGGTTCCCGCCGCGAGTCCGCCGCCGGGCCGCCGGACTCCGGGGGCAGGCCGAACGCCCGGCTGAGGTCCGGCGTCCCGGTCGAGGAGGTGCTCGCCGAGTTCCGGATCGGGCGCAACGCCCGCTGGTTCGACCAGGCCGTGCGGCGCGGCCAGGTCACCTGGGAACAGGCCCTGGAGCACGCCCGTCCCGCCGGCGCGGTGCTCGCGCGGCTGACCCGCCTGCGGCTCGGCGACGGCTACGCGGCCCTGGCGGCGCTCATGCGCGACACCGTCAAGGACGATCCAGGAGCCTGGCTCCTGGCCACCGCCATGCTGCCCGGCTTCACCGGATCGGTCGCCGAACTGCTGCGCACCGCCGGGACGGCGGCGGGGTGAGCGGGCCGCCCGCGCGCAACACCCGGCGGGCCCACCGGCCGCGACGGTCAGCGGCCGGTCGGCTCGCGCCGCAGTTCCCTGGGCGGCAGCCCGTACGCGCGCCGGAAGGCCCGGCTGAAGTTGGCCGCCTGGGTGAACCCCCATCGGGCCGCGATGCTGCTGATGGGCACCTGGCGCAGGGCCGGGTCCAGCAGGTCGCGGCGGGCCCGTTCGAGCCGCTGCGTCCTGATGTGCCCGGCGACCGTCGTGTCCTGCTCCTGGAAGAGGCGGAACAGGTAGCTGGTGGAGATGTGGTGCCGGGCGGCGATCTCGCGCGGGGTCAGCTCCGGGTCGCGCAGGTGCTCCTGGACGAAGTCCTGGATGCGCTGCAGGAGCGCGTCCCGGCCGGAGGGCGCGATGACGGGGCGGTCGTCCAGCAGGTTGGCGAGCAGCGCCGACAGCAGGTCGGCGACCACGAGGCCCAGGCGCGCCCGGTCGGACGGGCGGTAGGTCTCCGGGTGCTCGGCCAGCTTGCCGACCAGGTCCGCCAGCAGCGCCGCGATCCCCTGGTCGGCCGCCAGGCTGCGGCCGAGCAGCGGCTCCACCCGGTCCTGCGGCTGGGTCAGCAGGAACCTGGGCACCGCCGCGACCGCCGTCTCGAACGGCGCTCCGGGGCTGGGCGGGCGGAAGTGCGCGCTGCTCACCCGGGTCACGTCGTGCAGCAGCAGGTCCCCCACCTCCGACGAGACCTCCCGGTCGGCCCAGTGCAGGCGCACCGAACCGGCCAGCGGGATGACGAGGTGGTAGAAGCCACCCGGCCCCGTGCCCCCCGCGTCCGTGACGGCCTTCCACCGGCTCGTCGGCTCGAACGCCTTCCGGCCGACGGTCACCGCGCCGAAGCGCGTGAGCGTGTCGCGCACCGGACCGGCCGAGATCCGGTGCTCGTGCGGCTGTTGTCTCATCCTCTCCTCACGAACGCGCCCGCCGGAACAGGTCACCGGGGCGGTGGGCTGTGGGTGCGCCAGGGGTTCCCCCCTTGGTGGACGCGTGGACGCGTGGATGCGTGGACGCGGGGACGTCGTTCGCCGCGAGCACGCCGCGCCACCGTTTCCCGGAGGCTTCCGCAGAGTCTTGACCACGGCGTTGAAACGACGATGAAAAAGCAGTGAATGGGCACTGAAACGGCTGGTGAGAGCCCTGACTCCGGGCCTTGCGCCCCGGTGGCGCGGCCGAGGAGCCGGTTGAGCCGCCGGTTGAACCAGGGGAACAGCGGCCAGTGCAGCGGGGACGCCAGTTTGGCGCCGCGCCGCTCGTGGGAGGCGCCGGGGATGACTCCGGCGGAGAAGACGCTGAGTTCGCAGCCCACGTTGAGGTCGATCTCGCCGTACTCCTTCCTGAGGAGTTCGGCGGCTTCGGCGGCCCGCGCCAGGTGGTCGAGGGTCTCGCGCGGACCGGCGTCGACGAGCCGGGGCTGCAGCCACACGTGCAGGCCGTCCTCCAGGGCGGCGGTCGCGCTCTGGACGAGCCGGTCGAAGTCGGTGACCTCGCCGTCGGCCAGGCCCTGGCGCAGGATCTCGGTCAGGAGTTCGGCAGCCGCCGGGGCGGCGGTCGCGTCGAAGCGCGGGGTGCCGTCGGCGGCGGCGTGGCTGCCCACGATGTCGGCCACCGCGAGGACGTGGGAGCGGTGCGAGCTGAGGTGGCCGAGGTTGGCGCGGATGTAGGCCCGCAGCTTGCCGGACGCGGTGCGCTCGGCGTCGACGGCGGCGCGGACGACCGCCCACGTGTCGGCGTTGATCTGCGTGACGACCTGCTCCAGCAGTTCGTCCTTGCCCGCGAAGTGGTAGGAGATCACGCTCTTGCCGGTCTGGGCCCGCTGGGCGATCCGCGACCGCCTTGGGCCCGGCGCGCGACGACCGCCGCGCGCCGGCCCCGCCGGATCAGGGGACGATCACGTGGAAGGCCAGGTCCGCCCCCGCCCCGTTGTTGCCGCCCGCGACGAAGACGTGGCGCTCGGCGCTGCCGCAGTCGGTGGTGTTGGCGTTGACGAACACGGTGGAGTTCCAGGGGGCGCCCCACCGCTTGGTGGCGACCGGCACGCTGCGCGAGGCGTCGTAGTCGGAGTCCAGCTCGATGCAGTAGCGGCCGGTGGCGATCTTGCGGACGCCGGTGACGCCCTTGGAGCGGACCACGGTGCCGTCGGCGTTGACGACGGCGGCCGCCCGGACGCCGGGGCCCTGGGCGCCGCCGAGCGCCGCGTAGGCCGCTACGGCGCCACCTGCGCCGACGACGCCGGTCGCGAGGCCGGCCAGGACCACCATGATGATCTTGCGCATGCGAAAGTCTCCCGATCGCACTAGGGGAAATGGCTGTGAGAGGTTCGTCCGGACATGCCTCCAGCCGAAGCGTTACCGAAAGTAGCGATCAACTACTCTGAGTGGCTATAGCGAAAAGGGAAGGTCGCCCTCCCCACCGATGTCGGCGGCCTCGGCCAGGCGCCGGCCGAAACCCGCCACGGCGGCCCGGAAGGCGGCCGGTTCCTCGACGGTGAAGGGGGCGTCGAGGAAGGCGAGGTGCAGGAGCAACCACTGCCAGGTGTCGAGCCGCAGCACCACCCGGGTGCGCTCGTCGCCCGTCGCCGTGAGCTCGGCGTCCTGGTGCTTGAAGGCGTCGGCGACGGCCAGGAGCGGCGCCCGCACGGTCAGCACGACCCGCTCGCGGTCCTTGTCGAGCCCGCGCCGCAGGTAGTCGAGCGCGGTGCCGGCGGGCAGCGGCCGCGGCGCGTACGTGCCGGTCGAGGCCCGCAGGCCGGTGACGCGGTCGAGGCGGAAGACCCGCCAGCCGTCCCGGCCGGTGTCGAAGGCCAGCAGGTACCAGCGCAGGTTGTGGTGCACATGGCGGTACGGCTCGACCTGCCGGGACGTGGCCGTGCCGTCCCTGCCGACGTAGTCGAAGGCCACCGGGTGGCGGCGCTGGATGGCGTCGGCCAGCGTGGCCATGACGTCGGCGCTGACGCTCGGCGCGGCGGCCACGGCGGTCTCCAGGCTCGCGCGGAGCTGGGCGGCCCGGTGCCGCAGCCGCTTGGGCAGGTACTGGTCGACCTTGCCGTAGGCGCGGGAGGCGGCCTCGTCCACGCTGCCCTCGGCGGCGCTGCCGGTGGCGGCGAGGGTGGCCAGGCCGAGCAGGGTCGCGATGGCCTCCTCGTCGTCGAGGACGAGCGGCGGCAGCGCCGTGCCCGCGCCCAGCCGGTAGTGACCACCGGGGCCCGGCCGCGTGTGGACGGGGTAGCCGTAGCCGCGCAGCCGGTCGATGTCGCGGCGCAACGTCCTGGCGCTGACGCCGAGCCGCGCCACGAGCTCGTCGGCGGTGAACGCCCGGCCGCTCTGGAGGGTGGCCAGCAGGTCGAGGATGCGCTGGGTGACGTCCGGCATGCCGCCAGTCTCCCCGAAGTCGCGGCCGGAATCCGGCCACATCTGCTCGTAGGTTCGGGCTCATGTCTCAGCACACCATCCGCATTCGCGGCGCCCGGACCAACAACCTGCGGAGCCTGGACGTGGACATCCCGCGCGGCCGGCTGGTCGTGTTCGCCGGGGTGTCGGGGTCGGGCAAGTCGTCGCTGGTGTTCGACACGATCGCGGCGGAGGCGGGGCACCAGCTCAACGAGACCTTCCCGCCGTTCACCCGCAACCGGCTGCCGAAGTGGGCCCGTCCGGAGACGGACGAGATCGGGGGGCTCTCGCCGGTCGTCCTGATCGACCAGCGGCGCATCGGCGGCAACGCCAGGTCCACGGTGGGCACGATCACCGACGCCTGGACGTACCTGCGGCTGCTGTTCTCCCGCGCCGGGACGCCGCTGGTGGGCGAGTCGAACCGGTTCTCCTTCAACCACCCCTCCGGCATGTGCCCGGCCTGCTCCGGGCTGGGCGAGGTGGTCGTCAGCGCCGTGGACCGCTTCCTCGACCTGGACAGGTCGCTCGCCCAGGGCGCGATCCTGCTGCCCGGCTTCGGCGACGGCGGCTACTGGCACACCCAGTACGCCGGCATCGGCAGCTTCGCCGCCGACACCCCGCTGCGCGACTGGACGGAGACCGAGCGCCAGGCCCTGCTGTACGGCGGCGAGCACGCCGCCGCCCTCGAAACCAGGCCGCCCAAGGAGTACGAGGGCGTCGTGCACCGGTTCGAGCGCATCTACCTGCGCACCTCCGACGACCTGTCCGACCGCAAGCGGGAGACCATCGAGCGTTTCACCCGCTCCGGGACCTGCCCCGGCTGCCACGGCGACCGACTCAACGAGGCCGCCCGCGCCGTCACGGTCGCGGGCCGCACGATCGGCGAACTGGCCCGCATGGAGATCGCCGAGTTGGCCGCCGTGCTGGAGAAGGTGAGCGAGCCGGCCGTCGCACCGGTCGTGGCGGCGCTCACCGACCGGCTCCAGGCGATGGCCGCCATCGGGCTCGGCTACCTGCACCTGGGCCGGGCCACCGCGAGCCTGTCCGGCGGCGAGTCGCAGCGGATCAAGACCGTCAAGCACCTGGGCAGCAGCCTCGTCGAGATGCTCTACGTCTTCGACGAGCCCACGGTCGGTCTGCACCCGCACGACGTCGGCTCCATGACCGCCCTGCTGCGGCGGCTGCGCGACAAGGGCAACAGCGTGCTGGTCGTCGAACACGACCCCGCCGTCATGGCGATCGCCGACCAGATCGTGGAGATCGGCCCGGACGCGGGCGCGAACGGCGGGCGCCTGGTGTTCCAGGGCACGTTCGACGAGCTGCGACGGGCCGGCACGGCGACGGCCCGGGCGCTCACCGGCCGCGAGACCATCACGAAGCGTCCCAGGGCCGCCGCGGGCACGATCACGGTGGCGGACGCCACCCGCAACAACCTCGGGAACGTCACGCTCGACCTGCCCGCCCGCGTCCTGACCGTGCTGTCGGGGGTCGCCGGGTCGGGCAAGTCGAGCCTGGCGGCCGAACTCGTCGCCCAGCACGCCGCGATCGTGATCGACCAGCGGCCGGTCAGCACGAACCGCCGCTCCACCCCCATCACCTACACCGGCATCGCCACGCCCGTCCGCCGGCTGTTCGCCCGGCACAGCGGCCTGCCCGCGAGCATGTTCAGCGCCAACTCCGCGGGGGCCTGCCCCGGCTGCAAGGGGCTGGGCGTCATCTACACGGACCTGGCCTTCATGGAGGGCCAGGAGAGCGTGTGCGAGACCTGCCGGGGGCTGCGCTTCACCGGCGAGGTGCTGCGTCACCGCGTCAACGGCCTGTCCATCGCCGACCTCGACGGCCTGACCGTCGCCGACGCCGCCGAGCGGCTGCCCGACCGGCAGATCCGCCGGGCGCTGCGCCACCTCGACCGGGTCGGGCTCGGCTACCTGCGTCTCGGCCAGCCCCTCACGACGCTGTCGGGCGGCGAGTGCCAGCGCGTCAAGATCGCCAGGGAGCTGCGGGACTCGGAGGGCCCGGCCCTCTACGTGCTCGACGAGCCCACCACCGGCCTGCACCCGCGCGACGTCGGCGTCCTGCTCGGCGTGCTCGACCAACTCGTGGACCAGGGGCACACGGTCGTCGTCATCGAGCACAACCTCGACGTCATCCGGCACGCCGACTGGCTCGTGGACCTCGGCCCCGGGCCCGGCAGGCACGGCGGCCGGGTCCTCTACCAGGGGCCGGTCGCGGGCCTGACGGGCACCGCCACCGCCGCCGCCCTGCACGGCCGAGCCCCCGGAAGCCGGCCGGAAGGGTCCGGCCTCTGAGGCGCGCGGGTCACAGGCACTCAGCCCGCCGGCTGGGCCGGATCGGCCGGTCCACCGCCGAACACCGCGTCCACGAGCCTTCGCTGGGCGTTCTGGAACGCCGCCGCGATGGACAGGCCGGCGTCGTCCACGCAGTTCAGCGCGGCGGTCAGGGTCTTGCGGCCGTCGGGGGTGCTGTACATCAGCGCGGCGTGGCCCACGGCGGCGCCGTTGTGCGAGATGACCGTGCCGCCGCCGTCGATGGTCACCACGAACACGCCCAGGCCGTAGTCCATGTTCGGGATGCCGGTCGGGTGCGGGGTGCACATCTCGGTCAGCAGCGGCGCGGGCAGCAGCCGGCCGCCCAGCAGCGCGGAGATGAAGGTGTGCAGGTCCCGGGTGGTCGAGATCATGTCACCGCCGGTGGAGATCCACGAGGGGTTCTGGCGGGTGATGTCGACCGTCCGCTGCCCGCCGGCGTCCTCGTACCGGTAGTAGGCGTGCGCGTGCGGTTCGGGGATCTCCGGCGAGGTGTCCGGCACCACGGTGCCCGACAGCCCGAGCGGCCCCAGGATCAGCCGCCGCATCTCCTCGGCGTAGGTGCGGCCGGTGACCTTCTCGATCAGCAACCGGGCCAGCACGTAGTTGGTGTTGGAGTAGCTCCAGCCCGTCCCCGGCTCGAACCGTGCCGGCTTGGACAGCGCCAGCTCCACCAGTTCCCGCGGCTGGTAGACCTTGAACCGGTTGTCCACCCACGCCTCGCCCGTGGTGCCGTAGGGGATGGGGATCCCGGGCACGACCGTCCCGTCGTCGTAGACCTCGCCGCTGAAGTTGAACACCCCGCTGGTGTGCTGCAACAGCATCCGCACCGTGATCCGCCGGTCCAGCCCGAACTCGGGCAGGTGGTCCGCCGCCGGGACGTCCAGCCCGACCTTGCCCTCGGCCACCAGGCGCAGCACCAGGGCCGCGGTGAACGTCTTGGTGTTGCTGCCGATCCGGACGTGTCCCTCGATCGGCGGCTTCGCGGCCCCGTCCAGCTCGGCCACTCCGGCGCTGCCGGCCCACTCGCCGCTCTCGTCGTTCACGCGCAGCGACACCCCGGCGAAACCGGAATCGACGATCTCCTCGATCGCCCGCCGCAGCTCCGGGCGGTCCTGTCCGGCAGCGGCCTGCGGCACGGCGTCGTCCGCGGCGGCTCCCCCGGTGGCGTCGAGGGCTTCGGCGATCTTGCGAGCCATCTCGGCCATGGTGGGGCTCGGCCGGCCCTGGTCGATCCGGGTGCTCTCGACGGCGACGAGGACGGTGCTGCGGAAGTTGCCGGCCTCGACCGGATCCTGCTCCTTCAGCAGGTCTATGGCCGCACTCAGGGCCGGCAGCACGCGGTCGGCGATCTCGGCCACGGACCGGCCGGCCAGGTCCCTGCCCTTGGGGTACTCGGCGAGCACGTGCCCGACCAGGCCGGTGGCCGAGCCCAGCGCGATGCTGCCGCCGGCGGCGATCTTGTGGGGCCGGCCGGCGGCACCGGCGGCGGCCATCAGCGACACCGCGCCGTACGCGGCGGTCCGCAGGGTGCTCTTGTCCTGCTCGGAAAGGGTGATCGTCATGGATCGCTGCTCCAGCTCCATCGGGTCCAGATCGGCGTCGTGCCGCTGCGCCGAGCTTCCACCCTGCCCCCGGGTCAACCTCAACCGTGATCCGGCTCACAGCCGCCGGGAGGTGGCGACAGCTTCGGGAGCAGGACGCCGTTCCCGCCGGGTGACAGCCGCGTCTCGCACGGGTTCGCTCCGGCGCCACCCGCCGCAGCCGCAGCCGCACCTCGACCAGGTGCCGGCCGGGTTCCGGCCGACACGGCCGCCCGCAGGTCCGGCTGCGCACGCTGCGCGGACGAGCCGGCTGACGACGATCCCTCCCGCCGACCGGCGCGCCACCGACCGGCGCGCAGGCTAGCGCGCCGCGTCCAGCCTGGCGCGCTGGTCCGGGGTGAGGTCAAGCTCGACGGCGGCCAGGCTCTCGTCGAGCTGGGTCACCGAGGACGCCCCCACCAGCGGGATCACCGGAACGTCGGCGCCGATCAGCCAGGCCAGCACCACCTGGTTGACGGTGGCGCCCGTCTCCGCGGCCACCTCCCGCACCGCCGCCAGCCGCGCGGTGGTGCCCGCGTGCTGGAACTCGGCCTCCAGCGGACGGTCCGCGCGGGTGTAGCCGCCCACCAGCAGCGGGGAGTAGGCCACCAGCGTGAGATCGGGCTCCTCCCGCAGGTAGGACAGCAGGTCGCCGCCGGCGCCGCCCGGCGCGCCGTCCGGCGACAGCTCGCTGGGCAGGTCGGTACGCGGGCGCAGGTAGGTGTGCCGGTACTGCAGCACCTCGTACCCGGGCAGGCACGCCGACCGGGCCAGCGCCCTGGCCCGCTCCACCCGCCACGTCCAGTGGTTGCTGACCCCCAGCAGCCCGGCGTGCCCCTCGGCGACCAGGGAGGCGAAGCCCTCCACGGTCTCCCGCAGCGGCACCCGCGGGTCGTCGATGTGGGCGTAGAGCAGGTCGAGCTTGTCCATGCCGAGCCGTTCCCGGCTGCGTTCGGACGCCTCGCGGATCGCCTTGGCCGACAGCCCTTCGGCGTTGTCGACGTAGCCGGTGCCGGGGGCGAGCGGCCGGGCGCCCAGTTTGGTGGCGATGACGATCTCGTCCCCGACACCGCGGCTGCGCCGCCAGCGTCCGAGCAGCGTCTCGCTCTCGCCGCCCTGGCCGCCGTTGGCCCAGAACGCGTAGTTGTTGGAGGTGTCGATGAAGGTGCCGCCGGCCTCGACGTAGCGATCCAGGATCGCCATCGACGTCGCCTCGTCCGTGTACGTACCGAATCGCATCGCCCCGAGGCTCAGCACGCTGACCTCGCGGCGCGTCGCCGGGTCCGTTCCGATCGTGCGATATCTCATGACTGAGAGTCTCCTTCCTGGAGCGCACTCCAGATCAACGGCGCCGCGCGGCGCCGGGACGGCTCACTTCAGGTAGACGTCGAAGTTCCGGTTGCGGAAGAGGTAGACCGGGGTGAAGGTCGAGTAGCGCCGGCCGGTGAAGGAGCTCTTCCAGCCCGAGTGGATGCCGATCGCCTTGTTGCCGTAGTACCAGGGGCCGCCGCTGTCGCCGCCCTCGCTGACGTAGTCCCGCACCACCACGCGGCCTTCCACGCCGCTGTAGTCCAGGTCGCTGATGTGCACGTAACTGCAGGAGCGGCCGCTGCTCTTGCCGAAGTGGCACACGTAGTCGCCGACGCTCGGCCGGCCGGACCGGCTGGTGACGCTGCGCTTGGTGTGCCAGGCCGAGTAGAAGGTGGGGCTGCCGGTGTAGGCGCCGGTCGTGTAGTAGGCCAGGTCGCCCCACTTGCCGTAGTGCCACCACATCCGCTTGGTGCTCGTGGCCCCGCCGTCGCTGCTGTGGTTCTGGTAGTAGCGGTAGGACTTGGGCTTCCCGCAGTGCCCGGCGGTGGCGACGCGCTTGTGGTGCGGACTGGGGATGCCGCGCAGGATGAATCCGGTGGTGCAGTCGTCGAAGTGCGCGCCACCCCGGACGATCTTGTCCTCGTCGCCCGAGTCGAGGTCGGCCTTGGTCACGTTGACGTGCATCCGGCCCGCGAGGGGCACGGCGGTGGCCGCCACCGTCGCGAGCGCCTCCGGTTGCTCGGCCGACCTGGCGGTGGCGGCGTACTCGACCTCGACGTTGATCGCGCCCGTGCGCACGTCGTAGGAGGTGGCGTTGCCGGCGACCCCGGCGCGCTTGTTGATGTCGGCGTGCACCAGGGTCTTGGCCTGCGCGATCTCCGTCTCGGAGAAGCCCTGCCCGCCCTGCAGGCGCACGGTGACGGGCAGCGTGCGCGCCAGGCGCACGGCCTCGTCCGGCACCTCGTCCTTGAAGCCGAACCAGACCCCGGATCCGTCGCTCTCCCGCTCCGCCCCGGCGAACTCCGCCGGGAACGACTCCCTCAGCTTCTCCCGGATCTCCATGTAGTCGGACTGCCAGCCGTGGCGGTCGATCGCCTCGGCGAGGCCGGTCCCGTCCAGCTTGGCGAGGTACCTCAGGTCCTCGAGTTCGGAGACCTCCAGGTCGTCGATCGCGATGTCGGGGGTGAGCAGGTCGCCGGACGCGTCCCGCTCGCGGGGTCCGGTCCGCTCGGCGACGTAGGCGTCCACCGCCGCCTCCAGGGAGATGCCCTGCCGGGCGGCGGACGCCTTGAGCCCGGCCAGGACCGGGCGGTCCGGCACCGGCTGCGACTCGGCCGCCAGGACGACCGGGGCGATGGTCGCCGCCGGTGTGGTCGCCGGTGTGGTCGCCGCCGGCTCCGCCGGGTCGGCGGACGCGGGCACGGCAAAAAGCACTCCGACGCCGATCGCGGTGATCGCGACGGCGCCGGCGTGTCTCGAACGGGGCACGACTGCTCCTCGTGTGCGGGCCTCATTGGCGGGAGCGACGTTAGTCAGGCCCGGTATGTCGGCGGTATCACCGGCCACGCGAAGACAGAATCGTGCTCTGAACAGCCTCTGACCTGCTGAAACTCCATGCCGGTCAGGTTCGGCGGGGACCCGGGCCGCGCACGTCACCGGCGGTCCGGGTCGCGCGGCGGTCAGGAGGACGAGACCGAGAAGCTGTTGGTGCGGAAGTCCATGCCGCCGCTGGAGGAGGTGATCTCGTAGCCGAACTGCACGTCGCCGAGCGTCACGTCGCCCATCCAGCCGTTCGTGCGCAGCCAGTTGAGCACGGCCTTGATGTCCACGCTGCCGGAACTGGTGTTGCCGGTCCTGACGAACGAGAAGACCTGGTTGGACCCGTTGCTGCCGCGATAGACGTCCCAGTTGTGGCCGCCCACCGAGGCGCCGGTCTGGCGGGAGCCGAGTGGCCCGACCGCGCCCTGCTTGTTCATCCAGAGCATGATCTCGTACGCGTGGCCGGTGTCCCAGATGTCGTACGCCGTCGCGTACGAGCCGGCGCCCGGCACGGTGACGTTGAACTGGCTGGTGACGCTGCCGAGCGCGCTGATGCGCCGGCCGACGTACCGGGTGGCGTTCGGGTACGCCTTCACCCCGCCGGTGTTGGGATGGTTGGCCCACACGCCCCAGTTGCCGTAGCTGTTGGCCCAGATGGTCTGCGGGCCGGCGCCGCCGCCCCAGATGTTGTTGTAGAGGGTGTAGCCGCCGTTGGTCCAGGTGCCCCACTGGTCGGTGGAGGACCAGGTGGCGGCGAGCGCCGGCGGGGCGAAGAGGCCCAGGGTGATCGTCAGCACGGTGACGGGCACGGCGGTACGCGCGATTCTGCGCATGGTTGACCCTTCTCTCGGACGGTTCGTGCGCGGGCCGGCCGGCTCTCGACACCCGGATTTAGTTTGGCTGTCGTCCAAATTAAATCGAGCGAGTGAGACACACTTTGCGCCCGCTGACTCCCGGGGTCAAGCCGCTGTGAAACTTTCGCGCGACCGCCGCCGCGCGGGCCCGTCCGTCCGGTTCACGCCCTCACTCGTGGCGCGGCAAGGAGGAGTACGCGACGTTCCGGCCCGCGTCCGGCAGGTTGCCGAGCTTGTTCACCTCGTGCGTCAGCCCTTCGAGCACCGCGCGCAACTGCACCTGCGTGACCTCCGCGAAGGTGCGCAGGTAGGCGATCCGGCGTTCGAGCTCCTCGGCTTCGACGGACTGGTACCCGTCGCTGGAGCGATAGACGCTCACCGCCTGGTTGGCGGCGGCCTCGGCCTGCTGCTGCGCCTCCTGCAACATGTCCTCGTACTGCTGGCGGGCCTGGCGCACCAGCCGCCGGGCGTAGTCCTCGGCCTCGGCGATCTGGGCGTCCGCCGTCTGCTGGGCCCGGGAGAGCAGGTTGACCGCGTCCACGTTGAGCCTGGGCGGCTGGCCCGTGGCTCCGACGTCCGTGCCGCGGTCCTTGTACCAGTTCTTCAGCCGCTCCACCTCGGCGCGCAGGTCGGCCTTCTCCATGTCGCCGTTCGCCATGTCCTCGGCGATGCGGTACAGGAAGGCCCGGACCTCGTCCTCGCTGAATCCGCGGTGCCCGAGTTTGGTGCGGGAGAACGCCTTGTTGCGCACCCGGTCCGGGGTGAGCCGCTGGCGGTCGTCCGATGGGCGCTGTCCCCACGGCGTCTCTTCCGTCACGGCTCCCTACCTCCAGCAGTGGTGAACTCGTCGAAACGGATGCGCGCGGGTGGCACGCCGGCGTCCAGGAGCCGGGAGACGGAGCCCTGCACCATCTCCTCGGAACCGCAGACCAGGACGTCCTGGTCGCGCCAGGCCCGCAACGCGGCGTCCACCACGTGGCCGTGCTCGCCGCTGAAGAAGGCGTCGCGGGAGACCACGGGCACCACGCGCAGCCAGGAGTTCTCGGCCTCCAGCTTGGCCAGCGCCTCGGCGTCGTACAGCTCGCGGGAGGTGCGGGCGCCGACGAACAGGCGGACCGAGCGGTGCGGGCCCTCGTAGGCCACCTGCTCCACCAGCGCCTTCAGCGGGGCCAGGCCCGTGCCGCCCGCGACGAGCAGGAGGTCTCCCTGCCTGTTCGGGCCGAGCGTCAGCCGCTCGCCCACGGGCGCGCCGACCTTCAGGACGTCGCCGCGCTGCGTGCCGTGCACCAGGGCCGTACTGACCGCGCCGCCGTCGACCACGCGTACGTGCAGGTCGACGGTGTTGTCGCGGCGCGGCGCGTTGGCGAAGGAGTAGAAGCGCCACAACCTCGGCCGCAACGGGACCGAGACCGAGGCCGACTGCCCGGCGCGGAAGGGGTACTGGTAGTTCAGGCGGGCCCGGATGACCGCGATGCCGGGGGCGCGCACCTCGTGCAGGATGACCTCGCCCTCCCACCAGGGCGGCGACGTCGCCGACGACTCCTCGGCCGCCTCGGTCATCACCTTGGCGACCAGCCCGTACGCGGCCGTCCACTCGTGCGCCAGGGCTGGGGTCCAGCGATCGCCGAGGAAGTGCTCCAAGGTGGCGAGCAGCGCCTGACCGACCGCCGGATAGTGCTGGGAGAGCACCGCGAACTTGCGGTGGTCGCGGCCCAGTTGCTGGAGGAACGGCACCAGCTCGGCCACCCGGTCGACGTTGCTGACGACGTGGCCCAGCGCCCCGACCAGCCGGTCGCGCTGGGTGGCCATCGACACCGGGAACAGGCCGCGGGTCTCCGGGTACATGAGGAACAGGGCGGAGTAGAAGAACAGCGGCACCTGATCCCCCGACTGGGCGACCAGATGCCAGCTACCCTTCAGAGCTTGCGTGTCCACTTATCCCGCGGCCCCGACGGGCCTTTCCACGATGGCCCCGCGCACCTGGCCCAGCACGCCCACGACGTGTTCCACCAGGTCGTCACCGGCGGCGAAGTCGTCGCGGAGCACCGTCACCAGGATGCCGCCGACCTTCTCGTAGTGCTCGCCGGAGATGCCCATGCCCTGGTGGGCGTCGCCCAGGTCACGGCCTTCGTACGCCTCGGGGCCGCCCAGGACGGAGCACAGCAGCACGACCATGTGCCGCTTGAGCCGCGCCAGGTCGACACCGTCGAAATACGGCTTGAGCTCGACGTCGTCGAGGACCACCGTGTAGAAGCGGTCGACCACGTCGCGAATGGCGGAAGCGCCGACCTGCTCATAGTACGAAGCCATAGAGATTACAGACCTCCTGAAAGGAACGGAATTTCACGCGTGTTCACACGCGGTGAATTCGCCGCCTCGATGCCGCCGTGGAGCCCATCACCGGCCGGTGCGGCCGGCCGGGCGCCCCATGGCCGTCGCCAGGGCATCGGGGTTTCTTCACCATCAAGTTTTCCGAGCTCGTAAGCATGTGTCAGAAACCCTAGGGGGTGATCAGATCCCCCGCAACCCGGATCAGAACGACAAGTCCCTGCTTTTCCATCAGCACTTCCGCCTTCCTGGGCCATTCCACGCGGACGGCTCGATACCCGCAGTTCACGGCCGAAAACCCGCCCGCGCCGCCACTCCGATCGCGCTGATGCGCGGCGTGTCCGGGCATGTGCGACGAGTTAATTCGCGGTGCGTTATTGAATCCGCCACCGGAATACGGTGGCGAAAGAAACGACC